>CAYMFF010000001.1:0-5699 GCA_964389575.1 uncultured Chitinophagaceae bacterium
GCATCATTGGGGTGGAGGATTCCTTTTATAACCACAGGGCCATTCCACTTTTCTTTAATCTGTTTGCAATAATCCCAACTTAGCGTGCCACCTAATCGGTTGCCTACAAATCCGCTTACAAACTTGAGGCTATTATTATTGGTATAATGCTCCACGGTTTTGAGGCTGGGAATACCATGTCGTAAAGTAGATAAGCTCCAAGACGGATGGGTAGCACCTTCCCAAATCATACGCGGTGTAATTTTTGGTGGCATACTCATACCGGCTCGTTTGGTACGCTCGCGCAGGCTGGGTACTGGAATATCTGCTGTAATAACTAAGGTATGAAAACCGGAGTCTTTGGCTCGTTGGAGTAGGGAGTCTAAAATATCTTGGTCCTTGGGTGGGTAAAGTTGGAACCAACCCATATCGCCTATATGTTTGCCCACTTTTTCGGGTGTATTGGTGGATACGGTGCTTAGGCAAAAAGGAATATTCCATCGGCTACAACTAGCGGCTAAATGTTCTTCTGATTTTGGCCAGATTAATCCGCTGAGTCCTAAGGGTGCCACACCAATTGGTGCAGCATATTTTTTACCAAACAATTCTACTTCTGGGTTGGCGTGTAATTCGCCTTTGCAAAACTGTGGTAGGAAGTTTATGTCTTGGAAAGCCTTGCGGTTTCTGTCTAGTAAATCTTCGTTGCCCGTGCCGCTTTCTAAATACTCCCACGCCACCTTGGGCATTCTTTTTTTAGCTTTTTTTGCTAAATCAGATATGGCAGGATATTTCGTAAGCCACTTTGCTTTTTTGTTTTCGTAGGACATATTGTTTGCTTGGGCAAATTTAGTTAAGGATTAGCAGTTATAGTACATACCGTCTGTCATTCTGAAATTTCGTGACGAAGGAACGAAATGTTCAGAATCCTCGACAATAACAGTTGGTACTCTTTAACGGGTATTTTTTGAACGGTTTATTGTCGAGGATACTAAAACGATCCCGAAAGCTATCGGGACAGCATAGCTTGCCCCGCCTTAGCGGGGACATGTGGGGTAGATTGGATTTATGTACTAGAAGCCCTCTATTGTAAAATCAACAAACAGGTCTTTCCATTCAGGATTCTTCTCTTTGATTAGATTTTCTTTCCATTCTCTGTGCCAGTTTTTTAATTGTTTCTCTCGTTTTATTGCCAAGTTTACGTCGCCGAACTCTTCGTAATAGACTAGTTTGTTCAAATTATTTTTGGCGCTGAATGAGTTGGGGTTAATTTTTTCTTTGTGTTGTAATGTTCTATTATAAATATTGTTGGTCAGGCCTACGTATACTGCGGTTGCTCTTTGATTAGAAATAATATAAACCCAGTAGCGGTGCATATTGCTAAATTAATTGTTTTGATTGAATGTGTTTTGTCAAGGCTACTCATACCTTAGAAGTAGGGAGTGCATGACAAGTAGGGTAGATCTAATTTTCCGTCTTTTGGTGCTGATTCATTTGGGTTGCACGAGGTCAGAAGAATTGTACCTAAAATGATAGTTAGGAATAGGAGTGATTTTTTCATCTTCCTAATATATTAAATATTTTTTTCAGAATTGGTTGCTGGTTATTAATAATTGATTACTATTGCAAACAAGTCGCAATAATATGCAAAGACGAAACACACGGACAAAAGCTGATATATTGGAGATTCTTGAAAAAGAACAAAATCCGCTAAGCCATGATATGTTGGCAGAAAAGTTGGATGCTAATATTGATCGTGCTACGATTTACAGAGTATTGAATCGCTTTTATGCCGATGGAAAGCTTCATAAAGTAGTAGGGGACGATGGCAAACAGTATTTCGTGATTTGCACCGGTTGTGACCATGAAGGACAAAGCCATAGCCACAATCATTTTCATTTTAAATGTACAAGTTGTGGTACCGTAGAATGCATGAAAAATGAATTCAAACTAGACCTTCCTAAAGGATATCAAGCAAAAAATTACAATGCATTCATTACAGGAATCTGTGCGCAATGCTAATCACATATTTTATTAAACAAACAACAATTTTAAATTAAAAACAACAATTATCATGAACTACAAATTCGGAATTTTATTCATTGCACTCGCTACCATCGGTTTTTCTTCTTGTAAGAAAGACAAAGACGTGGTTATACCAAACGAAGAAGAGGTTATAACTACATTGAATTATACTCTCACTCCTTCAGGTGGCGGAACTGCAGTTACCATGACGTTTCAAGATTTAGATGGTGACGGAGGTGACGATCCGGTTATTACTGGTGGAACTCTAGCGCCCAATACCACGTATACAGGCGCTATGGAATTATTAAACGAAACAGAAACGCCAGCAGAAGATATTACTGAAGAGATTGAAGAAGAAGATGCTGACCATCAGTTTTTCTTTACAACAACTGTTGCTGGTCTTTCGGTAGCCTATGCTGATATGGACGACGATGGCAATCCAGTAGGATTAGAATCTACTGTTACAACTATGGCTTCAGGTTCTGGTGAAATGACTATAATCCTTCGTCATGAGCCAAACAAGTCAGGCGCAGGCGTAGCAGGTGGCAACATCACCAATGCAGGCGGAGAAACCGATATAGAGGTTACTTTTGACGTTGATGTACAATAGACAACTACTCGTAATACTATTTTTTCTGTTGCCTTGTTGTGCCAAAGCGCAAGATTGCAATAAGATAATAAAAGGCTCGGTTCAAGATTTTTCTAGTTCCGAGTCTTTGCCGTATGTCAATGTCTATATAAAAGAAACAAGTCAAGGGATTAAAAGCGATAGTAACGGCAGTTTTGTTTTAAAAAATATTTGCCCTGGCGATTATCACATGGTTTTTAGTCACATAGGTTGTGAATCCAGGCAACTTTTTATTAAGATAAAAAAGGATACTGTCTTAACCGTTTCATTAGAGCATAATCATAATGTGCTGCACAGTGTGCAGATTCAAAATAAAAATGGCAGTCGAACCACACAAAATGTAGAGCAATTGAACAAACAGCAAATAGGTGACAGAGCCAATGATAATTTGTCAAATATGCTGGAAGCCTTAACAGGAGTAAGTACTATGCGCAATGGGAGTGGTATTGCCAAACCCGTTGTGCATGGATTATATGGAAATCGCATAACGATTTTAAACAATGGTATTGCTCAAAGCGGACAGCAGTGGGGCAATGATCATAGCCCAGAAATTGACCCTATGGTAGCGAAGAGAATTCGTGTTTTAAAAGGTGTGAGTTCGTTACAATATCCTGGTTCAAATTTAGGAAGCGTTGTATTGATTGAACCTAGTAAAATAAATCGAGAACCGCATTTACATGGGTCCGCTTCTTATTTTTTTGAATCTAATGGGCGTGGGCATGGCACAAATTTAAGTCTGGAGCAGTACAGCCCTAAATTGGCTTGGCGAGTAAATGGCACACTTAAAAAAAATGGAGACCGCAACGCGCCAACTTACTTCTTGAATAATACTGGAGCTAACGAACGAAACATAGCCTTACAGTTAGAAAAAACCTTTAAGGATAAACTATTTACGGATTTATATTTTAGTTCATTCAATACGACCTTGGGTGTTTTGCGCGGTTCACATATCGGGAATGTCAATGATTTGAAATCTGCTTTTGGCAGAGGAATTCCGTTTTATACCGAAGATAAATTCAGTTATGAGATTGATGCGCCTAGGCAAAAAGTGAATCATCACTTGCTTAAATTGCATGCTAAGTATTTTAAAAATGAAAATCATTTTTGGGAGCTAACAGTAGCGCAGCAATTAAATAATCGCCGAGAGTTTGATGTACGGCGAGGAGGTCGAAGTGAGATTCCTGCTATGAGTTTATTGCAGCATACTTTTTTTGCGGAGGTGAAACAGACTCTTGATTTGAAAAAAGATTGGAAGCTCGTTAGCGGTTTTCAGTATACGTATACAGATAATGCGAATAACCCAGAAACTAAAGTTTTACCGTTGATTCCAGATTATCGCTCCTATGAAACGGGCTTGTTTAGTTTGCTCAATAAAAGAATTAAAAAGTCTTTCTTCGAATTTGGTGTGCGCTATGATAATGTGTTTCAAGACGTAACGGCAATATCTGCTGACTTGCCTAGGCGTTTGCTTTTTTATGAAAACTGGTTTCATAACTTAAGCGCCAGTGCGGGTTGGACTTATTCAATAGATGACCATAAACAACTGTCTTATAATATCGGCTACGCAACGCGAAATCCAGCCATTAATGAATTGTATAGCAGTGGTTTGCATCAAGGTGTAAGCGGCTTGGAGTATGGGGATGAATTTTTAGAAAAAGAAAATGCCCTTAAAACTACGCTTTCATTAAATCTTGATTTTGATCATCACTCCGCCTTCGAAGCCTTGGTGTATTATCAATATATAGGAGATTATATTTATCTCGAACCCCAAAGCGAATTTAGTACGACTATTCGGGGCACTTTTCCAGTCTTTAATTATAGTCAAACGAATGCGCAGATTTATGGATTTGATCTCAGTGCAAATTATGAGATTATTGAAAACGTATCAGGTAAAGGAACATTCAGTTACATCCGTGGCACAGATGTAAAAAATAATATTCCGTTGGTTTTTATACCTGCCAATAATTTTACTTTAGGTCTAAAGTATGTTTATCCTAAAAGCATACAATTGGGCAAAAAAACAGCGGAGAATCTCGAGCTAACTTTAGAAGATCGATATGTGTTTCGCCAAACTAATTTAAATGATGATCAAGATTTTTTGCCCACGCCTGATGCCTACAATTTATTATCGGCAAAATTAGCGGGCGATATTCAGTTGAAGAAAAATAGATTGCGTTTGTTTGTGCGTGGCACTAATTTATTAAATGCATCTTACCGTGATTACTTAAATCGTCAACGATATTTTGCCAATGATATGGGGCGTAATATTGTTGTGGGTGTAAAATTGAAATTTTAGCCTTTATAAATCATGGCATAATGTGGGATGTCATCTTCTAAGTATTCTTCTGAAACGACTTCAAAGCCCAGGTCGGTATAAAACTTCTCTAAGTAACATTGTGCAGAAATCTTGATAGGGTCTGTAAATTCTTTTTTACAAATTTCAATTCCTTTGTTCATGACAGCTTTCCCAAAGTCTTTGCGTCTATGATTTGGTGACACTACCACACGACCAATAGAGCAATAGCCAGGATACGAAACACCCGGAGGGACAATTCGGATATAAGCGGTCAATTGCTCATCCTCGTAACCTAACAAGTGAGTGGATTGTAAGTCTTTGCCATCTGCATCTTGATAAACGCAGTCTTGCTCCACAACGAAAACTTCATTACGAAGTTGTATGAGTTCGTACAATTCAATATTAGTAAGTTCATCAAAGGTTTTATAACGCCAATCTAACATGCTATAAATAGGGGTTTATTAAAATTAGGTAAGAGTATATTTTTCATAAAGTTTATTGCTCGTTCACCTTCTTCGCCAAGGTCTTTGCTAAAATCATTTACATATAAATCGATGTGTTGTTGCATGACGCTTGTTTGCATTTCTTGCGCATGAAATTGAATGTAATTTGAAAGTTCTTTTTGATTTTCTTGCCAAGCTATGGATTGTTTGATACGTTCATTTATTTCTTTGCCATATTGTAAAGCGAGATTTCTTTTAATGGCAATCCCGCCTAATGGGATCGGGAGTTTTTCTTTCGCTTCCCAATGAGCACCTAAATCTAAAATTTTAT
>CAYMFF010000001.1:5799-80556 GCA_964389575.1 uncultured Chitinophagaceae bacterium
CCACTTCGAAGTAGCACGTAATCCTCAGCTACTTGAAAATAGTTTGCATATGAAATTTTCACAATATCCAAATCCCGCGCTTGAGACTTTTGATTTAATATCGCAATGTCATGATATTCAAAATCTAATTCAATTCCTTTAGTCTCTATTTTATTTTCAGCTAGGGCTTCAAAAATATAGGTGTCGTTCGGGCACGGGCTGATGCCAATTTTTAATCTCATACAATTGTTTTAAGATAAGCAGTTGTTACCCAGTTTAAGTTTTGTAAGGACTCCTTAATTTTCCATTTTTTCTTATCTCGTTCGCCAACAAAATTACTTATTGCTCTAAGCTGTAAATAGGGCGCTTCATATTCTTCACAAATTTCTTGAAATGCGGCGCCTTCCATATTTTCTATTTGTGTTTCGTAATAAGAATGTCGCAATGCATTTTTTTCGGCTTCTTGAAATAGTGTATTAGTAGACAATGAGTTCATAATTTCAAGTTCATCCAAAACGTCATCGCATAGGTTGTATTTTGTGTTGGGCGCTTTATCTTTAATTAGGCCACTGGCCGTAAAAGGCAAATAGCCATTATTCTGAAAAGCACCTAAGTCACCTTGAACATCCGTATTGATTTTAACCACTTGACTTAGCGCAGTTTGGCCTGGAATGCCACCAGCTAAACCTACTAGGAGAATTACGTCAAATTTGTCTATCGAAATATAGGGAATTAAATCCATTGCTAAAGCGATGCCGCCAATTCCACAAACTCTTTTGCTGATACTGGGGTGCTCAAATTCTATGGCGGAGAGCTCAAGTTGTGTTGGTGCGAGCAAATGAATTTTCATGAATTACAAATGTACATAAAATGAGGTCATACATAAGTTCAAGGCTCATTTGAAGTAGACCAATTCTTTCTATTGTAAATTTGCATTGTCTTGATATGGTTTATCAGGACTAAATACCACAAAAATGATTTACGTTACTAGAATAGAACATTTTAATGCTGCACACCAGCTATGGAATCCAGATTGGAGCGATGAGAAAAATGCTGATTTTTATGGGAAATGTGCGAACAAAAATTATCATGGACACAATTATGAATTACACGTTACCGTAAAGGGTGAGGTTAACTCTGAAACTGGTTTTTTAATGAATGCAAAAACATTGTCTCAGATTATTAAGGATAAAATTATTGAGGAAGCCGATCATAGAAATTTAAATGTGGACGTTCCTTTTATGGAAGGAAAAATGACTAGCGCAGAAAACTTTACCATTGCTATTTGGGATCAATTGAAAACAGCGGTAGAAGAACTGGGTGCGCAAATGCATTATATTAAACTAGTAGAAACTCCTAAAATATATATTGAGTATTATGGCTAATTATAAAAAAATAGAAGAGTACGACAAAAACTATATGGGTAATATGGAAAAGCATATTGCCGAAATGATTTCATTAGTAGGAGAGGATGTGGAGCGTGAGGGTTTAGAAAAAACGCCTTCTCGCGTAGCCAAAGCTATGGCGTTTAATACGCAAGGCTATGAGCAAGACGCTGTAGAAATTATAAATTCTGCGAAATTTAATGAAAGTTATAGCGAGATGGTTATAGTAAAGGATATTGAGCTTTATTCAATGTGCGAACATCATATGTTGCCATTTTATGGTAAAGCACATATCGCGTATATACCTGATGGGCAAATTACTGGTTTGAGTAAGTTGGCGCGGGTGGTAGACGTATATGCACGAAGATTACAGGTGCAAGAACGTATGACGGATCAAATTTTACAAGCGATTAAAACGGCGTTAAGTCCAATTGGTGTAGCCGTCGTAATCGAGGCAAAACATTTATGCATGATGATGCGTGGTGTGCAGAAACAAAATAGTAGTACAACTACATCTGCATTTAGTGGCGAGTTTCAGACGAATACTAAAACGCGCAATGAATTCTTGAAATTGGTTAGTAATAAATTATCGTAAGTCGATAACTTCTACCTTAGGATACCTGCTTTTATTGAACACAAAAAGGGCATCTTTTAAAACAGGATTTTTAGCATAGTTTGAAATACTATAGCTGTAGCTATTCCCGTTCTTGTCTTTAACCTTGCCGCCTACAACTGTATTGGTCTTGTCGCTAATTTTTAAAACAATGGTTTCATATTGCACTGATTTTTTCAATGGGATTAAACCAATGTATGTAATTCCGTTTTTACTAAACAAATATTTAGAACCATATTCCTTGTCATAGAAATTTGTGAACAATTTAGACGGAGAGAATGCTTCGTCGTTATCCTCAAAATCTGTGATTTGAACTTCGTTACTTTCTTTGATATAGGTCCAAATACTTTTTGCATTACAAATAATGTCTTGACCACTAATTTTTACTCGGTACTTATCTCCTTTCATCATCACCTGACCCGATTTACTTCCTTTGCTATTTCCAGCTTTATTTTTAATGCTAATCTTAAAATTAGCTTTCATAGATTTTAGTGCCTTTAAGTTCTGACTAACCTTTTTTAATACGCTTTTTGCTTTGGCATCACCTTGGGCAAATACAGCAGTAGATAAAGTCGATAAAAGAAGAATAAGAAGGAGATTTTTCATTAGTAAATGTTCTACTTACAAAGAAAAAACACGAATTGCTAATAGGAAGTCAAGGCCCTTAATTCAAATCTATATGAGCTGTTAATTAGGACTCTTTTTCCAGCTTTTTCTTAAGCACTGTCAACTTATCCATTTGGTGCTTTATTGAGTCCTCATGAATGGTTTCAAAAATTCTTCGAATAAATTCTGCTTGAAATTCATTTTCCAAGCCCCATTCTGTACGGCTTTCCACAATATCGCGCCAGCGTTCGGGTTGATAAATAGGCATATTGTTTTCAATCTTAATATCACCAAGCTGTTCGCCTATTTCTTTTCGTTTAGCCAATAGGTCCACAATCTCTGCATCTACCGAATCCATGATTTGGCGCAGGTGCTCAATATTGGCGTTGGCGCTATCATTACTTTCACCTTCTCGGATTACTAAATGGCTTATCAAGTTCTCTAATTGCCAAGGTGTGATTTGTTGTTTCGCATCGCTCAGGGCAGCATCCGGATTGGGGTGCGTTTCTATCATCAAACCATCTAAATCTAAATCTAAGGCACGTTGGGCTACATCGGCTAGCAATACTCTATTTCCACAAATGTGGCTGACATCGCAATAAATAGGAATAGAAGGAAAGCGCCGTTTTATTTCAATCGGAATGGCCCAATTTGGCTTATTGCGATATTTACTGCTTTTGTCATATGAAGAAAATCCTCTATGAATACAGGCTATTTGTGTAATATCTGCACGTTGAATTCGTTCTATGGCACCCGCCCAAAGTTCTACATCGGGATTGATTGGGTTTTTTATTAAAACCGGTTTGTTTGTGCCTTTTAAAGCATCTGCTATTTCCTGTACGGTAAAAGGATTTACAGTGCTGCGAGCTCCGATCCAAAGGGCGTCAATATCATATTTTAGTGCCAGTTCAATTTGTTCTGGAGTAGCGATTTCGGTACAAACTGGTTTGCCGGTAATCTCTTTGATTTGTTTTAGCCATTTTAAAGCTTCTTCACCTTTTCCTTCGAAATTACCCGGTTTGCTTCTCGGTTTCCAAACGCCCGCGCGTATCATATTTATCTTTTCAGTATTTTTAAAGGCTTCGGCAATTTGTATCATTTGCTCTTCACTTTCCGCACTGCACGGACCCGCTATTAAAAATGGTTTCTTGGAAAACATATAAGCAAAAATACAAGGCACACGTCAGGATAAAACATCTTTTAAGAGTTTATTAAAGTAGGTTTTAAATAAAAAAAGACATTCACCAAAGTGAATGCCTTTTTTAAATTAATATGCTTTTATTTATTTGACGAACACTTTGAGTGCCTCATCTTCAATTTTAATAATGTAAAGAGCCGTGGCCCAATCTGAAGTATTAATTTGTAATCGTTGTTTTATCGTGTTGTGATAAATCACTTTACCTTGTAAACTATACACCGAAATGTTTTTGGTTTCACTATTTGAAACTAAACTTTCAATATTAATATAATCTTCTGCGGGATTTGGGCTGACACTATAAGTTGCTTTTTTCTTAACGACCTCGTTGGTCGCAGTCCCCATCATATTTACTCCATTAAAAGTCGGTGGCATAGTTTGAAAGTTTCCTGTTCCATTCGCAAATCGTCCGTAGCTCACGTCCGTTATTTGCGAAGGGTAAAATATTTGATCAATAATCGTTCCGCTAGGATTTACCAAGAAAAGAGTTTCACCCGCCGAAGCCAATTTGAAATTCATGTGATTCACACCTTGCGAACTGTCTTCATCGGCCCAATAAACAGAATAGCCATTCCCGGCAATGGAAGTGCCAGATGGAATTTCCCATTTCATTAATTTATCGATATTGTCTGATAAAAAATAACCGCCAATATTGATACTGCTAGCTGTATTATTATGCAATTCTACCCAGTCATCGTATTCGCCAAAATTATCCGCATTGTTAGTAGTATTTGATGAAAGTAGTTCGTTTATCACAAGGTCGCCTAGAGGAGGTGTAATGATATTGATGGTATAATATTCATGCTCTGCTCGCACCGGAGAAAATTTTCCAATCGTATTATTTTCTGCATAGATATAATACTGCTTAAAAATATTGTTCATCGTTATATCAACACCATAAACGCCATCATTCGCCGCTCCGTCATTATGAGCGCCGTCATCGTACATTAGAATTCTTTCAAATTTGTCTTCAACCGCATCTCTGTGGCCCAAGTAAGCTGTGTTTTCATTGGCAATTGTTGCAGTAATAGTAACTGTTGAGTTCAACGCTGGACTTGTATTTGAAACAGTAACATTATTTATGCTTGGTTCCGTTGCAGAAAAGTCACTTAATCCTAAAAGATATGTTGCTCTTGGCCCCATAAGATTAGTAATCCCAATGTAGTTGCCACCACCAGGTCCACCGCCACCGTTGACATCAGAATTTAAATTTGCTTGAAAATTAGCAAAGGTGAAAAATTTATTTGGGTCGTTTTGAACGGAGGTGCTAATCGTATTTTGTAACGTTTGTCCGGTAGTTGCATATGCACCGTTCGAAAAGTTTTCTGTGATCATTGTTTTCATGTGCGCGAGATACATTCTTTTGAACATCGGTATCGCTAACAATTCTTGAACCAATGGTAAGTCAGTATCATTAATACCTAATAAATAAATCAATTGTTGTTTTTGAGTATTAGAATTTAGGTTGCCCATGTTCGTCAAACCAAAACTTCCAAAGGATTGATTTAAATCCCAAACGATAGAATTGAATCGACCATTATCGTCGCGATATAAATAATAGTTTTGCTTGAAACCGCCTATGTAACTATCCAAATTAACCAAGGTGTTGTCAAATGCTAGCATCCAAAGAGCGCGATCTACATCCAGAATTTTTTCTATATCATTTGTATTATTTTTCAAAGTATCGCAAAGGTCTATTAGTTCTTGCCATCCGTTGTCTGACTTTAATTCGTAACTGGCATAATAGTTTGTGCTATCCGTACCACGATAAACCAGGTCTGAGAAATCTGTAGATTGAGGGCCTGCTCCAAATGTTGGATTGCATTTAACGAAAGTGTTGTTCTTAGAATAAAACTTACGATTTACAAATCCCTTATTGATAGACTCTGAATTACTATATAATCCTATAAGTGTTCCATTGACATATACATTGGCATAATTTGATTGCGGAGCATGCATATACTGTCGTAGGATTTGATAGGATAAGACCTCTCTCAAAAAAGAAGGATCCTTAGCTACATTACTCAACTTAATATCAGTGTAGCCTTGAAAGTCTTGATTTTTATAGGTGTCCAGCTCAATATGAAACGGATTTTTAGTTTGATTAGCTTTATAGGTACTATTCCCCTTGTATTTTACTCCTACACTATCAAAAGTGGTGTTATTAATCTTTACCGAGGTAGCCATAATATAATTTTCATTACCCGCTTTTTCGGCATCCAGCAATTGGTCCCAATTGCTTTGAGCGAAGGTGATTTCAATAGTTTGTATGGTGCTCATATCATAGAAACTCTGTGCCACACTTGCTATGCCGACAGAAAGACAGACCATTAAAAGGAATACTTTTTTCATTATTGAATTAGACGTTTATTGTTCACGAATCCCTCAAAGATACAAAAAGTAACTTTTTTGATAAAAATCCAATTATATGTCTGAAACGTATGTATGGTATGAAACTTCCTAAATTTAGATTGAGACAAATCTTGTCTTTGGCTTTTCTTTTGTTTTTATCCGTACAAGCTCAAGCACAAAAGATTGATAATATGGCTTCTTTCAGAAGTATAAATAGTAATCAATATTTTCGGTTTAGCTATGACAATGACTTTTTTACGGCTAAAGATCAAAACTACACGCAAGGATATAGTTTTGAATTTGTAAGCCCACTCTTTAAAAAGAATCCAATCAATAAAATTTTTGTTCCTTTGAAAGGCGAGAACTTAGTTCAGCGTTACGGTTTGTCCTTGGAGCATATTGGTTTTACTCCCGGTGATATTCGAAGTTCTGAAATACAACTAAATGATCGTCCGTTTGCCTCAGCTATCATGCTCAAAAGTTTTAGAATGACTGCGAATCCAACTAAAAAATGGCGCGTATCTACCGCTTTTAATATGGGTATTTTAGGACCTATCGCTTTTGGTGAGGCTATGCAAGTTGGTATTCACCAAGCCACGGGTAATATAATACCTCAAGGTTGGCCTAATCAGATTCAAAATCAGCTGGTTTTGAACTATGAGTTACATCACGAAAAGCAACTTTGGCAATATAAAAATAGGTTCGCTTTGCAATCCAATACCTCGGTACGATTTGGAAGCTTGTTTACTGATGCAAGCTTAGGCGCTACTGTCAGAATCGGACTTTTGAATAACCCTTTTGAAGAAGTGGATCAAAGAAAATTTCAGTTGTATTTCTATGGGCAGAGTCTTGTAACAGCTATAGGCCACGATGCCACCTTGCAAGGGAAAATTATTGGTAAAAAAACAAGTCCGTATATAATTCCTGCAAATGAAATTAATAGAGTTCGTGCACAGCAAAACATGGGTATAGTAATGAAAATAGGCAGTATGTATTTTGAATACTCCCAAGCTATTCAGAGTAAGGAATTTGATACTGCCTCTTTTTATCGTTGGGGTGGCGTTAAGCTTGGGTTTGTATTTTAAATTTCTTCAATTTAGAATTTAGCTTACTATTTCTCTTTTTAAATATTTAAAAATTAATCGCTCCTCTTTTTTCACAACATATTTTTTCATTTTAATGTCACAGACTCCTAAGCGGGTAAAATTTTGTCGGCCCTCTCGAAGTGTCATATGATTCGGACCTGAATGAGAATCTAACTCATCTAAATCTATGCCATTGTCTTCCCAAAAACAAATTGGGCAAATGTCATATTCGGATCGTCTTTCTAAAGTGAAGTAATCACAGCAGGGACATTGATAATCAAATAAAAAATTGTCTTTATTCATGTTGATTTAAACTATCACCTCTCCAATACAATCATGCGCATAATGGTAAGGGATGTATTCTAAACTTGGGATTTCTTTCGTTATTATCAAACTAGCTCTTTTACCAACACAAATACTACCTAACTCTTTTTGCATGCCAAGTGAAGCGGCACCGTTAATTGTAACAGAATTTATTGCTTCGTTGGGTGTCATTTTTAATTGTGTACAGGCGAGGCTCATCATAAAGTTCATATTGCTACTCGGGCAGGAGCCCGGGTTGTAATCGGAGGCTATCACCACAGGTAGATTGGCATCTATCAAAGCACGAGCAGGTTGATAATTCATAGCCAAAAAGAAAGCCGCTCCAGGCAGTAAAACAGGTAAGGTCTCAGAATTTTGAAGACACTTAATTTCTTCTTCACCCAAAGATTCTAAATGATCTACACTAATGGCATTATGCTTTGCACCTACTTGAATTCCACCGCTATTGTGTAATTGGTTGGCATGTATTTTGGGAACCAAGCCATATTTTGCTCCTGCTTCTAGTACTTGTTCTGTTTCGTCTACCGAGAAAAAACCTTGCTCGCAAAAAGCATCAATATAATCTGCCAGTCCTTCTTCTGCTACTTTGGGTAGCATTTCGTTTATGATTAAATCTAAGTAACCCTGATGATTTTCTTTGTACTCTAAAGGGTAAGCATGCGCAGCTAAAAAACTTGCTTTAATCGGGATACGTTTAAGCTCTTTTAAACGTCGGATGACACGCAACATTTTTAATTCAGCTTCGGTAGTTAATCCATAACCACTTTTTATTTCTAGAGCACCAGTGCCATTTTTTATGGCTTCTTCTAATTTAGG
This sequence comes from uncultured Chitinophagaceae bacterium, assembly GCA_964389575.1. Taxonomy (GTDB): domain Bacteria; phylum Bacteroidota; class Bacteroidia; order Chitinophagales; family Chitinophagaceae; genus JAGNRR01. Next base: position 14,155 of record CAYMFF010000001.1, read on the forward strand.
AACTGAAAGATCAAAAAGTTCGTCCTCACTGATAGTTGCCATTTTTTTTGCCGAGTTCAGAATGCCTCCACCTGCAGCAGCAATTTCGGCGTAACTCTTACCTTTTATGCGCATCACAAATTCATCTTCACGACTAGCCGCATGCACCAAGTGTGTATGACTATCTATGTAAGTAGGGAGAACCATTTTGTTTGGGGCATCAATTTTTTTATCAAAAGATGCTACTGGTAAACTTTTCATTTCTCCAAAAGAATGAATCAAACCATTTTCAATAATTAAAAATGCATTTTCAATGCAAGGCAAAGTATCCATATCGTGTCCGAATACTTTATCTTTACGTTCGGCTGTGGTTTCTACTTGTACTAGTTTTTTGATATTAGTAATCAGTGTTCTCATAGTCAAGGTTAAAAGTAATAAAGATTGAATACGCTCGGAAATATTTTTAAGGTTCATAGTTTTGGCGAAAGCCATGGTCTTGCTGTGGGAGCTGTAATTGATGGTTGTCCGGCCGGATTAAATCTTGATTTAGAATCTATTCAAAGAGCCGTTGATAAACGTAAAACTGGACAACATAGTTTTAGCTCGGCCCGAAAAGAAGAGGATGCTGTAGAAATACTTTCAGGGATATTTGAAGGAAAAACAATGGGTACGCCAATTTGTATTTTGATAAAAAATAAAGATGCACGCTCAAAGGACTATGATAAAATAAAAGATGTTTTTCGTCCTGGACATGCAGACTTTGCTTATCAAGAGAAATATGGAGATCGCGATTATCGAGGTGGAGGAAGAAGTTCGATACGAATAACTGCTCCTCTAGTTGCCGCTGGTGAAATAGCAAATCAATTGCTGGCTAAGTTGTCGAAAGCGCAAACAATTTCATACGTTACGCAAATTGGTAAAGTACGTCATGATACAACTCAAGTGCTAACTGACGGTTTGACAAATGAGGAGCGGTCCTTTTTGGAAGCATCGGATAAAAATATCATCAACAAAGATTTTGAATCCCAAATGTTAGAGGAGATTGGAATCGCAGATTCTAATGGAGATACTTTAGGTGGGAAAATAACGACTTTAATAGAAGGGTTGCCTGCTGGAATCGGTGAGCCTATTTTTGGTAAACTGCAAGCCCAGCTTTCACAAGCGCTAATGAGTATTAACACCGTAAAGGCACTTGAATTTGGAGAAGGTGTTAAAGCCGCTGAAATGAAGGGGAGCGAACATAATGATGAATTTGAAATGAAAGGAAATTCTATTGCTACTAAAACAAACCATCATGGAGGAATTTTAGGAGGTATTAGTACTGGAAATCGAATCGTATTTTCAGTTTATTTTAAACCTATATCCAGTATTAAAAAAGAACAACAAACCGTAAATAAAAAAGGTGAAACAGTCAATATTGAAATAGGAGGCAGACACGATGTATGTGCTGTGCCTCGAGCTGTGCCTATCGTAGAAGCTTATACGAACATTGTATTAGCTGACTTAATTTTAAAAAATAGAAATGCAACCATATAAAAATTACAGTATCATATTAATATTGCTTAGTCTCACTTTTGTTTCTTGTAAAGCTCAAAAAAAAGTTACAAATCCAAAAAACGCAAGCTCTGAAAAAGTGATAAGAGCTAAAAAAGAACAAGTCGTATCGAAGGACGAAAGTTTCTTTTCAGAGAAAAACCTCAAAGGTGCAGGGATACCCCAGTTTAGTTTTATCACAGCACAAGGAAAAGAAATGCACACCAAAGATTTCCCACAAAACAAACCTGTATTATTAATTCTATTCAATCCAAGCTGTGGGCATTGTCAAATTATATTGGAGCAAATTCGCGATAATATTGATGATTTTAAATTTGCCACTATCCTTTTCTTAACGGGAGAGCCACTAAAAGATGTTTTAGCTAATTATGTTGTGAATGTAAAGGTCGATAAAATGGCCGATCAGATTTTGGTGGCATCTGATAATTCTGATGCGACCTTAAAAATATTTGAATACGAAGGCATACCTCAAGTAATGATTTATAATAAAGAGCATAAGCTTGAATTTATTTATTACAAAGAAGCTCAGAATATGAATATGCTTCGTTATTTAAAGAAATAATTAATGCTTTATCCATACAAAGACATAAATGTCAAAGGTGGATATAAACCAATCCTTACCTGGATATTTATCGCGATTAATATTGCAGTTTGGTGCTATGAAGTTTATCTCGGACCCGCAGCAAGAAATGCTTTTGTGCATCATTATGGAGCTGTGCCGGCTGAGCTTACACATGGACAGGATTGGTTAATGGCCTGGACATCCATGTTCATTCATGGTGGTTGGTTTCATATCATAGGCAATATGCTTTTTTTATATGTCTTTGCTGATAATATTGAAGCATTAGTAGGCCATGTGCGTTTTTTCTTTTTCTATTTTTTAGGCGGATTAGCCGCTGTTTTATTGCATACTATCATGGATTGGAATAGTTCGATTCCCATGGTAGGAGCCAGTGGTTGTATTTCTGCGGTTTTAGGAGCTTACTTAATTATGCAACCAAGAGGCAAAGTGAAACTAATGTTCTTCTTTTTTGTTCGATTTTGGGTGCCTGCCTTGCTGTTTCTAATTTTTTGGGCTGTTCAACAGTTCGTTGCCAGTTTTGCCTCCATTGCTAAGACGACAGAATCTAGTGGGATTGCTTATTGGGCTCATGTGGGTGGTTTTGTATTTGGGGTTTTGTCTGGTATTTATTTTAGAATGACCCGGAAGTATAAATAACAATTATCCCATTTTATTTTATCTTCGCAAATTCCAAAAATAGGAGGATTGCTCGAGTGGCTGTCCAAAGGACTCCTATGGAGAAAAGGCACGCTCGGTCCGAAGGACTCCTTTGGAGAAAGCGTGTAAACTAGCAATAGTTTTTAATTAGAGGTTCGAATCTCAGACAGAGTTCCCTAAACCACTATCCACCTTAAAAATCATACCATGTATTTTGTTTATATTTTGAAAAGTTTAAAAGATAATAAATTCTATTACGGTTCAACAAATAATTTGGACAATCGAATAGCCTTGCACAATACAGGTAAGGTTAAATCTACTAAAGGTCGAACTCCTTTTGTGCTTCATTACTCTGAAAATTTTGAAACCAGAAGTGAAGCTTACCGAAGAGAAATGTTTTTTAAGTCAATAGATGGATACAAGTATTTAAGGTTAGAAGGGATTATTAAGTAATGGAAATATTATCTTCGCAAATTCGCAAAAGGAGGATTGCTCGAGTGGCTGAAGAGGCACGCTTGGAAAGCGTGTAAACTAGCAATAGTTTCAAGGGTTCGAATCCCTTATCCTCCTCTTTTTTTTATTTTATTTCCGCAATTATCACCCCAAATTTTCCTGAAGTTTGCTCAATGCCCTTTTCAGGTAAATAAGTTTTTGATATTGCGCCATCCAGATAAAGCGCATCCTTACAACCCTTCTTAGCAAAGTAAGAAGCAAAGTCATAAAAATTAATTACTTCTTTACTCATTGCAAATAATACATCACCATTGGGCAAAATGCCGACACCATTTCGAATATGAAGGTGCTTTGAACCTTGTGTAAATTTGGGGTGCATTTTACCATTGATTAATAGCATAGGGCCAGATTGAGTGGCAAACCGCATTCTTTTTGTCGTTTCTATCTCAGAAGTTGGTGCTATAGAAGCAGCAGCTGATCTGCTGATATAAAATACTCCGTTGGGTTGCATATAAAAATTACCATAACTCGCCTTTTTCTTATTCAGTTTTTTGATAATTCGAAATTGTTCTATGAATAATCCCTGTGGCGATGAGTCTTCAAGATACATACCTCCATTCATAGCAAATTTTAGAATCTTGCCGTTTGCTTCAAGGTGCTTTTTTAAATTACCGTGATTATTAAAATAATTTCCGTTGTCATCTTTTAGAAAGAACTTGATTTTTTCAGCCCGTGTTTTGTAACTAACAATGGGCGTTGATTTAAATGTATCAAGAATTACGCTGTGTGATGGAGTGTTTTTCTTTTTTGTGCTTGTTTGTTGTCCTTCACTTTGACAAGAAAAGAGAAGTAACAGAATCGAAAATAAAAAAGTGTTTCTCATAGATTATAAGTCGAAAAAAGTGTCGCAGTTTTTAGATGTTCTCTCGGCTAGCTCTTTGAAAGGTATATCCAATTCTGTTGCGAGAAACTCTGCTATATTCTTAATATATGACGGCTCATTTCGTTTGCCACGATAAGGAGTCGGTGCTAGATAAGGTGCGTCAGTTTCCAACATAATTTTATCTAATGAAACCTTTTTTATGGCATCTTTTACCCCTGAATTTTTAAAAGTAACAACGCCTCCGATTCCTAAAAAGAAATTTAATTCTTCCGTTATTATTTTGGCTTGTTCTTCATTACCGCTGAAGCAGTGAAATACACCACGCAATCCTTTTGGAATATATTCCGATACAATAGATATCGTTTCATCTATAGAATCTCTTGTGTGCAGTATGATCGGTACCTGATAGTGCAAAGCCCATTCTATTTGTTGGCGCAAGGCAATCTCTTGCTCTTTTACAAATGTTTTATCCCAATAAAAATCTAATCCTATTTCTCCAATCGCCAGAAAAGGACGGTCAGACAACCAGCGCTCTACGATCGCTAATTCTTCTTTAAAGTTTTCTTTAACATAGCACGGGTGCAGGCCCATAGTAGAGATGCAAATGCCTGGGTATTTATCTTCACAGCTCACCATAGCTTCTATAGTTGTGCTGTCACAATTAGGCATAAAAATACGCTCAATCCCATTTTCTTCAGCGCGCTGAATTACTTGGTCTCGGTCTTCAGAAAATTTCTCGTCATAAATATGACAATGAGAATCTATCAACATAGTTTACAAACTTAAAGCTTTCATTTCCCAATCTTGTTCTTTGCAGAATGATAAAAATTGAGGTAAGGTAGTTTCTAATCGGTCAAATGCTTTTTCGCTATCATGGAAAACAATAATGCTTCCTGCAGTCGTATTCTTTTTCACGTTTTGCAAGCATTCTTCTGGAGTGATTTCAGTATCAAAATCGCCACTTAATACATCCCACATAACAATTTTAGCATCGGGCAGTAGCCTTTTAATACCAGTTCCTTGCGAAAATTTAATTCTACCATAAGGTGGTCTAAAGAGGTTGCTATTAATTTTATTTGCCGCGCTAAGGACGTCTCTGAAATACACAACATTGGAAGTGTTCCAACCATTTTTATGATTTTGTGTGTGATTACCAACAGCATGACCTTCTTCTAAAATTCGGTTATAAATTTCAGGGTATTTTTCAACGTTTTTGCCAAGACAAAAAAAAGTAGCTTTTGCATTGGCCTCTTTGAGGGTGTTTAAAACAAAAGGTGTAATGTTTGGGTGCGGACCATCATCAAACGTAATAAAAACACTGGTTGGGTCATTGTCAATATGCCAAATCCCCTGATTATAAGCCGCTTTTAAAATGCGTGGTGTTTTGACTAAGTATGTTCTCATTCGTAGGAGGTACTCATAAATAATAAGTATTCACAAATATAATTCCCGTTCTTGGTTTCATTTGCTAAAGAAATGCCAAGTATTTTTGCGCCACTATGAGTAAGAATGTTAGAGTCAGATTTGCGCCTAGCCCAACGGGAGGATTGCATATTGGTGGTGTAAGAACCGCCTTGTTTGGATATTTGTTTGCGAAACAACAAAATGGAGCTTTTATTCTTCGAGTGGAAGATACCGATCAAACTCGTTTTGTGGAAGGGGCAGAAGAGTACATTGTAGAAACGCTCAAATGGTGTGGCATAAAACCTGATGAAAGCCCACAAAATGGAGGAGATTTTGGACCTTATAGACAAAGCGAACGCAAAGCAGACTACAGAAAATATGCGGAGCAACTAGTAGAAAACGGTCATGCATATTACGCTTTTGACACTCCAGAGGAATTGGCCAAAATGCGTGAGGAATTTAAAACAAAAGAAAATCCAAGTCCACAATATGATAAGTCTACACGTGGTAAAATGAAAAACTCTCTGAACCTAGATAAGGTAGAAGTAGACCATTTATTAGAAAAAAATACACCTCATGTTATTCGCATTAAAGTGCCTGCAGACGAAAAAATTCAGTTTATGGATATTATTCGAGGCGATATCGAAAACGATAGCAATCTCTTAGACGATAAGGTATTATTGAAAGGCGATGGTATGCCCACTTATCATTTAGCAGTAGTAGTGGATGATTATCTGATGAAAATAAGCCATGTTTTTCGGGGTGAAGAATGGTTGCCAAGTGCACCAATCCATGTGTTGCTTTGGAGATATTTAGGTTGGGAAAATGACACGCCGGACTGGGCGCATTTACCCTTAATATTAAAACCTGATGGTAATGGAAAGCTAAGTAAGCGGGATGGTGCTCGTTTAGGTTTTCCTGTTTTTCCATTGGCATGGCAAGAGAATAAAGGCTTTAAAGAGCTTGGTTTTTTACCTGATGCTTTTGTGAATTTATTAGCGGTATTAGGTTGGAATGATGGGACTGAAGAAGAGATATTCTCAATGTCAGAATTATTAGAAAAATTTGATGTCAAAAGAATAAATAAAGCAGGTGCAAAGTTTAGCTATGAAAAAGCCGTGTGGTATAATGCTGAATGGATCAAGCGTGCCAGTGTAGATAGTTTATTGCCTGAAGTACAAAAAGAATTAGCATCTGCAGGAATACAAGCAGACGATAATAAAGCAAAAACAGTGTTGGCTTTGGTGCAAGAACGTATTAGTTTGTTACCAGATGCAGTTAAAGAAATGGACTATTTCTTTAGAAAACCAGTTCATATTGATACTGAAACAATTCAGAAAAAATGGACTGCAGAACATGTCGTCTTTTACAATGAGCTTAGAACTATTTGGAGCGATACGGATTGGACTAAGGAAAATTTGGAAACTTCTTTTAAGGAGTTAATCGGAAAGCATGAAATGAAAATGGGCGCAGTAATGTTACCATTTAGGATTATGCTAGTGGGCGGTAAGTTTGGGCCTGGTGTATTTGAGATTGCTCAATTCCTTGGCAAAGAGGAGACCTTAGAAAGAGTGGCTTATGTAGTAACTAAAATATAACCAAACTGTTCTAACTTAATATTCTCAATCTTCAAAAGGTTTCTAATTTCGCGCGCTTAAATTATTAATATGCAACCGTACGCGCTCAGTAATATCAAGCTTTCAGAGATTGTTTCAATTAGTTTTGCACTCTTCGCAGTGATTGATGTCTTGGGGTCTATTCCGCTGTTAATCTCTTTGCGAAATAAACTAGGTTATATCAAAGCCAACGTGGTTACGCTGGTATCGGCTGGCCTCATATTGGGTTTCTTTTTTTTCGGCGAAGCTATGTTGGGCGTTGTAGGTCTGGACGTTTCCTCTTTTGCTATAGCAGGTAGTATCGTGCTTTTTATTCTAGGGTTAGAAATGGTGCTGGGTGTAGATTTTCATAAGAGTGAGCCGAATGCAAAAGCGGGCAGTATTGTTCCTATAGCTTTTCCGCTTATTGCAGGCTCTGGAACGTTGACTACTGTAATGAGTATGAAAACGATTTACCATCAATACAATGTTCTCATTGGAATTTTGATAAACTTAGTTATTATTTATGTCGCTTTAGTTTCTTTAGCCAAGTTAGAAAAAATACTGGGCGCAACCGGTGTACTAGTTATCAAAAAGTTCTTTGGTGTGATATTATTGGCAATTGCTGTTAAAATGTTTCGGACGAATATGGTATTATAATTCTTCCTGTTTTTTGCTTTTAAAAGGTAATGGTATTACTGCTCATGAAAAGTTATTGGAATGCTGATTCTTGAATTTATTTTTTTCTCATCAATTGTTCCCGGTCGCCAATGTTTCATAGATTTTACGACGCGAAGGGCTTCTTTATCCAACATTGGATGAGCACTTTTTTCTATTTCTGGGTGTAAAACGGAACCTTCTTTCGTTACGATAAATGATACGATTACCGTACCATGAAAGTTTAACTCTTTTGCTTGAGGTGGATAGCTTATATTTTTATTTAGGTAGGCTATCATGCTCTTATAACCTCCTTTGTAAGCGGGCATTCGTTGTAATTTCGTAAATCGTTCTCGTTTGCCTGATTCGTCAAATTTTTTACCCCTTACGAATTGACCATTTTTATAAGTTTCTATTCTTTTAATTTTTCCATTGCTATAGAATTGCTTTAGCAATTTTGGATTTCCGTTCTTGTCGAAATAGGTTGTATAGTTTAAGTTGCCATTGGTATAAAAAAATTGAGATGAGTCCACTTTTTTACTTAGTTTTTCATTTTGGAAATAAGTTGTAGAACGCAATATATGGTTGAGATAAAAGGTTTTTTGAAGAATGATTCTTTCCGTTGATTCTTGGAAGTACATTTTATAATATTCAGCTTCCAGCTTTTCGCATGGATAGCCTTCTGAGTCAAAGTATGATGTATCAGTGTCTCCAACTTGCGAATAAACCATAGAATGGCAACCTATGAATACTATTAGAAGGGTAATATTTTTTAACATGGTAAGCTCAAAATACTCAAAGCCAATTGCTACTATAATTACTGAACATCATTATTCTGTCATTTTTAATTGATGCGGACTCGTTTTGGGAATGCGTTCAATTATTTTTCTGGCTTCAAGATCAAGTTTTACGCTCACAATATACCAACCCAATTTGCCATCAAAGTTTTTTATTTCTTTTTCTCCTTCTTCAAAAAGTTGTTTGAAAGTGATGGATTGATGCTTGTGTATTTTTTTTAAAATATAATCACAGATAATATCATACTTTTTCTTGCTGATATTCACTCCGTTTTTACCCTGCGGGTGGAGGGTCCTTATTTTTTCTTCGTTATTTGCCACATTCTATCTAAATAATGATATAGTTCAATTACTCGTTGTTTCACTATATCGGTGTTTCGATTTGTAACAAATATACTGTGAATTGTGCCACCACCGGTATAGTCTTTATTGTTGATCGAATAATTTACTGAGCGTTCACTGTCTCTATATTTTAACCAATTTCGTTGACTGACTTTTAATGTCTCTTTATCCTTACCTTGCAATTGATCGAAAAGCATCTTATAATATTTATTTAAGAGTTTGTCATATGCTGTTTCTGCTTTTCGAGTGGCTTGATTCATCCCCATGGTAGAACCGTTATAATTAATTTCTAACTGCCATAATCTTTCAAGATAAAAAGTGTCTATGTAGAATTCCTTTTCTAATTTGGCTATCCAGCCACCATTATAATCATCTAGTGGTTTGTTGTTTACTAGACTATCTCGTTGATAAATTAGTTTCTTCTTGGCCGCTTTAAATTCTTTACTTTCCAACCCTTGGGCATGGGTAGCTATGCAGAAGATAGAAAAACAAAGGAGTAGATAAAATATTTTCATTCCTAAATAGAATATTTGAGTTCGCAATTTAATACAATATTTTTACTCTGATGTTTTCCTTTTCTTGGGTCCAGACCTTGTATTACAGCTTGGAATTTATACTGTTTTTCGTAGTTTGATTTTTTTATTACTTCGAACGTTGAAGGGATGGCATAAAAGGTTAAAAAGCCTTTTTTAGAGTCATTGATAGATAAAGTAAAAATTTTATGCTTTTCATTAAATACAACTTGTCCAGCACCTTCATTGTCATAGGCAATTTCTTGACCGTCAATAGCAAATTTGGCCCAAGAAAATCCAACTAAATCTTGGATTCCAGCTTGGAATATGGTTCTGCCACTGGCAGATTTACAAGTAAGGATTGCATCGGCACTTCCTGCAAATGCAACAGAAGAACAAAGGATGAAAAATAGAAAAAGAAATCTTTTCATTGCTTAAAGATACTGAAGCAATTAAGATTTGCAAATCAATAATCCAATTGGCTTATAGTCAAACCACTAATCCATTTACTCTTTCCACAGAAAAGGATAAAGGATATAACTTAATAATATAATAAGTATGTTCAGTGCAATTAAAACTAAAAACAGTTGCCACCAGCCCTCAGTGAGCATGGTTTGCAATAACGGTTTGCTCAAATCACTTAATAATATTAGTTGCGGAATTACAATAGGGAAACCAAGAATGGCAATGAGTGCAGCATTCCCATCTGCTTTTCCAGCTATGGCTGCCAATAATGTAAATAAATTACTCAAGCTTAATCCTCCAATAAGAACGACCAATACGAATTTTGCAAAATGCAAGGTTGGATTTCCCAGAAATAATATAAAAAGTAACAGCGCAATGCTGCTCATTATTAGCATCAAAACACCATTGTAAATCAATTTTGAGATGATTACTTTTCTTGGATCTAAGATGGTATAATAATAAAGTTGTCGCGCTCGAGATTCTTGCAAAAAACTTTTGGCCACTGCATTTACTGAGACGAATAGAAGTATTACCCAAAACAATACATTCCAGGTTTCAGATTCTGGCTGGTTCAACAATAGATTAATTAAAAAAACGGCTGATGCCAGGTAGAGCAAAATCCCATAAAAAGAATATTTCTTTCGCCATTCTAGCAAAACATCTTTGTGTATCAATTTCAGTATTTGACGCAAGTCCGTTACTTTTGATTGCGAATTTACGAAATCAAAAGAATGCAGAAGATATTAATTGCAAATAGAGGAGAAATAGCGCTAAGAGTCATTAGAACATGCCAAAAGATGAATATCAAAACAGTGGCTGTTTACAGTGAAGTAGACGCAAATATGCCTTTTGTAACACAGGCAGATGAGGCATATTGTATAGGTCCTGGACCTAGTAATCAATCTTATTTATTAGCCGATAAGATTATTGCAGTAGCTAAAAATTGTGGAGCGGAAGGAATACATCCTGGTTATGGCTTTTTAAGTGAAAACGCAGATTTTAGTGAAGCTGTGGACAAAGCAGGACTTATTTTTATAGGCCCAAGTGCTCATTCTATCAGTACCATGGGTAGTAAAATTGCGGCTAAACAAGCGGCTGCAAAATTTGATGTTCCAATGGTTCCAGGTACTGATAAGCCTTTAGCAAATTTGGCAGAAGCCAAAGAAGTGGCCGACAAAACGGGTTATCCATTATTAGTAAAGGCAAGTGCAGGAGGAGGCGGAAAAGGAATGCGTATTGTAGAAAAAGCGGAAGATTTAGAGGCTCAATTGAATTCTGCTAAAAATGAAGCCTTGAATTCGTTTGGAGATGACGCTGTTTTTATAGAAAAGTATGTGGGTTCGCCGAAGCATATCGAAATCCAAGTCTTAGGAGATAATCATGGTAATTACATTCATCTTTTCGAAAGGGAATGTAGTGTGCAACGCAGACATCAGAAATTAATAGAAGAAGCGCCAAGCTCATGCCTGACAGAAGATATTAGAATGGCTATGGGAGAAACGGCAGTTAATGTAGCGCGTTCATGTGATTATAGTGGTGCGGGAACAGTAGAGTTTTTAGTTGATGAAGAGCTCAATTATTACTTCTTAGAAATGAACACTCGTTTGCAAGTAGAGCATTGTGTTACAGAAGAGATTACCGGGGTAGATCTTGTGGAGCAACAAATTTTGGTTGCCCGAGGCGAAAAATTAAGTTTGAAGCAAGACGACCTTACCATTAATGGTCACGCTATTGAATTGCGTTTGACATCTGAAGATCCCTTAGAAGATTTTACGCCAGCTGTAGGTAAATTAAAAACATATATTCGGCCCGAAGGCGAAGGTATTAGAATTGATGATGGTTTTGAAGAAGGAATGGAAATACCCATTTATTATGATTCTATGATTGGTAAGCTTATTGTCTGGGCAGAAGACCGACCGGCTGCGATAAAACGCATGATGTATGCTATTGAAAATTTCAAAATATCAGGAATTCCAACTACTTTATCTTTTGGTCATTGGGCGGTGCAGCAAGAAGCTTTTGCCAAAGGGCAGTATAATACTCATTTTATACCCACTTATTTTGACCCTGAAAAGATGAATGCAACAACAGATGCTGAACAGGCCTTGGCTGCAATGGCCGCTACCTTCGCTTTCAAAGAAAATGAAAAGTTGCCCAAAGCGCTTAATTTATCCAGTACAAACTGGGGAAACCGAAATAAATAGGCTTAGTTTTTAGCGAGATACGCTCAATAAATGAAAAAATTCATTTACTTTAGTGTAATAAATCTTTTTATGAAAAAGAATATAATTTTAGTTGCACTAGTTACTTTTTTGGTGGTCGGTTTTGTATCATGTAAAAAATATGAACAAGGACCTGGTTTGAGCTTTCGCTCCAAAACAAAGCGTCTGGCTAACTCCTGGAGAATCCAGAGTGTAACAGTAAATGGTGTAGAACGTGCTGCCGAACCTTTATATGCTAAACAGAAGCATTATATCTATGAAAGCGGATCTTACATAATCAATGTCATTGATCCGATTACGCTACAAGCTGAAGATATTCAAGGAACTTGGCAACTGTATGACGAAAACAGAAAGCTGGCAGTAAACCGTGTCAATTATAATGGCGTTGCGGATAGCTTAGAAGATTACCAGATTTTAAAACTGAAAGAGAAATCACTTTGGTTGAGAAAGCTGGATAATACCATCGAATATCATTTCGTTCCTTTCGATGAGCCTGGACAATAAATTAGATACCTAAAAAGACAATGGCCGTACGCAAAGCGATTAATTCTTTTATAGAGTTTTTTTACTTTCCCTTTTTGCGATTTATACCCTTAAAGACATTTAAGTATGCCGCATGTGGAGGTACCACCGTGGTGATAGATTTCATGGTGTATTGGTTTTGTTATCACTTTATATTTTTGGCAAGTCCAGTTGATTTAGATTTTCATGTTTTTGAACCACACACACTGGCTCAAACCTGTGCTTTCTTGGTTAGTTTTCCCTTAGGTTTTGTGTTGAATAAGTTTGTCGTTTTCACCGAATCGGATTTACGAGGTCGTGTTCAGTTATTTCGCTATGGTCTAACGGTGATTGGTAGTTTTGCTTTAAGTATATTATTCTTAAAGCTTTTTTGCGAAGTCTTCGAGTGGAATGCCACCTTCTCAAAAATATTAGCAACTGCGATGGTTGTGATTTACAGCTATTTTAGTCAGCAGTACTTTTCTTTTAGAGTAAAAGGCGAAACTAGGGTGAAATCATAACCGGACTTTTTTTTAAACTTACTACTATCCTTCGCAACGGAAATGCTTTCTCCAGCATATTAGGTAGAAGAATATGTTTTTTAATCGATAGATTTTATTGTGGGACCGATTGTAACACACTTTCATAAAGTGCTTCATACTGCGGTACTATATTTTCTATAGCAAAAGTGTTGGCCTGTTCTAACGCATTGGATTTAAACTTTTCTAATTTTTCTTCATGTAATAATAAGTCTAATGAAAATTTAGCCATAGCATCTACATCACCAACATCTGCAAGAAAGCCAGTTTTACCATGAATATTAATCTCAGGAATACCGCCGGCATTCGAAGAAATTACAGGTACTCGGCAAGCCATGGCTTCCAAGGCGGCTAATCCAAAACTCTCATACGCACTAGGCAACATGAACAGATCAGCTATACTTAAAAGTTCTTCCATTTTTTCTTGCTTACCTAAAAAGCTAATATCATCACATGTGCCTAAATCACGACATAGTGTTTCCATTTTAGGTCTTTCGGGTCCATCGCCAATCATCAACATTTTGACGGGCACTTCTTTTCTAATTTTAGAGAAGGCATGAATCGCGTCTTCTACGCGTTTCACAGCACGGAAGTTTGATACATGAGCAATGATTTTTTCTCCATTTGGAGCAATGATTTTTTTAAAATGCTCTTTATCAGAATATTGAAAACGCTTAATATCTACGAAGTTATTAATCACCTGAATTTCTTGGGTCATCTCAAAATTTTCTAAGGTTTGTTCTTTTAAATTCTGAGAAACTGCAGTAACTGCATTTGAGCTATTCATTGAAAACGTTACAACGGGTTCATAAGTTTTATCTTTTCCTACAAGGGTTATATCGGTTCCGTGCAATGTGGTAATGAACGGTACAGTAAGTCCTTTGGTTTTTACGATTTGCTGTGCCATAAAAGCAGCAGACGCATGCGGTATAGCATAGTGTACGTGCAATAAGTCCAATTTTTGATTTACGATAATATCTACCATAGTACTGGCTAAAGCGATTTCGTATGGCGGGAAATCAAAAAGGGGATAGGTGGGCACAGAAACTTGATGATAAAAAATATTGGGATGAAAAGAATCTAATCGCACCGGTTGTTGGTAGGTAATAAAATGTACACAGTGTCCTTTATCTGCAAGGGCTTTACCTAATTCTGTTGCCAAAACACCACTTCCACCAAATGTCGGATAACATACTATGCCTATTTTCATTGCGAGCAAATTTAAGACTAATTTGACGGTAGTTAATTAAATAACTTTCCTATAAATCTAATTGGAGCTCTAAATAATGCTCATTAATCCCAAAATACTTTTTTAGATCATTGATCTCTTCTCTTAGCTCTGAAGTATTCTTGCTAGGGTTTGTTCGTTTTTCGGCCACAATTAAAATATTCTTGGGAGTATGCTCAGTAGCAATAAAATCAAAAACTTTTGTTTTGTAACCTGCGCATTCTAAATATAAAGCCCGAAGGGTGTCTGTGAGCATTTCGGCTTGACGTTCCATGAAGATACCATGTTTAGTCACTGCTTTTATTTCTTTGGTCGCTTGACCCTTTTTCATTTCGCGTCGGATTTGCTTATGACAACAAGGCGCTACCACAATGAGTTGTGCATTGGCTTTTATACCTTGAGCTATTGCATCATCAGTGGCTGTGTCGCAGGCGTGTAATGCAATCAATGCATCTAGTTTTTTAGGTGTTTCAAAGTTCTCTATTGATCCTTCTACAAAAGATAGCGTTTCGAACTTAGAATTTTTGGCAATTGAATTACATAGATTTACCAAGTCGGCCCTGTATTCCACGCCTGTTAAATGAGCCTTTAGCTGTAGGTTGTTTTTCAAATAATCATAAAGTGCAAAGGTTAAATATCCTTTGCCAGAGCCCATGTCTACTAGGTGAAGTGTTTCATTCATTGATAAGTTCTTTAATAAAGTACTCAGTATTTCAATGTAATGATTTATCTGTTTGAATTTATCTTGACCATGTGGTCGGATTGCTCCGCTGGCATCAGTTATTTTTAAATCTTGTAAATAGCTTTTGCCCTTTGCGCTTACAATTCTTTTTTTGTTTTTATCATGATTTTTGGTTGGCGTCTTAGAAATACTTGCACGACTTTCTATTAGCTTCCAGTCAGCTTTTTTAGAACATTTTAATTGATAGTCCTTTTCAATTGTAAATAAATTTGCTTGACGAAAATTGGTGGGACTAAGTAACTGCTGCAACAGTTCTTTTGCTTCAGGAAGTAGGTAGTTCTTGATTATATCATTGGTTTGATATTGATAAGTAATCGAAAGATGTTCTTCGTTTTTAATCAGGACTCTTTTGCCGATGAGCTTTTTTAACTCTGTGCCACTGTCTCGGTTGTTTGAAAAATTCAATTTTATAAAGGAGTTCGTTTGCCAACTTTTTAGCCAATGGCTTAAGAATATTTCGATTGAGTTGCTCATGAATCCAATAGAATTTACAAACTTGGAAGTACGACGGCTTCAGGGATAAACGGATTTACGTCACCACCATTTTTATGGACATCGCGCACAAGGGTAGAGGAGAAGGAAGCAAATTTTGAAGAACTCGTCAGGAAAATAGTCTCAATATCATCATTGAGCATGGCATTCATATCTGCAATGGAACGTTCATATTCAAAATCAGCCACATAGCGTATGCCTCGAAGAATAAAGGTTGCCTGATGCTTTTTACAAAAATCAATGGTCAAGCCTGTATAGCTTTCAGCCGTAACGTGCTCATCATTTTCAAAAACGGTGTTGATCCATTCTAATCGTTGATCTAACGAGAACATAGGTTTTTTACTAGAATTCAAACCGATACCAATGATTATTTTATCGAATAGAGGTCGAGCTCTTAAAATAATATCTTGATGTCCCAGTGTAATTGGGTCAAAGGTGCCGGGAAATACGCAAATTTTCACAGGCTAAAAGTACGAATTAATCTTTGTTCTCGAAAAAGCTAAAAAGGGTAGTCCCGTAATTTTTTACTTTAAAAAAATTAGGATGTTTTTCATAGTTGTTTCGGGGGGTGTGTTCCAATATAAAAATGCCTTCTCTGGCTAATAGTTTTTTTTCAAAAACAAGATTTGGGATATCGTCTATGGTTGCCAATGCATAAGGCGGTCCAGCAAAAATGAAGTCATAAGATTCGGTGCAATTTTTCATAAATCGAAACACATCTTGCATGAGGACCTTGGCATTTTTGATAGGTAATTTTTCGATATTAGATTTAATAAAGGAAGCCATTTTTCGGTCTTTCTCTATTAGGGTTAAGTTACTTGCACCTCGTGAATATAATTCGTACGAAATACAACCTGTGCCTCCGAACAAATCGAGTGTACTCATATTTTCAAAGTCAATGAGGTGTTGTAATGTATTGAAAAGGCCTTCTTTTGCAATGTCTGTAGTTGGACGGGTATGAGGCATTTTACTTGGAGGAGAGATGCGTCTGCCACCCAATTGGCCGCTAATTATGCGCATAGAACTAAAGCAAAAAGATTAAAGAAATGGTGGGTAGGATGACTGAAAACAGCATCGTCGTATTGTAAGGTTGGCAAACGATTGACAAATTTACTTCCTTCAACATTGACTGTCATGATATTATTAAAATTATCAATTTCACTATGATTGCCCAGAATATTCAGTGACACACTTTTTTTATCCAATGATAATTGCTCAAGGGTATTTAAATAATGATAAACGGCATCGTCTAATTTTTCAATATCAAAATTTGTATGCAGTAATAATTTTTTATCTTGGAAAACAGTAACGAGGATTTCGTTTTTGTGTAATCGAACAAAACTCATGTTCTTTTTGTTAGGAGGTACCAACTGCTGATACGCTATTAATAGTGAAGACGGAGCGTGTAATATTGAGACGTTTTTTAATTCTCGTTGTAATAATGATTCGGTTCCTTGCTTTAAGGTAAAGACACCATAACCGTTAACAGGGATTATTTTTTGTGAAGCGACATTATCCAACGGATCCAATTTAAATAATGGCCGTAAGTAATCAGATAGATTTTTTTCTGAGAATAAGGATTCTGGAATCAATGTGAATTTTTTGCTCTCAAGACCAATGTAGCAATGACGGGCTTTTTTCAATAATTCGCCTCTGAACAAATCTTGTGCCTCCTGTTGTGTTATATTACCATCATTTTTTTCGAATGTTTTTATCGCTTCTATTTTATTGTGTTCAGTATCTGTAATCGCCAATTGTAGATAATCTTTCCCTAACCAAATGAAAGCATCATAAGCGTCAGAATTTTTTAATAAAAAACGATTTGTATTTATTGATGTAATATTCTCCAAAACGAGGGTAGTATTTCAATACAATAATAATTTATTTAGTTCAATTATTAGATTTAGTATTGTATTCCTTTTTAACTAACTGTGAAACAGTCTTTAACAGCCACTAATTCTTACAAGCATATACTTAGTGTAGCATTGCCAATGTCGTTGGCTATAATGATTCCTCAAGTAAGTATTTTGGCTAATTCCATTTTTCTAGGAAATTATGTTTCTACTGATGGTTTGGTGCACGGTAAAGAGGCCCTATCTGTTGCTGGTGTAGCTGGTATTTATTATCTGGTATATGCTATGATTTGTTTTGGTTTGGCTAGTGGTATGTTGATGCTCATGAGTCGTAAGGCTGGGAATGACGATGCTGTTGAAGTAGGAAACGTTTTTTCTGGAGGGGTACAATTGGGTTTGTTGATTGCCGTTATATTATTAATTATTTGTTGGTTTTTTACTCCATGGTTTTTTGAACAAACGGTTCATAATAATGTAATTCAAAATCTGAGTCGTGAGTTTATGAAGATTCGGATTTGGGGGGTACCATTTCTTTTTCTTGCTCATCTTGGCAACATGCTTTACATCGCAGTGGACAAAACAAAGTTCATGCTTTATGGTACCTTGTTTCAAACGATTACGAACATCGTGTTAGATTATTTCTTGATTTTTGGGAACGGTATTTTTCCAGAAATGGGGGTTGCCGGTGCGGCTTGGGCTAGTGTAGTGGCTGAAGTTGTATTTTTTGTTATTGTCTTTTTGATTATTCGTTATCATCAACAATTTCGCCGGTTTAATATCGTCATTTTTAAGCGAATTAAACAAACTGTTCTGATTGATTATTGCCTTAAATCGAGTCCGCTAATGTTACAATATTTTATAAGTATAGGAGCATGGGAAGTTTTCTTCTTGTTTGTGGAGCATCTTGGTGAACGTGAGTTAGGAGCTTCTCAAATTATAAGATCGGTATATGGAATTATGGGAATATTGATTTGGGCGCTATCTAATACAACCAATTCTTTGGTGAGTAATTTGTATGGTCAGAAAGCTTTTGATAATATTATTCCTTTGATAAAAAAAGTAACGAAAATTAGTGTTTCATACACTTTGGTAATCGCCAGTTTATTATTTTTCTTTAATGAATATTTTCTTGGATTATACACAACCGATTTGCAAATTATTGATTTAGCAAGACCGGCTTTATTTGTTGTTTTGTTGGCTTCATTAGTCTTTAGCTTTTCAACTATTTATTTTAATGCCATGCTAGGTTTAGGGGATACACGTCGAAATTTAATCTATGAAGCTATAACGATAGCGGGATATTTAGTCTATTGCTACTGGGTCATAGAAAAACAAAAGCCACCGCTTTGGGTGGCTTGGTGTTCTGAATATGTTTATTGGATATTAATGCTATTATTTAGTGGTATTTACATCCATTCTAAGAAATGGATGCCTAAATTATAGCTTGGATAAGAGCGCTTTCATTTCTTTTTTATGTGTTGCATCGTCTTGCAAAACATTTGGTAATGCCAATCCTTTCTGAAGCATTTTCTTCGCCAAAGAATTCTTTTTTATCTGCTCGTAGGCTTTAGCCAAATCAAGATAATTAAGTACGTATTTGGGCCCTAAACTTTTAGATTTTTCGTAGGCTTTAATTGCCTTATTTATGTCACCGTTGGGCAATCCCCCAAAAAGTACATTGGCTGCTGCCTTCTCCGCAAAATTTAAATTGGAAACAGCAAAGTTCCACTTGCCCAATACATTCCATGCTTGATAATTTCTAGGATTGAGTTTTACCGCTTTGTCTGCATATTTCTTAATGTCTCGTGAAGCAGCCACTTTAGCTTTAGAGCCAGAAATCAATGCCATTCTTCCCATAGCTACAGCAACTGTATAATTATTAAACGAGTTTTTTGGATCTAATTTTACGGCCACCATAGCATGTGCTTTGGCCGCTTTAAATAATTTTGTTTTTACATCTTTACCATTTGCTCGATTTCCAATTCTAGAATACATTAAACTGGCTCCGGCATAAGCATCATCGTTTTTTTTGTCCTTCGCAATTGCTTTTTTGTAATAGTCTAATGCCTGCTTTTCTTTTTTGTTTAAAACAGCAGCGTCACCTTTTTTTACAAAATCTGCAGCAGATTGAGCAATTGAAGTAAAGGCAGTAATCATTGCCATACTTAGAAGTAGTAGTGTTTTTTTCATAATATTTAAGTTTTAAAATAATTTGCCATCAGCTAGGACGACAATTTTCAATTGAGGTTTAACGTACTAAAAATACGTTACCCTGTTTTTGAATTCTTTTACCATTATCACACTCACCGTCAACCATCCAAACATAGGTGCCACTTGGAGCTGGTATGTTTAGGTGATTGCCATCCCAAGCAATTGCTGGATTGGTAGTCTCAAATATTAAATTCCCCCAACGATTGAAAATCTTAAAGTAATTCAATTTAAATATTCTATTGTTCATAATCCCAAAACGTCGGTTGTATGAGACATCACTGACTGGATTAAATGCATTGGGTAGATTGATGTCAGTACATTCATTGAATACGTACACACTATCTGTGGCCACACAGCCTGTGCTATCATTGGTCACTTGCAATACATAAAATTGGGTAAATTTAGGGTCACACCTGGGATTGGCTAATGTAGCATTATCTAAAAAGGTAGAGGGTGACCAAACATAAGAATACTCTTGGCCGTACGATAATTGTGGGCCACCTAGCACTGTATATGCACCATCAGCCACAAAACGATCTTCTCCCGCATCTGCATTTATTTGACTTACTTGAATGGTAAGATTTGTGTCGATTACACAACCTCCATTAGCAAATATCATTTGAACGTTATATGTGAATGTTTCACGAGGATATAATCTTACAGATTCCGTATCGGCCGTTGGCGGAAACATATTATAATTTGTAGACCAGGTCAAACTGTTTAAGTTTTGACCGTTCGCACTAACATTAATTGTATCACCTACACAAATAATGGTGTCATTGTGAATTTCAATAATAGGCGTAGGTATAACTGTAATTTGTTTACACTCTACTTGCATTGTTGGAAGACCTTCATCAATTATCAAGTAAACATTATAAATACCAGGAACATCATAAGTAACTGGTGGAGGTGTTCTAAAAGTAGAAGCTGGAATATCTGGCACCAAACAACTATTAAATTCTATACGAGATAAAGAGTTACTCGTATTATTAGCAGTGAAGGCAAAAACATTATCTCTACTTCTTTTAAAGTGTGTTAAATAAATGGGACCATCAAAGCCTCCAAAATTTCCTAAATCACTGGCAGTAGGAACCGCAGTCAATGAACCATTAAACTCAAGTCGGACCATACTATTGGTGAGCTCGTTCGTTACAAAACCATACCAAGCGTCGCAGTCCTGAATAATACTGATATCACGCGGAGTAGTCAATAACCCTCCAAAGTCTCCTAAATCGACTGATGTAGGAGAGGCATTCGTAAGCGAAGGTCCAAAGTCTAGTCGGACTAAGGATGAGGTAATCGCATTACAAACAAATAAATGCCAATCTGTTCCATCAAAAGCGGGCCAAAATCCAGTGGGAAAAGCTAATCCTAATGGTGGCACTCCAAAATTAGGAATATTAAAGATTGTTGGGACATTGCTCAAATTGGCACCAAAATCTAATCGGATTAAATCACCGGTAAAACCTGAATTAGTAAATCCATGCCAATTTCCGGCCTCTTCAAAAATGAACATGTCTTGAGGATTGATAACAAGTCCACCAAGATTTCCTAAATCTATAGCAGTAGGCAGAACGTTCAAACCACCCGAAAAGTCAAATCGAACAATTTGTGATGCAGCGGGACCGTTACCAGCAGCTAAAAAACCATGCCAGCCGTCTCCATCTTCGGCAAACCAAAGACCTTTGGGATTCGCATTGATTAATCCACCAAAGTCACCTAGGTTAGTCGCAACCGGAGCGTTTGCTAATGAGTTTCCAAAATCATAGCGTATAATTTCACGAGTTGAACCATTACTGTTCACTACAAAAATAAAATGATTATCGTTGGCATCTACAGCTAAGGCTGTCGATCGAGGAGCATCTAGACCAGTTCCAGCTGCAATGCTACTTCCTTGCGGTGCATTATTTAGATATGCCGAACAAAAGCCCCAATAATAAGAAGATGCATTGGTTTGGGTGGTTGTTAATTGTAAAGGAGTGTTTACACAAACTGTGTCAAAACCTTGAATTAATTGAGCTGATAAACTCTGAACTGAAATAATTATTATGCCTAATACTGCTAGAATTTTTCTCATAGTATGGATTCTATCCTTTTTAAGTTCAATCTGCTAATATAACAAATTGCTCTAAATAGTAAAAATATGGTATTGAATGCGTTTTTAATCTAAAATACCTTGCTTTTTTATAAAGACTAGAATTTGTTCTGAAACGTTGGCATTTTCTTCGAAAAAGACCTCATTATTCTTAAAAGTTTCGGGCGTTATACTTAGTGAATCATTAATAACCCCTTTGACAGATTCTCCACTTGAAATTATTTGTAAAAGTCCAATTTCCTTTAGCTTTTTTGCTTCTTCAAATCGGCTGTAATTCGGACCAATTAATACCGGGAGATTGTATACCGCAGGTTCCAAGACATTATGAATCCCTTTTCCAAAACCGCCACCTACATATATCAAGTTGGCATATCGGTAAATTTTGGATAAAATGCCAATAGTGTCTATGTACATTATTTTAGAACCAGCTAGTACTTTTTTTGAGTAAAAGCAAGTTGAGTATTCCGAGAATCGGGCATAGTCAAAATTATTAGGTTCGTGAGGTGCTAAAATTATTTTATAGTTTTTGGGTAAAATATTAATAATTTTTTTGAGAATTTCTATATCGCCGTCCCAAATACTGCCTGCCATAAAAATAGGTGAACCGCCTTGAAATTCTTCTATTTGTTTGTTTTCGTAATCTGTATTTTTTAGTTGAATTACACGTTCAAATCGTGTATCACCTGTTATTGTACAATTTTTTAATCCGATTTCTTCCAGCAATTTTTTACTTTCCTGATTTTGAACAAAGAAGTGTTGAACATTGTGCAAGGATTTACGGAAGAACCCACCATATTTTTTAAAAAAGAAAAGTTCTTTCCAAAATATGGCCGATACAATAAATAATGGAGTTTGATTTTTCTTCGCATGAAGAATGAAGTGGTGCCAAAATTCATATTTAATAAAGAAAATAGCTTTTGGTTTTAAAATAGAGTACCATTTTTTTGCGTTCCTTTTGGTATCAATCGGCAAATAAATTATGGATAAATTCGGATGTTTTTCTTTGGCATATTCATAGCCCGATGGCGAGAAAAAAGAAATTAAAATCTTATGATTTGGGTAATTGTTTTCTAATTGGTTGATGAGCGGTACGCCTTGTTCAAACTCGCCTACAGAAGCACAATGTACCCAGATATTATTTGGATTTTCACTTGCAAAATTTCTTAAATTCTCAAAAGTATTTTGCCGTCCAACAATCCATTTTTTTGCTTTGGGATTAAAAAATTGAGCTATTGATATCCCAATAAAATAAAATTGAATAAATAGGTTATAAGCAAACTGCATGGAAGCTTAATAGTAGGTTTCTTCGACATTCTTTTTATACATTGGCACCACCCACGTAAAATTGAAACCCAGTAACAGGTCATTTCGTTTTTCATTGCCTGGCTTTTGTACATCAAATAAATAATCGCGTCTTCCTCGGTTAAAACCGTAGGTGAAATCTAAACCGGTCACAAAATTAATTAGTTTATTATCTGAGTAATGGGTGTATCCAACAAACTGTTTTAGATAAACTCCATTGGTCAATCGGTCATAGCCTTTTTTATAATCAACGCCTAAATTGGGTTCTTTAGAAAGTGGTCCAATATTATTGTTCTGGTCGAATAAGTTGATTTTATATTGCATGAAACCAAGGCCTGTTGCAACAGTTAATCCAGAGTTTGGATTCGTTTTTAGATAAGGCAGTATTTTACCGACTTGAACCCCACTCATATACCCTCGTTGGAAGATGCCCGGACTGACTTCTTCACCGAAAAGATTGATAATGCCACCATTACTTGTGTAGAGGTTTTGTAGTAATCCAGGTTCTTTCACTGTTCCTCCCACTATAAAAACATGCTCTGCTCCAAAAATCCAATTGTTTTTAGTTTTTACTTTAATACCAGCGCCTAATCTAAAACTATTTCCAAACCGTACTGCCATATCTGCCATCGGAATATCATAGGACGTCTTGAATTCAATATTCCAGATTCTTGTTAATTCATTTTCCTTCTTTTTTTTCTTTTCTTTTATTTGCCCGTAACCAATAAAAGGCAATAAAAGAAGGGGTAATATGAGTTGCTTACAGCGCATGCTGGTAAAGTTACAAAGTGTTACATGCAAATATTCTTTTCTTCTCACTAAATTGTACTTTTGCGCAGTTGTTAAAAGCAAATTCATGGATAACATACAGATGGTTGACTTGAAAAGTCAATATCAAAAAATAAAAACAGAGGTTGATGCGGGTATTCAAGAGGTAATTGAAAGTGCCGCTTTTATAAATGGTCCAAAAGTTAAAAACTTCGCTCGCGATCTAGAAAAATATTTAGATGTAGCACATGTAATTCCTTGTGCAAATGGTACTGATGCGTTGCAGATAGCTTTGATGGCTTTGGGGCTAAAGCCTGGCGATGAAGTTATTACGCCTTCATTCACGTATATTGCAACGGTTGAGGTAGTTGGATTATTAGGATTGAAACCCGTTTTTTGTGATGTTGACAAAGAAACTTTTTGCATGAGTCCAGATCATTTAAAATCATTGATAACGCCTAATACTAAAGCTATTGTGCCTGTTCATTTATATGGTCAAAGCGCACCAATGGATGAGATTCTGACTATTGCTAATCAGCATAATATTCCGATAATAGAAGATAATGCGCAGGCGATAGGAGGAAATTATACGTATAAAGACGGAACTAAAACGGCTAATGGCACAATGGGTTCTATTGGTACTACCTCTTTCTTTCCGTCAAAAAACCTAGGATGTTACGGTGATGGCGGTGCTATTTTCACAAACGATGATGCCTTGGCTAGTAAAATTCGCATGATTGCTAATCATGGTCAAAGTAAAAAGTATGTTCACGATATGGTTGGCTGTAATTCTAGATTAGATAGTATTCAAGCAGCTGTTTTAGGGGTAAAGTTAAAAGAGTTAGATACTTACTGTAGTGCCCGACGAGCTGTTGCGGATAAATATGATCAAGCTTTTAGTGGTCATGAAAATATAACAACGCCCAAAAGAAGAGAGAACTCTTATCATGTGTTTCATCAGTATACCTTGGTGCTGAATAATAAAGATCGCAATCAAGTGGTTGAGAAGTTAGCGGAAAAAGGAATTCCAGCAATGATTTATTATCCAATACCAGCGCATAAACAAAAAATGTTTGCTGCGTTTGGATCGGATACGCAAGATTTGCCAAATACAGATTGGTTAACTGAACGAGTAATTTCATTACCCATTCATACAGAAATGAAAGATGATGTTCAGCAGTACATCATCGACAATTTTTTAGAAATTATAAACGAATAGATTAGGATGAACATTGCGATAGTAGGAACTGGTTATGTAGGTTTGGTTTCAGGAACTTGTTTTGCGGAAAGTGGCAATCAAGTCACTTGCGTGGATATAGATAAGGACAAGGTAGAAAGATTGAAAGGAGGCGAAGTTGTTATATATGAACCGGGTTTAGAAACTTTATTTGAAAGAAATTTAAAAGGTGGTCGCTTACATTTTACTACGGATTTAAAGGAGGCCGTTGAAAAATCGGAACTAATTTTTTTAGCCTTGCCAACACCTCCTGGTGAGGATGGAAGCGCAGATTTGAGTTATGTATTAGGAGTGGCCGAGTCTATTGGAAAAATATTAGTTGAACATAAACAGTACAAAGTTGTTATCAATAAAAGTACCGTTCCTGTTGGTACAGCAGAAAAAGTAAAAAATAAGATCGAAGAGAATTACTCGGGTGAGTTTGATGTTGTCAGTAATCCTGAATTTTTAAGAGAGGGAGTGGCTGTAGATGATTTTATGAAACCAGATCGTGTAGTTGTTGGAACCCAAAGTGATCGTGCCAAAAAATTAATGCAGCAACTTTATAAGCCATTTGTACGTCAGGGTAATCCGGTGTACTTTATGGATGAACGGAGTGCTGAAATTACCAAATATGCAGCGAATTCTTATTTAGCAACTAGAATAACGTTTATGAATGAATTGGCGAACATCTGTGAAAAAGTTGGAGCCGATGTAGAAGTCGTTCGTAAAGGAATGGGAAGCGATACACGGATTGGTAAACGATTTTTGTTCCCAGGAATTGGATACGGAGGAAGTTGTTTTCCAAAAGATGTTCAAGCATTAAGTAAGACAAGTAAAAAAAATGGTTATGATTTTCAAATTCTTGACTCTGTTATGGACGTCAATAATCGTCAGAAGCTAATTTTATTTGATAAGATTAATGATTATTACAATGGTGATATAAAAGGCAAAACAATAGCAGTTTGGGGATTGGCGTTCAAGCCAAATACTGATGATATTCGCGAGGCACCTTCCTTGTATATTATTGATGCCCTGCTGAATGCTGGCGCGAAAGTGCAAGTTTTTGACCCAGAGGCTATGGATAATGTTAAAGTTCATTTTGATAAAAAATTGGGTGTCAATAATAATATTAAGTTTTGTTCAGACGGTTATACGGCTTTAGAAAAGGCGGATTGTCTAGCTATACTCACCGAATGGAGCATTTTTAGGACTCCAGATTTTGATAAAATGAGAGCTCAATTAATTCAGCCGATTATATTTGATGGACGTAATCTTTATGATATAGAAGTACTTGAAAATCAAGGATTTTACTATAATTCTATAGGCAGGAAAACGGTTTTATTAACATAGGGAATAAAAGGTTAACAACTGTTTTTATTAAATCAATTACAAGTTAACGCGCTTTGTTTTTTGAAATATTGATTAGACCTTTGTTTTTCAAAACAAAAATTATGAAAAGAACAATTTTAATTATCACAGCGCTTATAGTAGCCAATGTTGCTAGCGCCCAATTTTTTGTGAAGGCTGGATTAGGTTATAATTTTTCAGCGTTGGCAGCACCATTCGTATCTGAGAATTTTGATACTTCTGGAAATCTAACCTCATCAAATGTATTTACTCACTCGTTTGGTAACGGTTCTCAATTGCAGGCAGCATTGGGGTATGACTTTAATGAAAACCTTGGTTTCCAGGTTGGCGTTGGTTACGGTCTAACAACTAAAGCTCTTGAGTATTCTGAAACGGCTGGTAGCTTTACAAACGCAAGATCTATCCAAACTAAAGGACTTTTATTACTAGCTCCTGCTTTTACCTTGTCAAGTAATTCTGACCGTCTAAATTTGTATACAAGAGTTGGTTTGACATTACCTATTGCTGGGACAACTGAGAATAACGTTGTACGTACTTCTAGTGCAGCACAGTTTGACAACAAAACTGAAATCACTGGAAGAATGTCAATTGGTTACAATGCGGCTATTGGTACAAGTTTCCCAATAAATGATAAACTATCTATTTTCGGTGAATTGAACGGAACTTTTCTAGACATCGCTAGAGATAAATTGACGGTTACTTCTATCTATGATAAAACAAATGATCAAGAATTGATAGACACTAGAGATTTTATTGATAACAATAGAGAATATGTTGAAACTATTTCTTCTACCGATAATCAAGATCCTACAAAAGCGCGTAAAGTTTTAAATGAGAACTCTCCGTTTTCTACTATTGGTGTAGCGGTTGGTATCAAATTTAGCTTTGGAAACTCTCGTGAAGACAGAAGAGAAGGTAAAGAATAACTCAAACCTTTTAACTAAAATTATAACAAGGCCACCCAATATGGGTGGCTTTCTTTATTTGGGCTTATTTTCGTTTTTGTATGAAAAGAGTACTTATCACTGGCGGAGCTGGTTTTTTAGGTTCGCACCTTTGCGATCGTTTTATAAAAGAAGGTTGCGAAGTTATTGCAATGGATAATCTAATTACTGGTTCCTTAAAAAATATTGAGCATTTAATGTCCAATGAATATTTTAGTTTCCATCATCACGATGTATCTAAATTTGTTCATGTTTCTGGTAATCTCGATTACATACTGCATTTTGCCTCTCCGGCAAGTCCGATAGATTATTTAAAAATGCCGATTCAAACCTTAAAAGTGGGTTCATTGGGAACGCATAACTTATTAGGCTTGGCTAAAGAAAAGAAGGCTCGTATGTTAATTGCTTCTACCTCAGAAGTCTATGGGGATCCACTCGTGCATCCCCAAAACGAGGATTATTGGGGCAATGTAAATCCTATTGGTCCAAGGGGCGTATATGATGAGGCAAAGCGTTTTCAAGAGGCCATGACTATGGCGTATCACAATTTTCATGGCTTAGAAACAAGAATCGTTAGAATTTTTAATACTTACGGACCCAGAATGCGATTGAACGATGGACGTGCATTACCGGCATTTATGGGACAAGCTTTGAAAGGTGAACCGATTACCGTTTTTGGCGATGGAAGCCAAACGCGTTCTTTTTGTTATGTAGCCGATTTGGTGGAAGGGATTTATCGTTTGTTGCTGAGCGATTATCATTTACCGGTTAATGTCGGCAATCCCAGTGAAATTTCTTTAAAAGAATTTGCTGAGGAAATAATTGCATTAGTAGACACTAAATCAGAGTTAACCTATTTAGATCTTCCTAAAGATGATCCAAAGCAGCGTAAGCCAGATATTACGAGGGCTAAAGAAATTTTAGATTGGACACCCAAGGTGGAACGATCTGAAGGGCTAAAAATTACCTTAGATTATTTCAAACAAGAATTGGGCCTCTAGACTCCAATAGATTCATTACTTTTAGTTCAAATGCGTTTCATAGGGCTAATCACTTTTTATTTTCTTTTTTCGGGGGTTGCTCATGGGCAAACGAAATTGAAGAATTTTATAAGTAATGCTGATAAACGAAAAGTGGAGCATGCAAAAAAACTGTTGAATCAAGGCAAAATTTTTGAAGGAGAGAAGATTCTTATTGAACTCAGAAATCAAAATATGAATCAAGCTTATTTTCATGAAGCCTTAATTCAAATACAGCGACAAATTTTAATTAAAATTGCAAACGAAAAACCGCTTGATGAAGATGAAGGTGAGTATTTTCTCGAAGACGGGAATCTTTTAAAACCCAATATTTCTTTAACTCAGAACTTTGTGGATAATGGATTAGCTAGGTCGGTTGAACAGAAAAAAGAAACAATAGAAAATATTAGATTAGCCCGTTCGGATCGAAAAGAACTGAAAAAGAACTTAGAGAATTTGAACTTGGTTTCAGATTCAAGCTTGAACCCAATAGAGGCTGCGAAATTAGAACTTCAAAAAGCAAGCGCGGCAGAGAAAAAAGATAGCGAAGCACAACAGAAAAAAATATCCAAGCAACGAAAACGAGCTAAGAAAGAAGATGATATGTCTTTGATATCCTACGAAAGTTATGAAAGACAGCTAATTCAAAACGCGCGCTTAGCTACCTTAAAGCATGAACGAGTAGATTCTTCATCTCATTATCTTCGTTTATTTACGATTGATACAGTCAACTACGATACTCTTTTTACTGAAGAGGAAAAGGAAATTTATTTGGATGCTAAGGATTATTATTTTGCCAAAGATTTTGTTCCTGCCTCAAAGCGATTTAAGCTTTTGTCCGATAAATATGAAGAACATTTACCTATCCAACTTTATTTGGCCAATAGTTATAAGCAATTAGGGTTTGATTCATTAGCCTATAAACAATATACTTATGTGGCACAAGTTTTTCCTGAAAGGCCCGAAGGGTTAGAAGGATTGTCAAGATATTATTTAACCAGAGGTAAGTATCGAGAAGCAGCTGCTTCTATAATTAAAGCAATCACTATTTATCCTGAAGATGCATATTTTGCTCAGCTGGATAGAATCTTAAAAAGAATGGGCAAGGTTCTTGGTTCTCAATGGGAGCGCCGTGAAGTTTACCCTATTAGCACAGCAAGAAATTATGAAGAAATAATTGCAAAAGAAGAATCGCCTTGGCGCTATTATCAAGGAGCAAAATCAGCAGTTTATTCTTACGCTAATCCTGCAGGAATATTACGTCCTAATGAAATTACCAATGAACGCTATATTGAATTATATGCTTGGAAAGAAATGTTGGCA
This sequence comes from uncultured Chitinophagaceae bacterium, assembly GCA_964389575.1. Lineage (GTDB taxonomy): Bacteria > Bacteroidota > Bacteroidia > Chitinophagales > Chitinophagaceae > JAGNRR01. The sequence goes on from CAYMFF010000001.1 coordinate 43,841, forward strand.
GGTCGAGAAAATATCGATACTACTTTTAGCGATCCAAAAGAACAAGCGGCTTATTTAAAAAAGAGAAATGCCAATAAGAAAAAGAATATTGATAAAGATAAAAACTCGTTTCCCTTTGCACGAGCTATGCAGAAAATGGGTTACTTAGATTGTTATGTTTTTATTTCTCTCTTTCATAATGACTTGCATGCCAGTTTCAAGGATTTCGTTCTTTTACATCCTGATAAAATAGAAAAATATTTTTACATATTACTCAATTGGGAAAGTGAGAAGTTTGATGAATTTAGAAATCAAAACAAGAAAAAAGCGACATCCAAAAAAAAGAAGAAATAAATATTCCTTCTTTCTAATTTTCTGAATTACACGCTTACTCCAAATTCTCGAAGCGCATCATTCAGACTCGTCTTTTTATCAGTGCTTTCCTTACGCTTTCCAATAATTAAGGCACAACTTACATTAAATTTTCCTGCTGGGAATTCTTTTTCATAACTCCCGGGTATTACAACAGATCTTGGTGGTACGTAACCTTTGCTTTCAATTGGAGTGTCGCCACTTACATCAATAATTTTTGTACTTTGAGTCAATACAACATTTGCACCTAGAACAGCTTCTTTACCAACATGCACGCCTTCCACCACAATACAACGGCTACCAATGAAAGCGCCGTCTTCTATAATCACTGGACTAGCTTGTAAGGGTTCTAGTACTCCGCCAATTCCAACACCACCGCTAAGGTGTACGTTTTTGCCAATCTGGGCACAGCTCCCGACAGTCGCCCAAGTGTCTACCATAGTCCCAGCATCTACATAAGCACCAATATTTACGTAGCTTGGCATCATGATTACTCCTTTGCTCAAATAGGCACCATAGCGAGCCACTGCATGAGGAACAACTCTTACACCTAGTTCTTCATAATTTGTTTTGAGTTTCATTTTATCGTGAAATTCAAAGGGTGGTAAACTCATAGTTTCCATTTTTTGAACACCAAAATACATTAACACCGCTTGCTTAGCCCATGCATTTACTTTCCATTGGTCTCCAGCAGGTTCGGCTACGCGTAGTCTTCCCTTGTCAATTTCTTCAATGGTATCATGCACGGCTTGCTCATATTCAGCCTCTTTTAAAAGTTCTCTGTTTTCCCAAGCGGCTTCTATTCGTTGTTGTAGTTCCATAGGGGCGCAAATTTACTTATTTTAGCGCTTTGAATAAATTTCTTTTTATACAAACCTCTTTTATTGGTGATGTCATTTTAGCGACAGCACTGTTGGAAAAAATGCATGCTAGGCAAAGCAATGCTCAAATTGATATCTGTGTGAGAAAAGGAAATGAAACCTTATTCGAAGGGCATCCTTTTGTAAACAAAGTGCATGTTTGGGACAAAAAGGAAAATAAATACAAAAACCTTTGGGCTTTAAGTAAAGAAATTAAAAATGAAAACTATGATGCTGTAATCAACTTGCAACGTTTTACTAGTTCGGGTTTTCTTACCGTACGAAGTGGCGCTAAGCAAAAAATAGGCTTTAGAAAAAATCCGCTTTCTATGTTTTTTTCAAGAAGTATCGATCATGAAATTTCTGCCAGTGGGAAACTTCATGAGGTAGAAAGAAATCAAAAGCTAATTGAAAGCTTTTGTGGGTTAGAATTTGCCAAGCCAAAATTATATCCTAGTAAAAAAGATTTTTTAAAGGCTAACAAAATTAGTAATGGCAAAGATTATGTCACACTGTCGCCAGCTTCCGTTTGGTTTACTAAACAGTTGCCCGTTAAGAAATGGATTGAGTTAGCTAATAGTATTCCGAACTCAAAACAGATATTTATTTTAGGAGGTCCAAGTGATAGGACGTTTTGTAAGGAATTAATTGAACAATGCGATCGAACTGATATTCAAAATTTAGCAGGGGAGTTAAGTTTGTTGGGTTCCGCAGCTTTGATGCGCGATGCGCAAATGAATTATGTGAATGATTCGGCGCCCTTACATCTTTGTTCGGCTATGAATGCGCCAGTTACGGCTTTTTTCTGCAGCACGGTTCCAGCATTTGGATTTACGCCACTCAGCGAAAAATCAATCATACTTGAATCAAATGAAAAGTTAAGTTGCCGACCTTGTGGTTTGCACGGTTTTCAGAAATGCCCCAAAGAGCATTTTAAATGTGGTGATATTGATATCCCAAGTTTTTAAAAGAACAAGATTTTAAATCCATTAATTTGAAAGTTAATTTCTAAAAAAGCTGAAATTTGCAATGTGGAAGAATTTGAGTTAGATGTAAAAGCTTGTGTAAAGACCTTAGCCGAAGGTGGAACTATTTTGTATCCAACCGATACGATTTGGGGGTTGGGTTGCGATGCTACAAATGCGGAAGCCATTGAAGAAATTTCAAAAATTAAAAATCGTCCTACAAATAAGTCTTACATCGTTTTGATGTCTGATGTTCAGATGTTGCGTCAACATCTTTCTAATCCTATTCCAGATTTAGAATCATTTGTTCTTGAGAACTCGTCGCAAAGTTCAGGAAAGGACCAGGCCACGACCATAATATATGATGGAGTTATTGGTATTGCGGATAATGCATTGGCCGAAGATGGTAGTCTCGGTATTCGAATACCGCAAGATGATTTTTGTATTGCATTGCTCAAAAGATATAGAAAGCCCATAATAAGCACATCTGCGAATCTTAGCGGTGAAGTAAATCCTTCATTTTATAACCATATTGATGAAGTAGTAAAAAACCGAGTTAGTTACCAGTGTTTATGGAGACAAGAGGATGAGCAACCAAAAGAGCCTTCTCGAATCATTAAATTGAACAATGACGGAAGCATTATCAAGATTCGTTAAACAGCTAGATATTACTTAAATTTGCGCCCCTATGTGGTTTAATGTAAGAAAATTCATTGTATTGTACCGATTGCCAATTGCGGGCGCTTTAATTGCTCTGGGTGTTTGGATGACAATAGATGTGAAGAATGGAGTCTATACTTCATGGTTGTTTTTTTTAATTGCTGTACTCATGATTGTGGCGCATTTTATGATTGGCCCAATCACTCTGATTCAGCGATATGTAGAAGGAGGTGATGTAGATGGAGCAAAGGCTTTATTAGGAAAAGTTAAGTTTCCTAAACTGCTGTACAAACCAATACGCTCTGCTTATTACATGCTTAAATCACAATTCTCTACGATTAACGAAGATTATGATGCGGCTGAGACAGATATTCGACAAAGTTTAAAGGCTGGTATCAAAGAGAAGGGAATGGAAGGAACAGCTTATTTACAATTGGGCAGTATTGCATTTAAAAAGGGTGACAAAAAAGGAGCTTATACTAATATGCGCAAAGCAGTAGAGCTTGGTTTGCCTGATAAAGAAACGGAAGCAACGGCCTATTTACAACTGGCAGGCATTTGTGCAGATAGAAAAGATTTTAGAGGTGCTAAGCACTATTTTAAACGAGCAAAACAATTAAAACCAAAGGGTAAAATGCTCGTTGATCAAATTAAAGAAATGGATAAATATATGAGCCGTATTCCTGGCTAGATATACTTTTACTTTTTAGGAGGGGCGGTATTCTTACCGCCTTTTTTATTATTTGAATTTGGCGGTCTTCTTCTCTTGTTGCCTTGGTTACCACTGTTTTTGGAAGAAGATGGCTTGTTTTTATTAGTAGCCTGTTGTTGCTTATTACCACCTTGGTTTCCAGAACGGTTGTTCGTTGTTTTTTTACCTTGATTATTTCTACCTCGGTTATTCCGATTTCGGTTTCCGCCACCTTTGCCTTTTCTTTTGTTCCGACTTTTCCTATCTAAAGATTTTAGACTGATATGTCCAACCGTGTCAGCAAACTCGAGTTCTTTTTCTTCTGATTTCGTACTTTCAATTTCAACCGGTTTCATCTCATCTACCTCTTTGCCTTCTTTGTTAAGAGCGACTATTTCGTTGACACGTTCAATACTTAATGGATATAGTTTGCTACTGCCACGATAACTATACCACAGCAAATTTTTGAAGATATCTTTCTTTTGTAAATAGGCCGTGCCCGCCGAAGTCTTTAGCTTATCTGCTTTTCTAGGGAAAATTTTAAGTGCATCCATATAGGTGTCTAACTCAAAATTTAAACAACATTTTAGTCTGCCGCATTGTCCAGAAAGTTTAGTTTGATTAATAGCTAGGTTCTGATAACGAGCAGCTGAAGTAGAAACAGAATTAAATTTCGTCAGCCAAGTACTACAACATAATTCTCGACCGCAACTACCAATTCCACCTATTTTTCCAGCTTCTTGACGAATGCCTATTTGCTTCATCTCTACCTTCATTTTAAACTCGCTTGAAAAAGAGCGAATTAATTCTCTAAAATCTACACGATCTTCGGCGGTATAGTAATAAGTTGCTTTTTTACCGTCAGCTTGGATTTCAACTTCACTCAGCTTCATGTTCAATTTTAATCGATTGATAATCACGCGGCCCGTAATCATGGTTTCTTTTTCTCGAAGCTTACTTTCGTTCATTAAAGCAATGTCTTCATCGCTTGCCACTCGCAAAATCCGTCGAATGTCTTTATTGTCTTCTTGTACCCTTCTTTTTTTCATTTGAAGACGGACAATTTCACCAGAGCAACTAACGACACCAACATCAAACCCACCTTGACCCTCAACCGCTAAGTATTGACCTTTTACTAAATCCATCGGACTAGTAAGTTTATAGAAATCTTTTCTACTACCATTATTGAAGCTCATTTCCACAAAGGGAAAAGGCTTTCCTAAATCAGCTACTGGTATATCACTGAGCCAATCATGAACATTTAAACGATTACAGCCTCCACTGCTGCAATTACCATTGCTTTTACAGCCTCCGGGCTTCCCGTCTTTTGACGAGCCACAATTTCCACATCCCATTCTCTATATATTATCAAGTTGTTGTATTAAATAATTATCTCTACAAATATAAGGTATTGACACCAAGAATTTTGGGGTATATAGATGCATTATTATGTAGCAAGCGTAATAAGATAATTTGTTAAAAAAGGTACTTTGTATTGTATAGTACTAAATTTGATTATACATTTGTTTTAGAAAACAACGAAATGAATGTAGAAAACATACAAAGTCAAATGAAAAAAGGCGTCTTAGAGTTTTGCATTCTTACTATAATCGATCGCGGTGAAGTATATCCAGCGGACATTGTAGAGGAATTAAAAGGTAAAGGAATGCCCGTTTTAGAAGGTACGTTATATCCTTTACTGACAAGATTAAAGAAGGCAGGCTATTTAGATTATCGCTGGGTAGAAAGCACGGGTGGACCACCGAGAAAATACTTTTCTATGAATGCCGAGGGTAAAAAATTCTATAAAGTGCTAGAGACTACCTGGGGTGAATTAGCGGCTGCTGTGAAACGAATAACCAAATAATTAAGAAAAAATAAAACAATACACATGAACATTTTAGACATTAAATATTGTACTCAAGATTTACGCTTTGAAGAAGAAGCTTACAAAAATTTTGAGACCTATGAACAGGAGTTGAAAACATATTTTCTGGAACAGCCGGATGGCTATGAAATTTTTGAGGACTTGAAATTGCGAATCTGCGAGATGCTGCAATCCAAAATGAAGATATCGGGAAATGCGATTTCAACGGAAGATATTGAAGATATTAAAAAAAGTATTGGCCATGTCAAGCAGTTAGAAGAAGATATAGAGGGGGAAGAAATGGTGGAACAAGAACCACAGGTGACTTATCGCGATAAAAAATTATACCGTAGTGAAAATGAAAAATTTATTGGTGGCGTCTGTGGAGGATTGGGTAATTATTTTTCGATTGATCCGTTAGCCTTTAGGTTGTTATTTGTTTTGGTAGCTCTTTTCAGCAAGGGGATTGGGGTTATTGTCTATGCAGTATTCTGGATAGCACTCCAACCCAAAGTGCTTCCAGTTAATCTTACTAAAAGACTTTATCGTAATGGCGCCGATAAGGTGATAGCAGGTGTTTGTGGCGGTTTAGCTTCTTTTTTCAAAACGGAAGCATGGATTATACGAGTAATATTTTTAAGCCCTTTGATACTGAATGTTTCTTCAGGGATGTTCAATTTTGGTTTTAATGTTTTTAATGGATCAGCCATGGGCTTTTCGATTATTGCCTACATAATTTTGTGGATTACTACCAAAGAATCAGAAACAGCCACTGAGGAATTATTGGCTCGTGGTGAGGACATAAATATAAATAGTATTAGTGAAGAGTCAGAGCGGGTTCATACCAATCCGGATAGCAACTCAGGGTTTAATAACTTACTGAGAGTTGTTGCTTTTGTAGTGATTGGGTGTGCATTAATCTTTATAGTATTTATGCTTATTCTGTTGGTTTTTGGATCTGCATTTATGTGGCCATTGACTAATTCGGTATTAAATACAGGTCTTTTGAAATGGCTAGGAGGTTTAAGCGTAGTTTTCTTTTTGATTCTTCCATTAGTTGGTTTTGTAATTTGGGCGGTTAGAAGATTTAATGGTTCTAAAAGTCCGAATAAAACGTTGCGCACAAGTTTTGGAGGTTTGTGGGGACTTGGTTTTGCTTCTGCTATCGCTTTCGGATTTTTACTTTATTCCGAACTTCGAACAGAAGCTACCATCACTGAAACAGTAAGCATTCCTGTACAAGGTGATACATTACATGTATCTAAGCTTCAAGAAGAATTCGGTAATGGTATTAAAGTAACTGGACTAAAAACCTTGTTTAAGAATTTTTACAGAAAAGATAATGAGAAGCAATATTCTAAGATTATTTCTTTTGATAGAAAAGAAAGTGAAGATGATCGGTTCTATGTGGAAATAGAAAAGTCTGCTTCTGGAAGTGGAAATAAAGGAGCTGTCAAAAATGCCAAGTTGGCATCGGTAGAAAATGAATTTGTCAATAACGAATTTAAGATTGCCAAATACGTCAGTTTGCCGAAAGATGAACCTTTTCGATTTCAGCATGCTAAAGTGACCTTTTATGTTCCTAAGGATAAAGTATTAGATGTGGACCCCAAGATTAAACGATTTAAAAAACGAAAACGTAATATTCATATCAATGCTGACTGGGATGATTTAGATAAAGAAACAAAGGAAGAAATAGAAGAAAGTGTTGAAGAGGCAATGGATGAAGTAGGAGAAGCATTGGAAGAAATTGGCGATGCCATGGAAGAAGTAGGTGTTTCAATCGAAAAAGCGGGTGATGAAATAGGAAATGTTGATGTTAAGATAGAAAAAGCAGAAAAAGAGACCGAAGCTAAACTAAGAATAGAAAAACAAAAACTTCGGATAAAAAAGGAGCAACTGAAATTGGAAGAGTTGCAGCGTTCCATAGATAAATCCAAAACATTAGAAGAATAAGGTAACGATTTGGTAATCTACAATAGAAGAAATGACCAAGGTCTTTATTAGCTTTGCTTTCAAAATTACGATAAGCAGTGAACCCTAAAGTTCTATTAGTAGACGATGAACAAGATATTTTAGATATCCTTTCTTTCAATTTACAAAAGGAAAACTATGATGTTCGCACAGCCACCAATGGCCAAGATGCTCTTATCGAGGCGCAGTCTTTTCTGCCAGATTTAATTGTTCTGGATAGGATGATGCCCATCATGAATGGTGTAGAAACCTGTAAAGAAATTAGAAAAGTGTCTTCTTTAAAAGAAACGGCTGTAGTTTTCCTAACAGCATTGGCAGATGAAGAGAACGAAATACTGGGTTTAGAAGTTGGTGCCGATGATTATATCTCTAAACCGATAAAGCCTAAATTGTTTTTGTCTAAAGTGAAAGCAATCTTGCGCAGATTAAATCATAAGGAAGAGTTGATTGTTCATGGAGATGTTGAAATAGACCGCGAAAAATTTATTGTACGAAATAAGGGTGAGGAGTTCTTACTTCCTCGTAAAGAGTTTGAGCTATTGGCGTTATTGGCTTCTAAACCAGGTAAAGTATTTCTGCGACAGGAAATTCTGGATAAAGTATGGGGGCGTGAAGTTATAGTTGGCGATCGTACCATTGACGTTCACGTGCGTAAAATTCGAAAAAAAATGAATAGTGATTTGATTCACACCGTAAAAGGAGTAGGATATAAGTTCGAATTATAGTCAGAAGAGATTATTTTTGAAAGTAGTGTATTTAGGTACTAAAAATCTGTCCTACAAACAACTAGCAGCTATCATGGCTGTAGCAATTGCCATTTTTGGTGGATTGTTGGTTTGGGTGACTTCTTCAAAATGGTATTATGGTTTCTTTGCGCTTTTTGCGTTTTTTCTTTTCACTTTTTATTTATTGTCTTTTCTATTAGATCGGTTTATTAATCGAAAAATTAAAGTAATATATAAGTTGATATCCAAAGAAAAGGCTTCTATAAAAATCGAAGGAGAAAATTTTGACAAAACGATAGATGAGGTAAAAGAAGATGTAGAAAAGTGGGCCGTGGAGAAACGAGGAGAAATTGTGCGATTACAAAATAATGAGTCTTTTAGAAAAGAGTTTTTAATGAATTTGGCACATGAACTGAGAACACCCATTTTTGCCATACAAGGGTATATTTCTACTTTGTTAGATGGAGAAATTGAAAACCCTGAAGTCAATGTTCGTTTTTTAGAGAATGCCTCGCGAAGTACAGATCGTTTAAGTGCACTCGTTGATGATTTGCGAGAAATATCACATTACGAAAGTCAGCAAATTCGTTTGGAAAAAAACGCTTTCAGTATTCAAAAACTAGTAAAAAAAGTATTCGTAGAATTACAACCTTTAGCTGAGGAGAAAAACATTTCATTGAGTATCAAAAAAGGTTGTGAAGGTGATTTTTTTGTTTGGGCTGATGCAGTACGTATTGAGCAAGTATTAAACAACCTGGTGCAAAACGCGATTAAATATGGACATCAAGATGGTCATGTCTTGGCTGGGATTTACTTAGTTGGCAAAAAGGAAATTCTTATAGAAATTGCAGATAATGGTATGGGGATGAAACCTGATCAGAGCATTCGTGCTTTTGAGCGATTCTTTCGAACTGATGAAGCCAGAGCAGTAGATAAGTTAGGTAATGGCTTAGGTTTGGCTATTGTCAAACATATCATTGAAGCCCATGAGCATACTATTAGTTGCAGAAGTGAAATCGGCCTAGGAACAACCTTTAGTTTTACCCTAGACCGAGATCAAGATTGATTTGTGTAATAATATCTTAAAATCTACTTTTCGTATAGCGCAATGCTTTCAAAGAAGGTTTCATTACAAAAGCCTTATTGAAATACGTTTCAGCTTTACTCGTTTTTCCTTCTTTGTAATAGGTCATACCAAAAGCATACATTAAATCGCCGTCAGTAGGATTCGTTTCTTGCATTTTGGTAATTAAATCTCGCGCTTCTTTGAATCGTCCCATTCGGTTGTAACAGTCCGCGATGTCCAGATTTAAATTTTTATCATAAGGCGCACTTTTCTTTGCTTCAAGATAAAATTCTAACGCTGGTTCGTAAGCTTTCAATGCAAAGAATCCTAGGGCGATATTCTCGTTAATTAGTTTGTGATTATAAAAGCCTTTTTCTTTTGAAGTTAAAAATGCCTTAGTTGCAAGTTTGAAGTTGTTATTATTAAAAAGAGCATTACCATATTCATAATACAAAGTTGCATTGGGCTCTTTTTTTAATTCTATTAGTTTAGCAAAGTATTCAATAGCTGAATGGTATGCACTCATTTTGTCATACGACTTAGCTATTTTGTGTAAGGTGTATTCATTAGCCGGTTGAATTTTTTTATAAATATCAATAGCTTTAGGATAATGTTTTACAAAATAAAATGCATCAGCTAATTCTATTTGTTCAGTAGGATCAGTAGGATTTAATTTTACTGCTTTATCGGCATATTCTACACTTTTAAATTTTTGAGAACTGTAACTGTACATTTTAGCTAGTCGTGTTAAAACTGAAACATTTTTAGGCTCGCTTTCTAAAATCTTTTCATAAACAGGTAAGGCATTCACATATCTTCTTAATTTATAAGCCGCGTTTGCGTATTCTTTTGCGATATTTAAATCATTAGGATTGGCATCTTTAGCTTTTTCAAAAAATTTAATAGCTTCTACCAAATTACCTTTTTGTTTCCATTCTAGTCCTTCTTCAAAGTTCGTAGAATTCGCGAAACATGTAATTGAGATAAATAGAAAGCTTAGGAGAAGGCAAATTTTTTGTGTCATGATACTTGGTTTTCACATAAGATAGTGCGAATACCATGCCAATCACAACATATTATTAACTATTTGTATACAAGTATTCTATAATACAATTGACTTCTTCGTCAGATAACCCAGGAAATACAGGCATTGACGCCTTGTTTTTCCATTCTTGGTAGAGTTTTCTAGTGCGCTTATTTTCTTGCATCAAGGCAGGCGCATTTTTGATATATTTAGTAAGTAAGCTTTTATCAGGCCAGTTTTGCTTTATATTTTCTAAAACAGGCGCAAGGCCACTCGCTTGATTTTTGTCAAATGCATGACAAACTTTACAATTTGTAGCAAAAAGCACATTTCCCTTCTGGATAATTTCTTTATTATTAACAGAGTTTGAAAAGGTTTCATTTTCTTGTTCCGAAGAATCGGTTGCACAAGAGAACAAGCAAATAGACAGCAAGAAAATGAATAAGTACCGCATTATTTCTCTAATGATTTTATACCTCTGAATAATCTGTTCCAACGCACTTTCCAAAAACCACCGGGTCTATGACTAAACCAAACAAACCAGGCTTTTCCAACAACATGGTCTTCCGGAACAAAGCCCCAATATCTTGAGTCTGCAGAATTGTGACGATTGTCACCCATTAGCCAATAGTAGTTCTGTTGAAAAGTATAGTCAGTAGCTACTTTGTCATCTATATAAATCGTGGAGTCCACTACATTTAATTTGTGCCCTTCGTATTCAGTAATAATACTTTGATATAAAGCAATATTATCTTGACTAAGTGACACGGATTCTCCCGCAGCTGGAATTTGAATCGGTCCATACCAATCTCCATTGTATTTGAAATTTGTAGTATCGCCCGGAAAAGTTGGAATGAAAGGATATTTTCTGTTTTCAGGAATGTCTTTATCGTATTCTCTTAGCTTATTGACGAGTTGAACATTTGAGTTAGGAATCGCACTCACTTTTTCAACTTGTTCTTCGGTAAGCGCATAAATATTTCCGGCATCAGGATTGTATTGGGTAACACCTAAGTCGTCCAACAATTCTTGATTAATTGATCCTCTATTCGTTGTTTCAACAAGATAATTAAATTGTTGATATTTACATTTATATCCTTTCTCACCATTTATATAAAGAACGCCATCTCTCACTTCCAATGAGTCGCCTGGGATACCCACACAACGTTTGATATAATTTTCTTTTTTATCTACTGGTCTTCCGTTTTCATCTTTTGGATAATTAAATACAACATCATCATTACGTTCTATTTTGCTAAAACCTGGCAACCTTTTATAATCCCATTGGACGGCCGTGCTATAAGAATTTCCTCCTATTATCGGCATAGTATTATGCACGAATGGAAAAGACAGCGGTGTCATGGGTATTCGCGCACCGTAATGCATTTTGCTTACAAAGAGATAGTCATTTACTAAAAGACTTTTTTCCATACTGGGTGTTGGTATAGTATAGGCTTCAAAAAGAAATGTGCGGATTAAGGTAGCTGCTACTACAGCAAAAATTCCAGCATCTAACCATTCACGGGCTACAGACTTTTTCTTTTTTTCTTCTTTGTTTTTTTTCTTCCAAAATCGAAGGTTCATATCGCTTAAATTTGTTTTTCAAATGTAGGGCTATCAAATCATAATATGTTCTTAAATAGGGGGTAAATGGCTTTATCGCTATATCAGCGGTGATATAGATTTATAGTGATGGCTATTCTGAGAATACGGTTTGTTTAATTGCATCTTCAGCAACAAATCCCCAAAAACGGGAATCATAACTATTGTCTCGGTTGTCACCTAATACAAAAACGGAGTCTTGCGGAACAATGATGGGTCCAAAATCATTGGGTGTCCAATCTTTCCCATAGGTAGTTTTAATATCCGGGTGTAAGGTTGAAAGAAAAGAACCAATATCAAAATTGGTACCCTGAATATTGTGAGCAACTGAATCAACTACAGTTGTATAAACTCCATAATTTGTAAAATATTCAGATATAGTCGTTGATGCCAGCCCTAAGTCTAATAGACTATCATATGCTATTTCTGGAATACAGTAGTAATGCATCAATGTAAGATTTTTGTCTACGTTTTGATTATTGACAAAGAGAATGCCATTTTTTAATTCTACTTTATCACCGGGTAGACCACATAATCTTTTGGTATAAATAGTTCCTTGTTCATCATATTCAAAACAAATGAAATCAAATCGATTGTATTTTTTTAATGATGAAGCAAAAACGATGGAGCCTTGCTTTAAAGTGGGTTCGTTACTTGGTGTGGGAATGCTATAAATCTCTAGCATGCCAGTGGCTCTTGCGATTGCTATGATAAGAATTAATACAAAAATAAAAATGCCGGAAGCTATTAATAGTTTTTTCATTTTCTTAAGGATCTACATCTAAAATAACTCGAACAGAACCGTAATTTCTCATGCTCGTTAATTTATTAATGGCATCGTAAATGTTTTCTTTTACTTGATTTATAGCTTGAGTAGATTTTGGTAACTTAATAAGAATCTCTTGTAAATACTGATTCCGTATTCTTGCCACTGGTGGTTCAGCAGGGCCAATGAGATGAATGTTTTCGAGTTTGGTAAGTTCGGCAACTAACGACATAGCTGATTCAAATGCACTGCTTTTATCTTTATGTTTTAAAGTGATTCGTATCAATTTTACAAAAGGAGGGTAAACAAAATCATGACGGTGTTGTTGTTCTAATTTATAGAAATTATTGTAATCATGTTGCTGAACCAATTTAATAATTGGGTGGTCTGCTCGGTGTGTTTGAATGAGTACTTTGCCCAAATCGTCTTTTCTGCCAGCGCGTCCACTCACTTGTTCTAATAATTGAAATACGCGTTCGTTCACACGATAATCAGGAAAGGATAAAAGGCTGTCAGCGCTTAGCACACCCACTAAGTTTACATGTTCAAAGTCCAAGCCTTTAACGACCATTTGCGTACCCACTAATATGTCTATTTGACGATGCTCAAAACTAGTAATGAGTTCTTTAAATTTATTTTTTTGTTTCAATGCGTCCCAATCAAATCTTGCCACTCGTGCATTTGGAAATTGTTGTTTGATCTCTTCTTCAATTTTTTCCGTTCCAAAACTTTTGGTTGTCACCTGATTACTATTGCAAGTAGGACAGACCACCACATATGGATAAACCGTCCCACAATAGTGACAATGCAATTTGTCTGATTGCTTATGATAGGTCAGTGAAACATCGCAATGTTCGCAATGCGGCACATAGCCACAAGAAAGACAAAGAATAAAAGGAGAGTACCCACGTCTGTTTTGAAAAAGGATAATTTGTTTTCTAGCTTCTAATGATTTTTTCATTTCGGCTAGTAGCGATAATGAAAACAAGCCCTGCATTTCTTTGTCTTCATATGCTTTTTTTAAATCAATAATATCTACCGAGGGCATTTTGCCCGCTCCAAATCGTTCGTTTAATTCTACTAGCGCATATTTGTTTTGAGTGGCATTGAAATAGGAAATAACAGATGGCGTTGCACTGCCTAGTATAACATTGGCTTGCATTTTTTTAGCAAGAACGAGTGCTGTGTCTCGGGCATTATATCTTGGTGCTGGTTCGTTTTGTTTGTAAGAAGTATCGTGTTCTTCATCGATTATTATTAAACCCAGTTTCTGAAAAGGAAGTAGGAGGGATGAGCGGGCACCAAGGACAATCTTGCATTCACCGCTTAGTGTTTTTTGCCAAATCTCAACACGTTCTTGGTTTCCAAATCGAGAATGATAGATTCCAATTTGTTTGCCAAATTTTGCTTGCAGCCGCTTGATAATCTGTGCTGTAAGCGCAATTTCAGGAAGTAGATATAATACTTGTTTTCCATCGGATATTGCTTTTTCTATTAGTTTGAAATAGATATGTGTTTTCCCACTACCTGTTATGCCTTTAAGCAAAACAGTTTGACCATTGTCAAAATGCTTATTGGTTTCTTCAAGAGCTCTAAGTTGTTCTTGACTCAAGGTGATTTCGGTTTCAATATTCACTTTAGAAAAATGAATTCGATCGGTTCGCATTTTCTCCAAGCGTAACACATTTTTCTGAACTAAGGTTTTAAGTTGCGTGCCCGATGCATTTGAGTTGGCAAGTAGCTCTTTTTGGAATACAATGTCTTTCGTTTCGCTTAAATGCAAAAATTGAAGAACTATATTTTGTTGTTTTGGAGCTTTGTCTAAACTGTTTAATAATGCTTGCAAGGCATCATTTGTTTCATAGCCGTCTTCTAGGAATACAACATTCTCATATTTTGGGATAAATCGATCTTTTAATTTTTGCTGAACATCAATATACCCTTTGTCTAGGAGCTTAGAGATAACTTTACGAGCGGATGCTTGCGGAAAGATTTTTTGAATCTCACTTAGCTTAAATCCAGACTCGTTTTTACTCATTCATTCAAATATATTATTTGATTCTGTGATGAGCTAATTTGATGATTCGATAATCATTTATTTTTTGTCACATTCAGTACATTGGTATTGTGACAAAAAATTAGACCACTTCAAATACTTCCAATTCGTTATATAGCGTATCGCGCTCTACCGCCGTATTTTCTGTTTGATGAATTAAATCTACAATTTCATCCGTTGTCATTGAAGGGCTTTGTTCTTCACTACCCGCCATAGAATAAATCTTGGTGCTATCATCAATGGTTCCGTCTAAATCATCCACGCCATAATTAACCATTAGTTGCGCTTTCTCACGGCCTAACATGGGCCAGTATGCTTTTACATGAGGGAAGTTGTCCATGAAAATTCTTGCTATCGTATAAGTCTTAATGTCGTCTATCACAGAACTTTCGGTAACATCAGACATGTCATTATTTTCGTTTCTAAACTTAAGTGGAATGAAACAATTAAAACCACCGGTTTCATCTTGTAAATTTCGCAAACGATTCATGTGATCAATTCTATGTTGATATTCTTCAATATGTCCATAGAGCATGGTAGCGTTAGAATGCATGCCCAATTCATGAGCAGTTTTATGAATAGCCAACCAACCTTCAGAATCTACTTTGTCTGCGCATATCTTTTCTCGTATTTCTTCATCAAAAATTTCTGCGCCTCCGCCTGGTAACGATTCAAGGCCCGCTTCTCGCAGATATTCTAAACCTTCTTTATTCGACATTTTAGCTTTACGAAACATATAGTCTAATTCTACGGCGGTGTAACCTTTAATATGAAGACTCGGTCTGTGAGCTTTCATTTTTTTCATCAAATTGGCAAAGAATTCGATATTTAGTTTTGGATGAACGCCACCTACAATATGTACCTCTGTGACTTTTTTATCGTCGTAGCTTTTTACGATATGCATCATTTGTTCTTCTGATAATTCCCAACCTTCCTCTCTGTTTTTATACAATCGAGAGTACGCACAAAAAGCACAACTAAAAACGCAAACATTAGTTGGTTCAATATGAAAGTTTCTATTGAAATACACTTTTTTACCATGCCTTTTTGTTTTGATATGATTGGCTAGCATACCCAAAAAGTCAATATCTGCATGTTGGTAAAGTTCTAAGCATTCATCCGTTGTTATTCGCTCGCCATCTAATACTTTTTGACCAATAGTTTTAAGAGAATTTGCGAGTAAAGCATCAGAGAAAACAGGTTGTGTGTCCATGTTTACAAAGGTAAACCTCAAGTACTTATTTATTATTCTATATCGTCTCAATTAATTCAATCAAAAACTACTCAAATACCATTTGTTATCAATCAGAATTAGATTCATCGTTTCAAGTTGTTGTGCTTTGGGCCCGAACTTAAAATTTACTTTAGCTCCTTTTTTATTTGTTATTTTTTCAGCCAAAGAGTAAGCAAGTTTAAAATAAGTTCTAAACTCTAGTTTCTTCAGTCGGCTTGATTCATTTACTGAGCATAGTTGCTTAGTGTCGCCATCGCCCTTTCCATTGGGTGCGCAAAGGCGATGGATTTGAGAGAAGTCACCCGTGCGAGCACAACGAAAAACTTCTTCCACCGTATTTCTCGGCGTGCTTTGATCGGGTATTCGATTTTGCGCATTAGTTGAGAAGCTAGTAAAAAGGCTAAATATTATGCAAGTGTATTTGTACATGCTTCTCGTTTAAAAATTTAAGATAGCGCATCTATTTCAGATGCGCTATCTTTTTTTATAAATCTTCTTCTTCAGTTATGGGAATAGTTGGATTATGTTTTTCGTAGAGTAAATTATCTCTTACATTTTTTTGAACAGCAATGGCTCCAAAAATTGCCAGCAAAAAAGCAAAGGCATAAAAGCCTTTCTCACTAGCTTGTAATGTAGCATTCCACAATCCAATTACTAATAGCAGAATAGACAAAAGTGTTCCAAACCAACAGATGCCATAGTAAATTTCTGTAACCGGTAAGTTCTCAAGTCGGTCTCTTACAGCTTTCTGTAGCGAGACGACACCAAAAAGTCCAAACATGAGAACAGTGAAATAATATCCCTTTTCGTTAAGTAGCATATCAGCGCGCCAGAGTCCGATAATAAATCCGATGGTTCCTGCGCCCATAGCTATCCATGATGCAGCCACAAAAGCATTAGATGTTTTTTGTACCATAATTATATTTTTTTAATAATGAGTTCCCCAAAAGGGCTAAAGCAGAAAGAAGCGTAGTTTGTTTAGTTTGTCTGAGACGATGCAGTTTGTAGTCCTGCTAATTTATTTGTTACAAACGAATAACTCCATTCGGAAAACAAAATTAGGTGCAACTAAACTGCGGTTTTAAAAAGAAAATCTAAAAGTAATGTGAAAGAAAAATTAAGTGTTTCTTAAGGCTTCTCTCTTTTTATCTGGATAAAGTCAATTCGCTTCTCTCGCACAAGGCGATTGTAATCAGCTACATCGCTATCTAATATTTGCATGAAGTTGCTCAATTGTTCATCTATTTTTTGAGAAAGCTCACGATATGCATCTTTTACTTGTTGGCTCGGTGCTGTTTCTTGATTGGCTGCTCTAAATAGACCACCAAGTTTATCATTTAACTTAATAGGGTAGTTGAGTACATCTTGATGACTCACTGCTTTGTTCTGATATAAAGCAGACTCTACTTTATTTAGTTTTTTCTTGATTTTTTCACCCAAGGTGTCTAAATCCTTAGGGTAGGCATCGCCTTGAATATTTTTTAGTTGAGTGATTTGTGTTTTTACACTTTTAATGTTTTTAATCGTTTCTTGTGTTTCAAAAAATTTATTTCTGATTTGTTTTAAAAAGGCAAACTGTTCTTGATAATCTTTATCGGTAGCCTCATAATTTTTATCTTTTCTGATTTCTACATTTACCATTTGTTGCACACCGCCTACCTTCAGCGTGGCAGTGTACATGCCGGGTGGCACTTTATAGCCACGGACCGTGCCATTCCAAAGTATCATTTTATCTATCTTTTTAACCCCTTTCATTGTCATGTTCCAAGTTGTTTGGTTCATTCCTTTATTCGGGTTAAAATTTTTGTCTTTGTCTTTTCCTTTGTTAGTAATGGTTTTCATGATTTCACCATTTTCATCTCGAATAATAATTTCAACTTTACTACTATCCCTAAAATTATCATTTAACCAATATTGGAAAACAACACCTGGCGCATGATTCATTCCAGCATTTCGAACATTTTTATTTTGCCAACCACGCATTCGGTAGGCATATTTTGGAGTAAATAGTTTGACATCAACATTTTCTTTAAAATTGGCCATTGCATCTTTTTGTGCTTGGCGAATAAAGCTCAAATCATCTAGTATCCAAAAACTTCTTCCCTGGGTAGCTACAATTAGACTATTGTCTTTAAGTGCTAAGTCTGTAATCGGAACAGTCGGTAGATTTAGCTGAAAAGAATTCCAGTCTTCTCCTTGATTAAACGAGATATAAAGTCCTTTTTCAGTACCACAATATAAAATATTCGGATCGCTTCTGTCTTGTCTGATTGCTCTTACAAAATGATCATTCGGAATACCGTTGGTGATATTTTTCCAAGTTCTTCCATAATTAGTTGTCTTGTAAATAAAAGGTGTTTCATCATCTAGTTTATAACGCGTACCAACTATAAAACACGTGCCTGCTCGATTCTGGCTAGGTTCTATGCAGTTTATCATAGTCCAGTCTGGCATTCTTTTTGGGGTGACATCATCCCAAGTCGTTCCACCGTTTTGCGTTAGGTGCACCAAGCCGTCATCGCTTCCACACCAAATTACACCTTCTTGAGCCGGACTTTCGGCTGCCGCAAAAATGGTGCAATAATATTCTACACCAGAATTGTCTTTTGTAATACTACCGCCGCTTGGTTTTTGTTTGCTTTTGTCATTGGTTGTTAAATCGGGTGATATAGATTTCCAGCTTTGACCTTCATCGGTAGTGACAAATAATTCATTACCTGCAGCGTAGAGTCGTTTGCTATTATGTGGCGAAAAGAAAATTGGGAAATTCCATTGAAATCGATATTTCAAAACATCAGCTCCTGCGCCAATTGGGCTGACTGGCCAAACACTAACCGTTCTACTTTCTTTTGTGGTATGATTGTATCGCGATAAATAGCCACCATAATTTCCTCCGTAAACAATCTCTGGATTTAATGGATCTGCCACTATATGTCCACTTTCAAAACCAGCACTTCTCTCCCAATCTTGTTGATTAATATCTCCATGATAAGTTCTGCTCGCTATTCGCATGGAACTATTGTCTTGCTGGCAACCAAGAATGCGATATGGAAAATGATTATCAGTACTGACTCTATAAAATTGAGATGTGGGTTGGTTCATATAAGTACTCCAGCTTTTTCCCTTGTTCTTTGAAATTTGAACACCTCCATCATCGGCAATAGCCATGCGACTGCCATCTTCTGGGTCAATCCAAATGCCATGATGATCAGCATGTGGTGTCCGAATCGTGGTGAATTTTTTACCACCATCAGTGCTTTTATGAAATCGAACATTACAAACCCATAATTCATTCTCATCTTTTGGGTCTACTGCCATTCGGCTGAAATACCAAGATCGTTGACGAATTTTACTTTCACTATTTTGTTTTTTCCAAGTTTTACCGGCATCCTCACTGACGAATAAACCGCCTTTTTTGCTTTCTATAATGGAATACATTTTGTCCGGATTAGAAGGTGCAATTGCTATTGTTATAATGCCTAAAGTATCCTTTGGTAAGCCTTTGCTTTTTGTGATATTTTTCCACGATTCGCCGCCGTCGGTGCTTTTCCAAAGGCCACTTCCGTGACCACCACTACTAAAGTCATAATGCGTACGGCGCACGCGCCAAGTACTAGCAAATAAAATATCAGGATTGGTCGGATCTATAGCAATATCAGCTGCACCTACATTTTCATTTACAAAAAGTACTTTATTCCAAGTTTGACCACCATCAGTCGTTTTAAAAATACCGCGCTGTTTGTTGGGTCCAAATAAATGACCGACAGCTGCAACGTAGACTATGTTATTATCCTTGGGGTGAATAATAATTTTGGCGATATGTCGAGAATCTTTAAGACCAATAAATTTCCAAGTTCTACCACCATCGGTTGATTTCCACATTCCATGACCTTCGCTTACGTTGCCGCGCAAGGTGCTTTCGCCTGTTCCTACATAAAGTAGCAATGGGTCATTTTTTGAAACTTCAATGGCGCCGATACTGCCGCCAAAATAACCATCGGAAATGTTTTTCCAGTTTTGTCCAGCATCTTTCGTTTTCCAAACGCCGCCTCCCGTGGCCGCCATATAGTAAACTTCTTTATTCTTATAATCTCCGCATACGCCACTAGCTCGACCTCCTCGAAAAGGACCTATGTTTCTAAATTTTGTATTTTCAAAAAGCGTAGAATCAAAAGGGTAATTGCTTTGTGCAGATACATTGCAGAAAGAACATACAATGATTAAAATGACGGCAAACGAAAGAAATTTATTCATTGCCAGTGAAGATAATCTTCAATTGTTGAAATGGATAAATTCCAATTGTCAAAATGAATTAAGGCATGAAATTTTGTTCTATCTTTTTTCTAGATATAATCCGCTTTCGGCGTCAAATTGAATCTTTTCTGCATCTGACAAGGTATTTCTGTGTACGATAATTGTATATCCGCCAATAGATTTCTCTAAATTATTATCTATAATGAGCCAATCTGAAATGTTAGTTTGATCAATAGTTATTGAATCCTCAAATTGAAAACCAATATCTTCTACAGGGACATTGTCTATTATCCCTACTAAATCATTGTCTTTAATTCTTATATCTCGAATCCAAATGTGTTCATTGCTTCCACTATTAGTAACGAATTTTTGTTTTACACTGTAGAAGATATTTTTCGCTTTATTTTCACTTAGGTGTTCTTTAAACTCCTTCAGACTTTCATTTGCATCAAGAATTGCTTGGTTTATTTCTTTGTCATCGTTGTCAATAAAAGTAACATCGGGTTCGCCCTCTCTTTTGAGCGTGTTATTATTAGAATCCAAACATGAACTACTTAAGATTGTAAGGGTGAGGATAATTATGAAATGTGTTTTAAGCGTACTCATGTTTTTCTTATTTGATAAATTCTACTTTATCCGGTGTGGGATAATTAATAAGGTTGACAAAATCTTCTTTCCAAAAATCCATATCTAATAAGTTTCCTTCTTTGTCCTTTGTCAAAGAGATGATAACTCTAATTTTATCTTCGTCGAAATATTCTACTGTAATAATATCGCCAGCATAGTTTTCTGCATCGGTGCCAGAAAGGTTGATGCTTTCGGGTTGTTGCAGGTTGTATGGGCTTACTGCATCAGGAATTTTACCAATGAGATTTTCCGCCTTGGCCAATGTGAGCAGATGTATTATTAGCTGCTTTTCTTTTTCTTCTATCGGTCTGGTAGTGTTGGACATGCTCAAGTTTCATTCAAATTTAAGTCAAAAAGAAAAGCGCTCAATTTAATTGAACGCTTTACCTAAATTTTTTATTTCTTTATTGTTTAACTGCTTTCTCAGGATCTAATAAATCATAGAATTGGTCAAGCTTCGGCAAAATGATAATCCGTGTTCTACGATTCGTCATTCGTCCAATTTCTGTATCGTTAGAAGCTAATGTGTTATACTCGCCACGTCCGGCTGCAATTAATCGGTTCGGGTCCACATTATAATTATTTTGCAACGAACGAACCACTGAGGTTGCTCTAATTACGCTGAGGTCCCAATTGTCCTGCATGCGCTCATTACTAATAGGAACATTGTCAGTGTAGCCTTCAACCATTACTTCGTAATTGGGTCTGGACTGAATAATTGCTGCGATTTTTTCTAACACATCATTAGCTCTTGGCGTTAAATCAGCACTACCGCTTTTGTAAAGCATTTTATCAGAAAGGTTAATCATCACCACCGTTTTATCAACTTTGATTTCAATGTCCTGATCTTCGATTCCATCGCGCAACACTTTTTTTAGATTTATAGCTAAGGCAAGATTAATTGAATCGGCTTTAGTTCTTGCGGCTTGTACCATTTGTATATAACGATCTTTTTGTTCAAGCTGTTGCAAGGTTTTTGCAATATTTGCATTGGCTGATTTTGATAGGGTAGTTAAATTACCAACTTGTGTTACTTGTTTATCTCGTTGGTTTTTAGCATCAGAAAGTTGGTCTCTTAAATCATCATATTGCTCCTTGCGTAAATTCAAGCTGGCGTTTGCAGCTTTTAAATCTCCTTGACAAGCCGCTAGGTTATCATTCGCTACACGAAGATCTCGCTGGGTGCGTGATAAGTCAGTTTGTACGGTTTGAAATTGTTTTTTGGTTACGCAGGATGAGAAACCAACCACTAGCATAAGTCCTAGTGCGACTGTTGTTCTTACGTTCATCTTTTACTCTTTTAATAATTCTAATCATAAAGATGAGAATAGATGGTGTTTTTCACATAATATAGAATGTTAATTTTTGTGAACGAGCCGTCAACAGATAATTATCGGGTCCAAGCCAATCCTTCTTGAAACGAATTAGCTTTGTCATAAATTGCTGGAATTTTAATTTCACCCTTTCTGTTTATAAAACCGATTTTACCATTGGTAGCTGCAAATTTTATCAAATTACTTCCTGATGCATGTCCTAAATATTTTACTTTCATTTTTAAAGGAGTAAAGTTTTTTAAGAAATAATCTTTTTTAGAGTTTGACAATGAAAGAGTTTCGTTTGAAGGATAAACACCACAATAAAAACCAGACTTAGAATAGTCTGCATAAATGGTACTGTATTTCATGGGTAAGACTAATTTTCCATTGGTGTCAATCAAACCTTTTAAACCATTTTTTTCTACAATAGCATAACCATCTTGGTCAAAGGATTTTGCATGGTCATAATCGCCACCAATAATTAATTCATCATTCTGATTAACGAACCCCCATCCTTTTCTGTTTGCCTTAGTGCAAACAGCCGCTCGATTCATTTTAAATCCTTGAAGGGTTCTGTATTTTGTTTTAAAAACAACTTTTCCTTTTTTATTGATTAGTACAGTGCGTCCTTGAACTTTTGCTCTGCAAAGACCGTTATTAAAAGAGGATGTGCCACCTTGATTATACTTAAATGGGATGGCGATATTTCCATTCGGGTCTATAAAACCATATTTTCCATTACCATTATATGGCGTGACACAACAAAGCCCGTCACTAAAAATTACAGAGCCAGAATACTTACAAGGAATCACTTCTGTCCCTTCTTGATTAATAAAACCCATTGCTCCATTTTTATAAACTGCTAATCGGTCTGTGAATCCACTCACAATTGTTCCTACTTTTTTATATGGTTTTGTTGGAATTGTTTTTCCCGATTGGTCAATCAAAGAATAGATGTCGCTTCCTTTTTTCTTTACCCAAGTGACATTGGTTTTAAAATCATTTGCTTTTTCATAAACACAAGGAATTACAACTTCTCCCTTGCGGTTAATAAATCCGTAGTTTGAAACCCATTTATTATTTATTACCGTTCTTTTTTGAATCCGTGCCAATCCATTACTAAAATCATAAACCCAGCGGGCTTGAATAGAGAATAATTCTTTTCCACTTGAGTCAATACAGGTCCAAGTTTTTTGTTGGGCGTTTACCGTAGTGCTAAAGACAATAGCTAAGAGTACAAGGATAGGTTTCATCTTGGTTTAATTAAAACTTTAATATACAATTAATGAATTAATTCTTGCGTTTCTCTTACTAATTATGATAAGTAGTAAAAATGAAATATGCTTATTTTATTAAATAAGAACTGGCGTTACTTTTCTTTAGTGAGTCTTAAAGTATAGCTGAATACTGATTTTGCCTATTAGGATATTTTTTTGATACTCTTGAAAATGAAATTTATTTATTTGAAAATAATTTCAAGCCGTTCATAAATGACTTTTTTGCTTTTGAATATAAGTTTGGCACGTTTGAAAGTAAATTTTATATGTTTAGAAATGAAATTTGTACAATTGAAAATATATTTTATAAGTTTGGAAACGGAATTTGTATGATTTTTTGCTAACTACTTGCACCGATTGAAACTGCACGAGTTGCTGGGGCAAAAGGCTCACGCCTCAAACTAGCGCTTGATGACAAAATCTTCTAACAATATTAATCTGACTTGATTAAACTATTTGAAACAATTGTTCCAAATATCATACCAAGTCCAAGATAGAAATTTAGTTTTAAATCATGGATTCGAATGCTGGTGTATATATCACCGCGTAATGCTGCAGAATACGCATCAAACGAATGTCGGAGGAAATAGATTCTAGTAATCCAGAACAAGATTCCCATCAATAGAATTATAGAAACGGCTATGATTTTGTATTTTGGTTTAATGCTTTTAGAAATATTGGTTGATAAATCTACTAAAATGGGTACTGAAGAAACAATCAGTGAAAAGTAAATTACTCTAGTAAACTGACCGCTCATTCTTGTGTCTTGCAAATGAATATCATGCAAGTCCAGAAGATAAATTGAAAAAGATAGAAATTGAAAGTGCAGAAAGAATAAGGAGATTACGAATAAAGAAGCAACGAGAATGCCTAGTTTGACGAATCTCACTTTCTTTTACCTTTAAAATTTCTCTTGCCGCCTCCGCGAGAAAACTTCTTAGATCCTGATCTGCCTTTTGTTATTTTCCATTCAGGTCCTTCGCCTATTTCTGCAGGCAGTGCAGATTTTGTAACTGTTCGTTCAATGAGTTTTTCTATTTCAGCAAACTGTGCCATGTCGCTCGGGTTCACCAACGTAATGGCAATTCCGGTTGTATTGGCTCGGGCCGTTCTGCCCACGCGGTGCACGTAGTCTTCTGCTTCATTGGGCACGCCATAGTTGATGACTAGATTGATTTCTTTGATATCAATCCCTCGGCTAATAACATCGGTGCCAATTAATATGCGAATTTTTTTTGCTCTGAATTTCAAAAGAACGGATTCCCGTGTGTCTTGATCCAAACTACTAGAAATGGAAGCCACATTTTCACCGGCGGCTTTTAACTCACGATGTAACTCGGCCACTTTCTTTTTGGTGGAGCAAAAGATGATAATGGATTCTAGACTTTCTCTTCCTTTTACCAACGATAGGATTAAAGGAGTTTTCTGCGAATCATAGCATAAATAAGCTACCTGCAAAACACCTTCTGCTGGTTTGGATAATTCTAAAATTACCTGCTTTGGGTCATGCAATATTTTTTTAGCGAGGTCCTTAATTTTAGGACTCATAGTTGCGCTAAACATTGATGTGTGCTTTAGATTCGGCAAATAGTTTCTGATTTTTTCTATGTCGTCATAAAAGTTCATGTCCAACATTCTATCGGCTTCATCAAGAATTAAATGCGAAACAGTGTCAAATTTTACGTAGCCCAAATTAAGGTGTGAGATTAACTTACCTGGCGTTGCTACAATTATGTGTGTGCCACTCGTTAATGCTTTTTTCTGTTCGGTGAAATCATTGCCACTGCCACCACCATAAATAGCTAAGGAGCTAATTCCTAAAAAATAGGAGAGACCTTGAATTTGTTGTTCAATTTGAATAGCCAATTCACGAGTCGGCGAAAGTATTAAAGTGGTCGTTTGATCTTTAAGGTTTTCTGCGGTTAATTGTAAACTAGGCAAAACAAAAGCTGCAGTTTTTCCTGTTCCCGTTTGAGCGCAAGCAATTACATCGCGCTTTTTTAATATTTCGGGTATGATTTGTTCTTGTATCGGAGTAGCGGTGTCAAAGCCCATATATCCCAAGGCTTCTAATAAGGATTCATTTAATCCAAGTTCGTCAAATTTCATTCGGGCTTAAAGGTAATTGCAAATCGTGGATAATCTTTTTTATTGGAATCAAAATACTACGCTTACATTTGCTCAAGTTGCAAAACAGGGAATGCTGTGAAAATCAGCGACACTACCCGGTGCTGTAAGTTCTTAAAAAGCTTGTTTCATGACCACTGATTTATAGATCAAAATCGGGAAGGCCTACAAGTATGAGAATAAGTCAGAAGACCTCTTTGCAACAAACCAAAAAATGACTTCGGGAATAAAGTCTGGGTGTTAAGAAGGATTTCTTTGCCTGACTATTTCCACGCTTTATAAAAATGTACAGGAGAAATACATATCGTTTTTTATTGACTCTTTTTTGGATTGGGCTCTTTGTCGCATCTTGTGAAAAAGATAGAAATCCAGTTCTAAATCCTGGTGCGAATGATTCGAATAGCCAACGCCTAATTATTGGCAATGAAGGAAGTTTTGGCACGAATACAGCTTCTGTAAGTATTATAAATCTAGATAAAAATACAGTTGCTAACAAAGTATATAAAAGTGCTAATGGTCAAGACCTAGGCGATGTACTTCAAAGTGTTACTAAGATTAATAGCTGCTACTATTTAGTGATTAATAATTCAAATAAAATAATAGTAGTAGACTCTAATTTTAATCATATTAAATCAATTACTAGTTTACAAAGTCCGCGTTATATTTTAAAGGTGTCAGAATCTCAAGCTTATGTGAGCTCTATTTTTAATAATAAAATGTATGTGATTGATTTGCTGACCCATACTAAAATTCATGAAATGCAAATGGATTTTAATTGGACTGAACAAATGGTGTTGCATGCCGATGTCACAGGTGAATATGTATTCGTCTGTGAAAAAGATACTGCGGTTAATTATATCACTAAAATTCAAATAGCTACGAATACAGTAATTGATAAAGTGCCAATTAGTGGTTATTCTCCTTCGCAAATTTCCAAAACAACCGATGGACACCTTTGGGTGCTTGGCGGAAATTATTATGATAAAATTGGTACACTAACAGAGATAAATCCAATAGACAATTCAATCGTAGCCACTTTTGTATTTCCCCAGAAATTCACTACAGGTCAACTAGCTATAGGTCCTAATGATGAGAAATATGTAACGGTTGTGGACTATTCAACAAATAATCATAGAGTTTATAAGTTTGAAAAAGGCGCTACGGACTTCCCCCATAATTTTTTCACGAACCAACCATCTAATGCTAATTTTTATGGCATTCAAGTAGACCAATCGACAGCTGATGTTTTTATAAGTGATACAAAAGGATTTACTCAATCGGGCGATGTAAATAGATATTCAAGTCAAGGAGTGTTGTTGAACTCCTGGACAGTTGGGGTTGGGCCAAGTAGTTTTTATTTTGTTGACTAATTCATCAAATACAATCCAAGTGTTTAAGGTGCTAACTTGCTTTCTTATTTTTTTATTTTTTTGTATTCAAAGCGAAGCACAGATTTTAGACACCACGAAAACTGCGATAATAAAGTCCGAAAAACAGAAGGAGATTATTCGTCAGCAATTTGATGATCAACAGCGACAGTTTACTTTGAATAGCGACGCTGTTTCTTTGTTGGAGTTAAATAGCAATGCGTATGTGAGGAATTATGGTTTGAGCAATTTGAGTACACTCAGTATTCGAGGAAGTTCGGTGGCGCAGACGAATGTTTTGTGGAATGATATCCCAATTCAGAATACTATGTTGGGTCTAACAGATTTGAGCACGGTCCCTAATTTTTTCTTCGATAAATTGGCATTGTATCCCTCTGGTTTTAATGAAATGGGTAAGGTGCAAAGCGTGGGTGGTCGCTTAGAGCTAAATAATAAAAGTTATTTTTCTAGCAAAAAAAGTTTACGATTAGGTGGCTTGTTGGGTTATGAAAGTTTTGGGAATCAGGTATTAGGCGTCAAGGCTACATATAGTTCGCCCAAATGGAGTGCGCAGTTAAAATATTATAATCGACAAGGGCAAAATCGTTACACATTCAATAATCGATACGAAGGAACGTTGGATACTATTCGTAATTCTTTTGCAGTGCAAGAGCAAGTTATGGTAGAATTGGGTTGGCGGCCCAATCTTTTGCATGAATTTAAATTTAGTTTTTGGAAAATTAAAGGTTTTCGAGAAATTAGTCCACTGGCTTTCGGCGATAATGAACAAAGAGCTGAGCGCAATCGGGTAACTCGTTTTGGGTTACAACATCGTTTTGTTCGTCAGAAAATTCGTTGGAAAACGTCAATCGGTTTGACATCGGATTCTTTTTATTATGAAGACGGTCAGATTGATTTGCAATCAGCAGCTCGGGTTGCGAATATCCCAATAAATACAAACTTGTCATATTCTGTAAATAAAAAAAGTAGCCTCGGGCTCAGTCTTCAGCAGCAGTTCAGTTTTTATAATCAATTGAATACTAGAAGAGAATTACATCAAGGTGGTTTACAATTGTTTTATAACCATTCCAACATTTGGAAAGGTATTGGTGTTAAGTCCTTTCTGCAACAACAGTTTACGAGTCGAGCCTTTAATCCTTTTACGTATGGAATAAAATTGGATAAACAATTTAAGAATCACGTTGAAACGTACGCATCGTTTAATGCTAATTTTAGAATGCCCACGCTGAATGAGTTGTATTATTTTCCTGGGGGCAATGAAAATTTATTGCCCGAAAAGTCAAGAAATGCAGAGCTAGGGCTGCGGGCAAATTTTTCTTTGAAGAAGTTTAACATTGAGAATAGACTTTCGCTTTATTCGCGTTGGGTAGACGATTGGATAATATGGACCGGTGCGGCAATATTTTTTCCTGATAATATAGCGGAAGTTTGGAGTAGAGGTGTAGAGAATAATGTATCTATTCATTACGACTATCAAAAGGTGTCGTTTCGAAACGATTTTATGTTCTCTCTTAATCGTTCTTCCTCAGAGAGGTCGTATTTTTTTAATGACCAATCAGTGGGTAAGCAAATTCCTTATGTTCCAAGATTAAGTTGGCGTAATAATTTTTATGCAAGCTATAAGAACTGGACGAATCAAGTTCATCTTGGCTATACTGGTTATCGTTTTGTGACACGAGATGAATCCGAATTCGTGGACCCATATGTTCTATTGAACTTTTATACGAGTTATAAAATTGGCTTACCAAAAGACTATGAACTAGAACTTCAGCTAGCGTTAAACAATCTATTGGGTGAAAATTACGAAAGCGTTCGAGGCAGAATAATGCCCAGGCGGAATTTGGCAATTTCTTTATTGTTTCAATAATTTACTTTTTTCGACCTGGAACGGGGATTGAAAATTCCATTCCGTTTTTTCTATTGATATCAAAACCTAAGGTCAAAGCAAAAATATTTGCATTCGTATTAGAGTAGAAGTTGTTATTCCAAAAGTTTGTAGGATAATAAAGTGCTTTTATTAAAAGACCACTTTTTATTTTATAACCAAGATTTACATAAGGCATTACAGGATTTACCTTATTACTAAACCATTCATTATCCTTAACCTTATTTTTGCGTCCGTTAACCCAAGATTTTACTTTATAGTTAAAAGGGAAGTCAACACCACCACCCACAATGACGTATTGCTTATTTCCTGTTTCTATTTTAAGTCCTAACGGAATACCTATCGTATACGTGCGATATTTATAAGTTGCAGAATCGTTCTTAATGATTAGTCCAATATTTTTCAGGGCTAAACCAGTATAAAATCGCAGGCCATTTCCTACCTTAAAATTAGCATGTGTGCCAGTATTAAAGAAGTATGAATAGCGCAAGGTGCTAATGTCAGATTGGCCTCCAATATCGGTCATCGCTAATTGAAACATTGAGGCATCAGCAGAAGCCGAAAAAGAAACTGGTTTTTCTTTTATGTCAGCATCTTGAGACAAACAATTCGTGGAAACTAAGAACATTGAACCTAACAGGATAAGTTTAAACCGTATATTTTTCATAGAACTCAAATCTACGCACCTTTTACATCACAAGATGTGAATTCTAAACGTACTTTTGCACACGTTATGTTTGATAATTTAACCGAAAAGTTAGAAGGTGCCTTTAAACAACTTAAAGGACAAGGGCAAATAACCGAAATCAATGTCGCCAGTACTCTTAAAGAAATAAGAAGAGCGCTTGTTGACGCAGATGTAAGTTTTCCGATTGCCAAAGAATTTACCGCTACAGTAAAAGAAAAGGCACTTGGGCAAAAAGTGTTGACCGCTGTTCAGCCGGGGCAATTGATGGTAAAAATTGTGCAGGATGAATTAGCCCAATTAATGGGTGGTGAAAAAGAAGAATTAAACATTACGGAAAATCCTACAATAGTTTTAATAGCAGGTTTACAAGGAAGTGGTAAAACAACTTTTAGCGCTAAGTTGGCAAATTATCTCAAAACAAAAAAGAAGAAAAAACCATTATTGGTTGGTGCGGATATTTATCGTCCGGCGGCGATGGATCAATTGACGGTTTTGGGTGAGCAGATCGGTGTTCCTGTTCACATTGAGCGTGAAAATAAAAGTGCTGTTTCAATTGCAGAAAATGCCGTTGCGTTTGCCAAAGAGAATAAGCATGATATTATCATATTGGATACTGCGGGTCGATTGGCTGTTGATGAAGCAATGATGAAAGAAGTCGGCGATGTAAAGTCTGCGGTCAATCCTCAGGAAATTCTTTTTGTCGTAGATAGTATGACCGGTCAAGATGCTGTGAATACTGCCAAAGCTTTTAATGATCGATTAAACTTTTCTGGCGTTGTGCTTACAAAGTTAGATGGTGATACTCGCGGTGGTGCGGCTCTGACGATTAAATACACGGTAGAGAAGCCCATAAAATTTGTGAGTCGAGGTGAAAAAATGGATACGCTCGATGAGTTTTATCCTGATCGTATGGCGCAGCGAATTTTGGGCATGGGTGATATTACTTCACTGGTAGAAAAAGCGCAAGAACAATTTGACGAAAAGCAAGCAAAGAAATTAGAAAAGAAAATCCGTCAGAACAAGTTTGATTTTGAAGATTTTAAAACTCAGTTAGCCCAGATTAAAAAGATGGGTAATATGAAAGATTTGTTAGGAATGATTCCTGGGCTCGGATCTCAAATAAAAGATATTGATATTAGCGACGACGCTTTTGTTGGGATTGAGGCGATGATAAATTCCATGACTCCCAAAGAAAGAAATAATCCTGATTTAATTGACCAAAACCGACGAAAGCGTATTGCAAAAGGAAGTGGAAAAAAATTGGAAGAAGTGAATGCTTTTATGAAACAATTTGAGCAAATGCGTCAAATGATGAAAAAAATGAACAAAATGGGCGGTATGCGCATGCCTGGCATGAAGTTCTAGTTCTTTTTTAAATAGGTATCAATTTTAGCTCGCCAAATGCTTTCTTTTTCCTGATTTTCACCATATTTTGTTTCGGCCTGTAATTGGTCCATTTCATTAAAATATTTTTTCGAAATATCATTATAAATTTTATTGACTTCTAATTTATAATAGCCTGGAGAAAATTCTTTTTCTTCTAAACGCTTTTTGAATTGTAAACCATGATAAGATGCTAAATCAAAAAGTAGTTGTTGATGCGCCATCCAATTAGATTCTGAGTCTTTCTTGGACCAGCTTTTTGAACGAAGAAAGTAAACCTTGGGGCTGATGTCAAGCTTGATTTTACTTTTATTATCAGTTGCTTTTAAGCTATACGTCATTACGATGTAGCTGTAGGCTTCATCCTCTTCATCTTCAGCTACAATGCCAGCGAAATCTCCTGTTGTGAGCTTATAGTTTCCGTTTAGACCAATTGTGTCACCACCAGCGAATTGATTGTATAAAACGCTTTTATCCATTTTTACGGTTGGAGAATTTAAGTTTTTCTTTTTCCACTCAGGATGTTTTTTATATGATTTTTTAAAATTCAGTATGGCAGAAGTAATCGCGCGACCGATATAATTAGTCATTGCCAGTTTGAGTGTATTTTTTTTGGGGATTGTATTGCGAGCATTAAAAGAATACAGTGGTTCAGAAAGTGAATTATCCTTTTTATAAAATTTACAAGCAAAATACAAGGCTTGCATTTTCTTTTTCTTGACCATTATATCACCAATGTCCAAACGTTCAATTTCCATTCGAATATCTAGTTCGTTACCTTGAGTGAAATTTTTAGTAATAAAATTTTCGAACTGTACTTCGCTAGAAGAAGAAAATAATATTTCTTTTTCTTTAGTTTTCGAAATTGCAATCGAACCAATACTGTTTGGATTGCTTCGTTGGTCTACAATAGAGCTTACTGTAAATGGAACTTTTAGCTTTTTGCCTTTCCATTGGTCCAAATCTATGATAATTTGAGATTGGGCAAAAGTTGCCATGCCAACACACAAGCCCGTTATGAGTAGTACCATCTGTTTCATACCCTTCAAAAATATCAAATAAAAATCTATTGATTACATTTGTTGATAAGAACACTATTATGAGAAAATATATACTACTATTTCTTCTAATCTTTATTTTGGCTTTGACGGGATATGTCTGGTTTTTCTACTACAAAGTTTACAGTGTAGGCGATCGTTTCGGGACGCTTAAGAAGTTTTCTATGAAGGGAGATATTTTTAAGACCTACGAAGGTGAGATTGTGGTGTTGGATTATTTTCCTGGATCTGGTGGTAATAACAAAGGGAACAAATTCTATTTCTCAGTTTCTGATACCAAAGTAGGCGAGCAATTGCGTGAGATAATTCGATCAGGTAATTCCAAAAATGTGACAGTTCGTTATCTTCAGTATCGAAAGAGTTTGCCGTGGCGCGGCGAAAACTACAATGGCAAAAATGAAAATGTTGGTCAGTATATAGTGGATAAGGTTGATGTTCAGGCTCGTGGGACAAATTCACAAAGCAATACCAATGGCTTTAATAGTCAAGGGCTTTAATTATCCGGAATAAATAGCAAACACTGCTGGCTTTTTGTGAAAGTCTACTGTTTTTGACGCCCAATTTTTTATTGAGTCAGAAATAATTAATTCATCAGGAGCTGTGAGATTTGCGGCTATGCACAGTTTGGTATTTGGGTGTAGTTTTTCTATTAGCTTATCTTTTAATTTATTATTTCGATAGGGTGTTTCGATAAAGAGAAATGTCTTTTTTTGATTTCTACTTTTGTTTTCTAGCTCTGTGATTTTTTTATCCAAAGCGGGTTGCTTATTTGGCAGGTAGCCTTCGAATGAAAAAGATTGACCGTTGAATCCACTAGCCATCAGGGTTAGCAGTATTGAATTAGGGCCAATTAATGGTTTGATCTGTACGTTGTTTTTGTGAGCAATTTCCACAAGTTCTTTACCTGGGTCGGCAACAGCTGGGCAGCCGCAGTCAGACAATAGTCCTATTGACTTTCCTTGTTTGAATAAGTCTTCGGCTTTTAAGATATCTTGTTTGGTATGTTCGTTTATCAATAAAAAAGTAGAGCCGTCAATATCAAACGTTCTATCAACTTTTCGCAAAAAACGTCGCGCGGTTCTTAAATCTTCTATGTAAAAAACGGTTAACGATTTAATGATATTAATCGTTTCTTGTGGAATACAATTAATATTCTCAGGGCTTAAGGCAGAAGGAATGATGTAGAGCATTTACTTTTTTTCTATAATATGAAAATAGGAAATCATTGCTGCTATGGCTGAAATTGGTGCAATAAAAATTACACCAATAACAGGTAACAAAACCATGCTAGCATAAAAAATTAAACCATTACCTAATGCCAATCCTCTGTGAGATTTTATCCATTTTATACTTTGGCGCATTGTTTTTTTGTCACGTTCATTACAGTAGTCTAACATGGCAAATCCGTAATAGTAAGCATCAAGCATTAATATCAAAAATGCGAAGACAAAACCAATGACCGGAATGAAACTAAGAATGAATAATAGTAAGGTGAGCAGTAATTGTTTAAACAAGTTTCGAATAGAAATTCGAATACCTCTAATAATATCCTTGATAAATTGACCGAGTACAAAAGGGTAGCTAACTCCTTTGTACTTCTCAGCGCCCTTTTCTGATATATAAGCATACAAGGGAGAGGCGAGTGCCAAGAAAACAAATTTATAAAATGAAATAAATAAAAAGAAAGTAGCGATGTTGATGCCAACTTTGAAAATGCTGATTACCCAAGGAGCATCTTCAAAAAAAGAGTTCCATTTTTTTACCCACGATAAATTCATGATCCATTCAATCAGCGCGTTATTTCCGGTATAGATACCAAACCCACATATGGCTAGAATCAATAGAAAAAGCAGGAAAGAAACAAAAAGTAATGGAAACATTTTATGCTTACGCACTAATTTAATCGCATCGCCGTAATGACGTATGGCCAACAGTATTTCTTCTAGGAAGGACATAAATCAAATATAATACCCACAGCAAGAAAAGTTATAAAAAGCCAAAATCTGAATAAATTAGCTTCGCTTTATAAAAGGAAAGCTGTAAATTTGAAGGAACGTATTATTTATGAAATATACACCCGGTCCGCTACTAGCAAAAATTGACTCCCCAACTGATTTAAAGAAACTTAAAAAGCACGAGCTGGTTCAGCTTTCGCAAGAGTTGCGTCAATATATAATTGACATTGTAAGTGTCAATGGAGGTCATTTTGGAGCTAGTTTAGGAGTGGTGGAACTTACTGTCGCACTGCACTATGTGTTGAATACTCCTGATGACCAACTCGTTTGGGATGTAGGTCACCAAGCTTATGGACATAAAATATTAACGGGACGGAGAGATAATTTTCATACCAATAGAAAATATGGCGGTTTAAGTGGATTCCCTAAAAGAAGCGAAAGCCAATATGATACATTTGGAGTAGGCCACAGTTCTACTTCTATTTCGGCAGCTTTGGGCATGGCAATTGCTTCGCGCTTAAATGGAGATAATGAAAAACAACATGTTGCTGTAATTGGAGATGGAGCCATGACGGCTGGATTACCTTTTGAAGCTTTACAACACGCGGGTGTTGACAATTCAAATCTATTAATTATTCTGAATGATAATAATATGAGTATCGATCCGAATGTGGGTGGACTCAGAGAGTATCTCACTGATATCACAACTTCAAAAACTTACAATAAAGTTCGAGATGATATCTGGAACTTACTAGGCAAATTACCTTTTGGGCAAACACAACAAAAATTAGCTTCTAAAGTGGACTCTGCAGTGAAGGGTATTATTTCAAAGTCTTCTAACTTATTTGAATCTTTGGGTGTTCGTTACTTTGGTCCGGTTGATGGTCATAATGTAACGGCACTAGTTGATATGATAGGTGATTTGAATAAAATAAAGGGTCCTAAACTTTTACATATTATTACTAAGAAAGGGAAAGGATACGATAAGGCAGAGGTAGATCAAACTACATGGCACGCACCAGGCTTATTTGATAAAGTAACGGGAGAGCGTCAAAAAGTAGTTTTTGATACTCCGCAACCGCCCAAATATCAAGACGTATTTGGTAAAACAATTATAGAATTAGCAAAAGAAAATAAAGACATTATGGGTATTACGCCTGCAATGCCTTCTGGTTCTTCGCTTAAATATATGATGGCTGAAATGCCTGATAGAGCGTTAGATGTAGGAATTTGTGAGCAACACGCCGTTACGGTTAGTGCTGGTTTAGCCACTCAAGGTAAAAAAGTTTTTTGTCATATTTACTCTTCTTTTATGCAACGAGCTTATGACCAAGTTGTTCATGATGTTGCCATTCAAAAACTACCTGTAATTTTCTGTTTGGATAGAGCTGGTGTGGCAGGAGATGATGGCCCAACGCATCATGGTGCTTATGATATTGCTTATATGCGTTGTGTTCCTAACATGATAGTTAGTGCACCTATGAATGAGTCTGAGTTGAGAAACTTAATGTTTACCGCTCAGTTGCCCGAGCAAAACTTACCCTTTTCAATGCGATATCCAAGAGGTCAAGGTGTAATGCCACATTGGGAAACACCACTTGAGAAATTAGAAATCGGTAAAGGAAGAAAGTTACAAGCTGGCGACGATATTGCGATACTCAGTTTTGGTCACCCAGGTAATTTTGTTACCGATGCAATTTCTGAGCTCGAAGGTATTTCGGTTGCTCATTATGATATGCGATTTGTAAAACCGATAGATGAAGAAATTCTACACGAAGTTGGGAAAAAGCATACGAGAATTATAACGATTGAAGACGGAACGATTGTGGGTGGTTTTGGAAGTGCTTGTCTCGAGTTTTTTGCTCAACACAATTACAATCCAACTTTAGAAATGTTAGGTATGCCAGATAGAATTGTCGAGCATGGTAAGCAACCACAACTTTGGGACGAGTGTGGTTATGATGCTAAGGCTGTTGTGGCTAAGGTTAAAGAGATGGTGGCCGTTGAATTAAGAGTAGTTTAATCTAAATGCTCAAGAAAGAAAGAATATATCATATCCTTTTAGGATCTATTCTTTCACTTTTAATCTACGCAACTTTTTTCATTGTTTTTTGGCGTCAGGGTATTGATGTTATTGAAAGCTTATCGAAGGCAATTTGGCCAACATTTATTTTTCTAGCGATACCGGTAATTATAATTGTTTTAAACTTGTCGCCTTTGATACTTTTTAAAAGGCCAATAAGGAGTATATCATCTTTTTATAAATCAATTTCTATAGGACCGTTAATAGCATTCATTTTTGCTATTGGTTGGTATTTTTATCAGCATGCAAATAGATTTGGAGAGTATAATTATTTTAGTCAACTTTCTAGTTCACAAGCAAAAGAGATTATTGATTCTATAGATTTAATTGAAGGGAATACAGATTATAAGATAATTGTCTCTGGTCATGAGAAGTTGGATAGCCTAGATAAACAAACAGTTTTTTACCAATCAAATAAGAAGATTAAGATATTCGAAGTGTTGATAGGTAAAAATGGATTATTAAAGGTCTTAAAACAAGGAAACTTTGAAGATGATATGGATGCATCGGAAAATTTTGAATTGATAGAACGGATCCATAATGCAAAAGAAATTATGGATTCTTTGAAAATTTCAAACCCTAACTAATATACATATAACGTCAAACTTCGGCTCAATATTAAATTATTTTGTAACCTAAAAAACTCAATTACCACGCTTGGGGTCGGCATCTCGGCCGACAAAAAAATAAATAATCCAAGCCGAAGCTTGGATTATAGTTTATCAACTTGTAATAAATTAAGGCGTGGCATTAACGATAGCATCTCGTGTGTATTCTAGTTCACCCATTCTAAATGTTCGTGCAAAGATGCCAAAACTCGATCTGCAATTAAGT
>CAYMFF010000002.1:0-1612 GCA_964389575.1 uncultured Chitinophagaceae bacterium
CCTTTTTTAATATGGTATCGCAAAATTTGTATAAAATTCAATACCGTATTCTTCAGGCTCGCTATCGAGGAAAAACAACCTGCCCAGATTGTAAAGGCAAAAAACTTAGCGGACCTTCGCTGTATGTAAAAATAAATCACACGGATATTGCTACTCTATATTCTATGCCTATCGAAAAATTGAAAGTGTGGCTAGATGAATTAAAACTAGACAAGCGCGAACAAAAAATTGCGAAGCGATTATTAATAGAAATCAATAGCCGAGTAGAAACCTTACTAACAGTTGGACTAAACTATTTGACCCTGAATCGAAAAGCAAACACGCTGAGTGGTGGCGAAAGTCAGCGAATTCAGCTTACTCGAATAATTGGAAGTAACTTGACGGACTCATTATATATACTAGACGAGCCCAGTATCGGGTTGCACGCGAGGGATACTAAGCAACTTATATCCGTATTAAAAAAATTGAAAGAATTGGGCAATACGGTTGTGGTAGTTGAGCATGATGAACTAATCATGCGCGATGCAGATCATATAATTGACGTTGGACCCAATGCCTCGCACCTCGGTGGAGAAATTGTTGCAGAAGGCAATTACAAAAAAATTATCAAGAATAAAAAGAGCCTGACCGCGCAGTATTTGAATGAAGATTTAGTCGTTGATTTAAAAAAGGCTAAGCGTGTTGGTAAGTATAAAATTTCCTTATCAGATTGTAGCGAACACAATCTAAAAAATATTGACGTCGATTTTCCTTTGAATAAATTAACCGTTGTGACGGGCGTAAGCGGAAGCGGGAAAACGACCTTGGTGAAGCGTATTTTATATCCTGCCGTCAAAAATGCCAAAGATCAATTTGAAGTGAAGCCAGGTGCATTTGGCGAGTTGACGGGTGATGTACATTTAATTGATGCCGTAGAAATGGTAGATCAAAATCCGATTGGTCGTTCAAGTCGATCCAATCCAGTATCTTATATAAAAGCCTACGATGACATTCGCTCATTATATGCTGCGCAAAAAATCGCTAAACTGCGTGGTTATAAAACAGGGCATTTTTCTTTTAACGTAGATGGCGGACGATGCGACACTTGCAAAGGTGATGGTAATATCACTGTAGAAATGCAGTTTTTGGCAGACGTCAAATTGTTATGTGACCAATGTCAAGGCAAACGTTTTAAAGATGAAGTACTGGAAGTAAAATACAATGGTAAAAACATAGCCGATGTACTCAATATGAGTGTAGATAGTGCAATTGAATTTTTTGAAGACAATAAAAAAATCCAAAAGAAACTTCAAGCACTTGCTGATGTGGGATTGGGTTATATCAAACTAGGACAAAGCAGTGACACATTGAGCGGCGGTGAAGCACAACGTGTGAAACTGGCCTCTTTTCTTTTATTAAGTAACACCGGCCGAGGTGGAAGCAATAAAATGCTGTTCATTTTTGATGAGCCTACAACGGGCTTACACTTCCACGATATTGTAAAACTCCTTAACTCTTTTGAAGCACTCATTCAAAATGGCCATTCCGTAATTGTGATAGAACACAATATGGACGTTATTAAAAATGCGGATTGGATTATTGACCTCGGACCAGAAGGAGGCGAACAGGGTGG
>CAYMFF010000002.1:1712-12709 GCA_964389575.1 uncultured Chitinophagaceae bacterium
ATGAGCTTCCTAACAGCCGAATGGCGCAAACTTATCATGGCAAATTATGAAATAGATCCTTCTATTTTAAAACCTTATTTGCCTGCTTTTACTGAACTTGATTTTTTTGAAGGCAAAACCTATGTGAGCTTAGTTGGTTTTTTATTTAAAGATGTAAAACTGTTGGGCTTACCGATTCCTTTTCATAGAACCTTTG
The DNA here is from genome assembly GCA_964389575.1 of uncultured Chitinophagaceae bacterium. Taxonomy (GTDB): domain Bacteria; phylum Bacteroidota; class Bacteroidia; order Chitinophagales; family Chitinophagaceae; genus JAGNRR01. The sequence continues at coordinate 1,909 of CAYMFF010000002.1, forward strand.
AAGAAGTGAACCTTCGTTTTTATGTACGCTATAAAGAAAATAATGAGTGGAAACGAGGCACTGTATTCATTAGTGAAATTGTGCCCAAAGCGGCTATTTCTTTCGTGGCCAATACGTTATATAATGAACACTACTCTACTATGCCTATGAAACATTCTTGGGAAGAAAAAAATAACCAATTGCATATCGCCTACGATTGGAAATTAAAAAATGAATGGCAGCACTTATCTGTAAAAGCAAATGCCACACCGCGAGAAATACCTATTGGACATTTTAATGAATTTATTACAGAGCATTATTGGGGCTATAATAAGGTAAGCCAGCAAAAAACCACAGAGTACGAGGTGCGTCACCCTCGCTGGCAGGATTATGAAGTATTTGATTATAAAATTCAAGCAGATTTTGGGAAATTATACAGTGCCGAATTTGATTTTCTCAGCCAAACACAACCCCGCAATGTATTGCTCGCCGAGGGTTCTGCGATAAGTGTAGAAGGTAAAAAGACTATATCTGTTTAAACCATTCATCACGTCCATAGTCCAATCGTCACTTAAAGAGTGTTCTTTGTTGGAGCACTCGTTTATTTTTACACCCAATTATGAAAAGAATATCTTTCCTAATCCTAGCTACCTTATGCTGTGGCTTCACCTTTGCTCAAAATAAATATACGATCAGTGGTCACGTAGTAGATGCCAAAAATGGTGAGGAGATCATTGGTTCTACTGTGGTACTAAAAGATAACAAAACCGTGGGCACCCGAACCAACTCCTATGGGTTTTATTCTATGACACTGGAAGAAGGCTCTTATACATTGTTAATTCGATCTGTTGGATACGAATCACAGGAACTAAGCGTTTCGCTCACCGAAAACAAAACCCAAGAGATTAAGCTTGCATCTAAACAAAGCAAACTGAAAAAAGTAGTAATTAAATCAAAAAAAGATAATGATCAAATCACCAATACAGAAATGGGTGTTGAAAAGCTTGACATGAAAATGATTAATAAAATTCCGGTTCTCTTTGGAGAGCGTGATATTTTAAAAACCATTCAATTACTTCCTGGTGTAAAATCAGCGGGTGAAGGAAATTCTGGTTTTTATGTACGTGGCGGTTCGGCTGATCAAAACTTAGTTCTTTTGGATGAAGCTCCTGTTTATAATGCGTCGCATTTATTAGGTTTCTTCTCGGTTTTTAACTCTGATGCGATTAAGGATGTAAAATTATTCAAGGGCACAGCACCTTCGCCGTATGGAGGAAGACTTTCATCCGTATTGGATGTAAAAATGAAAGATGGTAATAATCAAAACTATAGCGTCAGCGGTGGCGTTGGCTTAATCGCTTCTCGTTTAAATCTAGAAGGGCCGATAGTAAAAAATAAAGGCTCGTTCTTATTATCAGCCAGAAGAACATATGCGGATGTGTTTACTGTTTTTTCTAAGGATACCAACATTCAGAAATCAAAACTTTATTTCTATGACTTTAATGCCAAAGGCAATTACAAAATAGATGAGAAGAATAGAATCTATCTTTCTGGCTACTTCGGAAAAGACGTACTTGGTTTTGGTGATCAATTTGGAATCAATTGGGGCAATGCTACAGGAACATTTCGTTGGAATCACATTTTCAATCAGAAACTATTTTCGAACACCTCGCTTATCTTCTCCAACTTTAATTACAATATAGACATCAATTTAGGCAGTGCTGAATTTAATATTAATTCAAGAATCCGTGATTGGAATTTAAAACAAGACTTTCAATACTTCGCTAATAAAAAAAGCGAATTCAAATTTGGTATTAATTCTATTTACCACAACATTGTCCCCGGAGCGCTTTCAATCCGAGACGACAGTTTAGATTTCAATTTAGAACTAGCCACTAAATACGGTTGGGAAAATGCGCTATACGCTTCTCATAAATACAAAGTAAATGGAGCCTTTAATATAGAATATGGATTACGATTAAGCTCATGGAGCAATGTTGGCCCCGGTACTTTTTACACCTATGATGACGATGGATCACAAATAGATTCTACCGTTTTACAACGAGGGGAAATTGGTAAAACCTATGTAAACTTGGAGCCAAGATTAGTGGCCAACTACACGATTGATGACGAAAATTCTATTAAAGCTTCTTATACACGTAATACTCAAAACTTACATCTATTATCAAACTCCAACGCGGGGAACCCAACCGATGTTTGGATTGGAAGCAGTAATAATGTAAAGCCTGAAATTTCAGACCAAGTAGCATTGGGTTACTTCAGAAATTTTAATAAGAACAATTATGAAGTTTCCGCAGAAATCTACTACAAACACATGCAAAACCAAATCGATTATAAACCAGGTGCTGAATTGTTGTTGAATGAAAATGTAGAATCTCAATTATTGTATGGCTTTGGTCGAGCTTATGGTTTAGAATTATTTGCCAAGAAAAAATACGGTCGATTAAATGGTTGGGTGGGTTATACATTATCCAAAACAGAACGCAAAGTTGATGGTATAAATAATGGTGAATTTTATAATGCAAAACAAGATAGAACGCATGAAGTTTCTATCGTTGGGATTTACGAGCTTTCAAAAAAACTAACATTATCAGGTACTTGGATTTATTATACTGGAAATGCCATCACCTATCCACGAGGAAAATATACGATTGATAACCAAACCTACTTTTTATACTCTGAGCGAAATGCCGATAGAATGCCAGCATATCACAGATTGGATTTAGGTCTAACCTGGACTCGAAAGAAAACGGATCGCAAAGAATCTTCATGGAATTTTTCAATCTACAATGCATACAACAGAGAAAACGCATACTCTATAGACTTCCGAGATAGTCCCACCAATTTTGGCCAAACAGAAGCTATCCAAACAACCCTTTTCAAAATCATTCCTTCTATCTCTTATAACTTCAAATTTTAAGCTCTATGAAAAACTGTAACATAATTCTTTTAGCTGTACTTTCTATTTTCTCTTTTGCATCTTGCGAAAAAGTAATTGATATTAAACTAGATGACGCCGAACCTAGATTGGTAATTTCAGGAGCGATATCTGATGTTGATTCCATTCCAATTATTAAAATAACAGAAACCATCAGCTACAATCAACCCAACAATTTTCCAGAAATTCAAGATGCTACCGTGATTGTTCGGGATGACTTGGGCACAATAGATACTTTTGTGGCGCGCTCTACAGCGGGTTATCGAGGAGTAACGTTAGGCGCTCCCGGCAGAACCTATTCTTTATCTATACTGTATGACGCTCAAGAATATAACGCTACAGTAAAAATGCCTCAACCGGTCAACATAGACTCAGTAACTATAGAAGCGATTAATACGCCCGGTGGCGAGTTTCCTCTTTTAAGCACGTATTTTCAAGATCCTCCGGGAGAGAAAAATTACTACTACTTAAACTATTTAATCAATGGTGAAGACAGTGGTGATTTTAGTTTTTTGTCTGATGATTTACGTGATGGAGAAGAAATAGTAGTAGGAACAATTTCTGATGATTACGAAGGCGTTGGACCAGGCGATACAATTACGGTTCAGCTTCAAAGTATTGATGCATCTATGTATGAATATTACAGAACTAGAGAAGCCTTAGAAGATGGTGGCGGCAGCGGTTTAGGATCATCCACTCCGGATAATCCTACTTCCAATATTACGAATAGAGCGCTGGGATATTTTAATGTTTATTCACAAACGGAGAAGGATTTTATACTTTAGTAGGGTACTCATAAAATCTAAATAGACCGACATTTTTTAAATTAATAGGCCTTGATTCTATTTTGAAGAATTACTCTCAAAGTAATTTCCTGTATTCTAATACTAAAAATAACTCAGAAAATTCAACTTGAATCTTATCACTATTTTCTTTACTCAATGGAGTATCATCCCCGTATTCCAAACCGGCACCAATCAAACTTAACATAGTTCGCACTTCATTGGGGTTTAAACGATTAACCAGTTGGACAAATTCTGTCTCGCCCAATTTATAGATTATCTGAGTTAGCACATAACCCAAATCGTAACAACCTGCTCCCCCGCCGCAATTAAAGTTATTCAAATTAGCTAAGGCGTCTTTGTCATTATTTAAAGTTTTTTTAATTAGTATGGCTAATTTTTTATTTTGACTATAATTTAAAGCAGAATATAAGTCCTCTCTAATAACAATCCCTTGAACTTCCTTTTGTTTACAAGAAATCAAACAAGTCGTAATTAAAAAAAATATTAATAGAAAGAATCTTCTGTTCAACATGAAATCTGCCTTTAAACATAAGCATACTCACTCAAATACTGAAACTGCTCTGTCAACTTACCTTCTTCACAAATAGTAGCATTCTGCAAAATTGTAGATCGATCCGCTTTTAAAATTTCAGGAATTATTGTTTTACCGAGTACATTTCCAAAATGTTCACTCGCGTTTTTAGGCAACTCGCTTGGCAAATTATCAACAGTCATTATATCAATTACACCATTTGTATTTTGATAGCCTGCTACTTTTTCAAACGTATTTTTATCTATTCCGTAAACGGGGTCATCTATTGGAGTAGCTCCCATATTGATTGGCACAGAACCAAACTTATCACAAGTCACATCGGAAATTACATTCATTCTAAAATCAGGATGTTGAATATCTTCTTTAGCGAAGTAAGCAGGAATATTTTCATCCCAATAAATGCCATTCATCAGAATATCAGCGCTGTGCGTGTATTCTCGAAAGGGACAACAATAATCTTTCGCATTGGCAAAAAAGTCTTCTTTCTCAAAAGAACTATCATCCATACGGCTATAAATATCTTCTATGTCAAGGTGAACGTAAACAGGTTTATCATATTCATTTTGAACAAATGCATCTTTGTCCACTTTTTCAAAACCACAGACTTCCATAATTTCTAACAAACCAGAAGCAACGCGTCCACCACCTGTAACTACTATTTTCATTGGTGGCCATTGAATATTTTTATATGTCGTTTTTAACTCAACAAAGTCTTCTACGCTATGCGCGGCCGGTAGTTCAAACTTACCATACTTTTTACCGTAGGTAAGCAGGCCGTTATGCGCCCCGACTATGCCTGCCCATTTTCCGAAACCTACAATTCGATTGCCATCTTCGTAGGTCAAACATTCATAATCAATCATACGAATTTTTTTTTCGATCAAAGCATGCATCAATTTTTGATTGTAAGGCTGTGCTTTTTTGGTATGCGAGAAAAAGAAATAAGGTTTGTTCGGAATCAAATCTTGCGTTCGCACTTCTTTCACCCCAAACAAGTAATGACAATTGGATAAGTCCTCTTGTATCTCAATCCCCTGCTCTTCGTATCGCTCTATCGGAAAGGTTCTAATCTTGGAAGGTTGCACAACAAAATGAATTTCAGGATACTGAGTCTGAATTTCTTTACATTGCTTGGGCGTAAACGGTACGCGATAATCTTCTGGTATTTTCTCTTCTCTTAGAATGCCAATCTTAATCATTGCTTGTAATTTCGCGTAAATATATGGAATACTTTGAATTGTTCGATCTTCCCGTTTCATTAGTCGTTGACCAAAAAGCAGTGACAAAAAAATACTATGAGCTGAGTAAAAAGTATCATCCAGATAATTTTAGCTTGGACGATGTGGCCAAACAAGATCAGGCACTTGAAATGAGTTCTAAGATAAACAAGGCAAAAAAAATATTGAGTAATTCAAATGCAAGATTAGCTTACATATTAAGAGCGAGAGAAATTGTTCTTCCTGAAGAAAAATACAAGCTTCCACCTCTTTTTCTAGGAGAAATGATGGATGTGAATGAAGCACTCATGGAACTACAGTTTGAGCCCAACAAAGAAGAGCAGAAAAAAATATCTATTGATGTCAAACAAAAAGAAGATGAATTATTTGAAGAGGTAAGAAAGTATTTTGAAGCCGAAGAACTTGAACTCAATAAGGAAAACAACTCTTTACTTAAAGAATATTATTACAAGAAAAAATACTTGGATAGGATACAGGAAAAATTGTAAGTTTGCATTTCCAATTTCGAAAAACTAGTTTGTTAGTTAAGTTGCCCGAGTGGCGGAATTGGTAGACGCGCTGGATTCAAAATCCAGTTCTTTCGGGAGTGCCGGTTCGACCCCGGCCTCGGGTACATAAGACCTCCTTATTTATAAGGAGGTCTTACTTTTATAATATGATTTACGTTTATGTCTTAAAATCTTTTGAACGAAATTATATCTATGTTGGCATAACTGAGAATCTAATCAGAAGGTTAAAGGAACACAATAACGGATATAATAAAACAACCAAACCCTATGCTCCCTTCGAATTAATACACCAAGAAGAGTTCTCAAACAGAAAAGAAGCTAGAACAAAAGAAAAATATTACAAATCCGGTTCTGGTAAAGAATGGATTAAAAATAATTTTCTCTAACGTGTTGGATTCAAAACCTGCCTGCCGGCAGGCAGGTCCAGTTCTTTCGGGAGTGCCGGTTCGACTCCGGCCTCGGGTACATAAGACCTCCTACGCAAAGCGTGGCGAGGTCTTTTTATTTTTAAGCAAAAAGGCAGCCATTTCTGGCTGCCCTTCTCACGAAAAAAAAACGAAAATAAAAACTCCCTATTTAAAAATTACGTTTTTCGCCATCCCTACCATTATGAAAAGAAACCTGAATCCAATTGAACCTAGAAATTGGTTATGAGATAAGCATCGTGACAATACATACGACGGTAAATAGTTTTTGGATTTCCAAAACTAAAAAAAATAAAAAGAATTAAGTAAATAAGTCAGAATTAGGTATTCCCTATTACAACCATATTTGATAATGTAGGCCCTTCGCTTCCTCCTTTCGGTTCTATCGTTATAGCAAAGGCTTGAGCATTTGCCACTTTCTTGTCACCAATAACAATTGAGGCTACGGCCTGTTCATAGTCCATAACACCCATATCAGTGGGTTTACCATCTACAATTGCCCATAGCTGATAATCTTTATCACTAGGTAATTCAGGAAGATTATTAACGGTAAAAGCAACATCCTGTGTTTCATTATTCCAAAATACAGATACATAAGCATCAGGTTCATTATCTGTTCCTTTCAGCTCTATTTTTTGAGTAGCAGACTGCGCTAGTAAACTATTTAAATCAGCAGACTGTTTCTCAACCGCTTCTAATTGATTTTGTAAGGCAACAATTTCTTCTTTCTGATTATTTTGATTCACAAAGAAAATAGCCGTTAAACCGATTAAGGCTGCAAGTGAAGCTGCCGCTAACCAAGGTCTTTTCGTTTTAGTTACCGTCATGGGCGTTTCTTGATGAACACGCGTATTGTCGCTCGGTACATGGACAGCGACCTGCAAAGCAGACTCTTGCTCAACATTTTTAATGGCCGCAAGAATATTTGCTTTTAAATGAGCGGGTGGCTCCTGTGCCATTTCTTGAGCAAAAGATTCCATATCCTCCTCCAGCGCTCGAAGCGCCTGGGAAATTTCAGGATATATTTTAGATAGGCACTGTACTGCTTGTTGCTCCTGATCGGAAGCCGCACCCAGCACGTAGCTTTCTAATATTCCTGACGATATGTATTCTTTTACATCCAAAATAAAAATATGGTTTTAAATACTTTTCTTAATTCTCTCATGGCAATACGCACTCTCGATTTCACAGTTCCTAACGGAATTTCTAACTCGTCAGATACCTCTTGCTGTGTATAACCCTGAAAATAAATGTAATCTAAAATTACCTGTTGTTCGGGTTGCAGTTTTTGAATCATTTTGCGTACACCAATCGTGTTTTCATTTAATCGGGTACTTCTGTTATCCTTAATACCTACGTTGGAAACATCATCTTGGATTTCCACCTCGCCCATTCTTTTTGATTTTCGCAAAGAATCAATGGCTTTGTTCCTGGAGATATTCAACATCCAAGTAAAAATGCTCCCCTTAGTCGGGTCAAAGGTTTGAAACTTTTTCCAGATGTTGACAAAAGCGTCTTGCATTACATCTTCAGCAATAGCGTCCGATTTTACAATCTGACAAACTACACCATACAATGAAGCTGAATAATTATCATACAAGGTCGCAAAGGCCTGCTGATCGCCGCCTCGGATGGCTTGTATTAATTGTTCCGTATTTATAGATGTGTTTGTCAATTGAAATTCGAAGATAAGGAAAATGAGAGGTATAGCAGAAAAAGACTTCTAAAAATAGAAGCCCTTTCTGAAACCACTGAATAAAATTTTTGACTAGGGCAACAGGACCGCATCAATTACATGAATAATTCCGTTACTTTGATTTATATCATAGGTAGAAATATTTGCAATATTTCCTCTGCCATCTTGAATGACAACATTCATTTCTCCATTCATACGAGCTGTTAGTTTAGCCCCTTGAGCAGTTTCTAATATAGCAATTCCGTTACCCGCCTTGATAGACTTAATAATGTCTTTCGCATTCAACTTCCCAGCTACAACATGATATTTTAAAATAGATGTAAGCATAGATTTACTTTCTGGTTTTAATAAAGTTTCTAAAGTCCCAATAGGCAACTTATCAAAAGCACTATTAACCGGCGCAAAAACCGTAAATGGTCCTGTTGACTGCAACGTACTCACAAGTCCTGCCGCTTTTACTGCTGCAACCAATGTAGTATGCTCTTTGGATTGCACAGCATTGCTCACAATGTTTTTACTCGGATACATCAGTTCGCCACCTACCATCGGTAAGGTTTGTGCATTAGATGTAATACCGATTAGCATATAGATTATGAACATCGAAGCTATAATTACGAATTTTCTTTTCATATACTGATCATTAAGATATTGTTGTTTATTCATGATAAAATTTTTTGTTTGAAATACTTACGTTGTTAAACCCACTTTAGATTTCATCTTTTAAAAAAAAAGATGCTAGCCCCTAAAGGCTAGCGATCTTTTCCTTCATAACCGGACCCAACTCATAAGAGCTGCCTCCTAACTCAACTTTCAGAGCTTGAGTCCTATCGTTCAAATTATTTTCTTTGTATATTACTGCCATTTTATATTGTGCGGCAGGTTCAAAGGTTTTATTGTTCACTTTTTCTTCAATAATCTCCAGTGCTTTTTTGGTATCATTGTTTTTATAATGCGCCCAGGCCATTAATGCATACGACATAGGTGTCGGTCTGTTTTCTATTTCTTTTTTTGCAATCGAGAGTATTTTTTCAGGACTTTCGGTCACCTCAGCGATATAGGTATTATACATATCACCATATTGAGAATCTTGTACTTGTTGTAAGAAATTATCTATGTACCTCTTTTGAGATGTATCATCATTTTCGAACTCTGAGATTTCCGCCAGCAGTAAATTATAATCTGGCACATCTCTTCGTTTTGATAGCGCTTTTAAAATACGTTTTGCTTCAGTTAGATTACCATCTTTTGAAAAAGCAATCCAGGCAATTCCTTTCAATGCGTATGCATTGTTTGGATCAATTTCTAATGACCTTAAATATTGCTGATAAGAATCCTCAATTCGACCAGCATGGCCGTAATAGTCTCCTAAGTTTGTGGCCGACCATAATATCAATCCTTCATTTTTCTTCTCTACTGCATCTGCTAAAGCTTGTTCCATGAGAACAATTGTTTGATCCAAATCTCCCTCATGATCATTCCACTTTGCGAGGCGGATATTGTAATCAAAGTCTTTTTTGCTTGCTATTTGATTTAGGTATTCTTCTGCCTCGTTCTTGCTACCCAGTTCTAAACAAACATCAAAAAGCATTTTTTGAGTAGAACGTAGTTGGTCTCCACGATTTTCAGCCATTTTCAATGCAGAGTACGCTTCCCTAAATTTATGTTGGCTAATACAATTTCGAGCGAGCGCACGTAAGTAAGCTGGTTGTGTATTGTTCGTTTTTTTATTGACTTCTTGGTAAAGTTTATAGGCTTCATTGAGGTGATTAATATCTCCTGTTGTTGCAAAAAGAGCGCTATGAGCACCTGCCATTTTTGCCTGATAAGGATATTGCGTTGGTGTTTTTTCAAATTTTTCTGACCAAAAATCAAGTTCCTTTTTTGCCGCTGTGGCATTAGGGTTTTGGTCGGGTGAAAGATATTGCTCATAATCACTTGCTTGAGCAATATTAGATTCGCTTGAATTAGTGCAAGCTGTGAATAGGAAAAGGAAGAAAGTTGTTGTTACTAAAAGGAAAAATTTCATTGTAAATATTTTTTTAAGGTTATGAATTAAAAAAAAATCCAAGTTCAGAAACTATCTGAACTTGGATTTGAATATTAGACTACCAAGGGGCAGCTACATAAGGAAATGAAGTTAAAAATGTTTTATCATTTGCATCTACATGATCGTCAGATAAGGTTGGATTCTCTGTAAAGTCTTCACCACCAAAGATTAATAATAACTCCACCGTAATGGCATCATCCGCTAGCGCTCTACCTGTTAATACATTTGTTCCATCGTAGAAGGTAGTTGTACCATCAAGAGAAACATTAAGTACATCAGTGGCTAATAAACCAGTGAAAGCAGCAGCGTCTTGCCCAAGTGCGTTCTGGTCTCCGGCATTCGCAAATGCTGGACTTAGACCCGTTAGATTAGTTTCAAACATGCTTTGGAAAGCAGCGTTCTGAGCAGAAGGAATGGTTGTGTTAAAAGCATCCTTGCTTCCACCTGAAACGAATACCGTATTTACTGCTGGTCGTCCCATTTGATCTGATTGCATATACGTTCCTGAGAAATCAGGGCCCGTTTGAGGATCTACTACATCTTTATCTTTTTTACAGCTTGTGAAAGCTATGGCTATCAAACTTAGGATAGCGATTATTGTTATATTTTT
>CAYMFF010000002.1:12809-50119 GCA_964389575.1 uncultured Chitinophagaceae bacterium
TTTGATTATTTCATTTTTGATTCTACCCAAGTATTAATTGTTCCAGTACTACCAATTTTATTCTTTGGCACCTCGATAACGATTGACATTACATTCGTTCCTGCGAAAGTGTCGTCACCCGGATCGTTAAATGCAGTTGCGGTTCCTCCTATGATTTCACCATAACGCGCAAAGTCCATAAAGAATGGATCGTCACGAGGACCCGCAAAGAACTTCATTCCGTTAGCCTCTTCTATTTGTGCACTAGATCCATAAGCAGTAATAGCCACGCTTTGAGGTGTTTCATCTAATACAGTACTATTCAATCCTGTTTGACTAGGGGCAGTAGGACCGAAGAAATACATTTTACCATCTCTTGGAATTGCTTGAATCACTAAATCCTCAATATTGTCACCATCAGTATCAATGTTGATTTCGGTAAGAACATTTTCGTCAAAAGTCGCTGCTCCAGTAGCTGAAGGACTTAATAGACCTTGGTAATTCACTACGAAGGCAATACTGTTGCTATTTTCACCTTGGAAGGCATAAAAGTCAGTAATGTCGCTCGTGGTACTTTGTACTGCGGGTGCGTCAATGTGATCCGCTGAGAGTAGAACTCCCAATCCGATAAGTGCGCAAGCACTTGCTAATAAATACGTTTTCATTTTTTTCATGTTTTTGAATTTTTTTGTGTGGAATATTTACGCACCACATGCACTTATGGATTTTTAAAATCCGTTTTTTTTGAAATAATTTATAATAAACCTCGTCTACTCTTTACTGACAAAGGGTTTGAGGGTTGAAAAAAAATTTTTTTCTTTTCAGAAAATCCATTTTACTTTGAATACCGTACATATTGTATAAAAAATATCGAATGAAACAATTTCTCCTCCTAACAATTGCGATTATTATGTCTAATATGATATGGGCACAAAATTTTAAAGGCCAGGTAAACGATGCCCTAGGCAACCCACTTCCCTTTGCTAATGTATATAGCAATCAAAAAACAAAACATACGCATACTAATGATGATGGATCATTTGCTCTTCATAATACTAAAGTAGGCGATACTATTATTATTAGTCATGTGGGTTATGAAACAAGTAAGAGAATAATAAAATCACTTTCGGATCAATTAATTATAAATCTAAGGGGTAAAAACATCCAATTAAGTAATGTGGTAATTGAGAAAAAAATGACCGCACTTAATTTGTTTTCTGATGTTAACGTAAAAACAGCACCTGTTCAGAACGCACAAGAAGTACTACTTAAAGTACCTGGTCTTATGATTGGACAACATGCCGGTGGTGGAAAAGCAGAACAAATTTTTCTAAGAGGGTTTGATATAGATCACGGAACCGATGTAGGAATTACAGTTGAAAACATGCCGGTGAATATGGTGAGCCATGCTCACGGTCAGGGATACGCAGATATGCACTTTGTAATTCCAGAAACTATAGATAAAATAAACTTTGGCAAAGGACCTTATGATGCTGATAAAGGGAACTTCGCCACAGCGGGTTATGTTGATTTAAAACTTAAAGACAAACTAGATAATAGCACGATAAAAATTGAAGGTGGTCAGTTTAACTCAAAACGCATTTTAGGAATGCTGAATGTTTTGAACACCAAAAAACAACAAGCTTATATTGCTACAGAATTTAGCACCACCGATGGCCCTTTTGAAAGTTCTCAAAATTTTTCGCGAGCCAATTTCATGGCGCGCTACCATGCTCAACTTGACAAACAAAATTCGCTTACGATAAGTGCCTCGTATTTTACAAGTGAGTGGGATGCTTCTGGACAGATCCCCGAAAGAGCTGTAGCCGATGGCTCGATTTCAAGATTTGGAGCAATTGATGATACCGAAGGAGGGCAAACATCAAGAAACAACATTTGGCTCAATCATACCAAATTAATGAAAAACAAAAGCTACATAAAATCAAATCTATACTTTTCGAATTATTCATTTGAGCTATTCAGCAATTTTACTTTTTTCTTGGAAGATTCAATAAACGGAGACCAAATCCGTCAATACGAAGAACGAAATTTATTTGGTGGAGAAATAGAATACGGAAAAGAATTAAAAATGTTGGGCAAAAACACATTAGTAAAAACAGGTGTGCGATATCGCAATGACCAAAGTATAGACAATGAATTAAGCCATACAAAAAACAGAAAAACAACATTAGAACAATATCAATACGGCGATATAAACGAAACAAACTTATCAGCTTATGCCAATGCTGAAATTGAGCTAGGAAACTTTTTGATACAACCCGGTTTGCGTGTAGATCATTTTAATTTTGGATATAAAAACAACTTAACTCCTACCTACGATAGACGAACAAATGAGGATATAGCGGTAAGTCCTAAATTGAACATTTTGTATAACTACAATAAAGATTTACAGTTTTACCTAAAAACCGGAAAAGGGTTTCATTCAAATGATAGTCGGGTTGTGCTCAACCAACGTGTCCGAAGAAACTTACCTGCAGCTTATGGTTCTGATCTTGGTTTTATCTGGAAGGCTCGAAAAAACTTATTTATCAATTTGGCGGCCTGGCAATTGTATCTTGAACAAGAGTTTGTTTATGTAGGCGATGCCGGTGTTGTAGAACCTAGTGGCGAGACGAACCGAAAAGGAATTGATCTTAGTGTTCGTTATCAACCTAAAAAATGGCTTTTCGTAAGTGGCGACATAAACTATGCCCATGCCCGTGCTGCGGATGCCGAAGAAGGTGCTAATTATATCCCATTGGCACCTAATTTAACGGCTGTTGGAAATCTTCAAATACTGCACCCTAGTGGTTGGTTTGGCGGACTCAGAGTACGGCACATTGCAGACCGAGCAGCCAATGAAGATAATTCAATTGTCGCCGAAGGTTATACAGTTACCGATGCTAATCTGGGGCACAATTTCGGTAAAATTGAATGCGGTATTAACATTAAAAATGTCTTTAACGTTGATTGGAACGAAACACAATTTGCAACAACCTCAAGGCTCAAAAATGAAAGTGCACCGGTGGAAGAAATACATTTTACTCCCGGTACTCCAATAAATTTTGGGGCTTATATCAGTTATAAATTCTAAATAAAATAATTAATTTTAATTTTTTAAAAAATGATAAACATGAAATACATCTCTCTTTTAGTACTTGCACTATTTACATTTTCTTGTAATAAAGTAGATAAACTAACTCAGTTCAACTTGTCATACACAAGTCAAGTGACTGTGCCGGCAAATTCAGTTATTTCTGTTCCTATAGATATCTTAACTCCGGATATTCAAACAAACTCAGAAAGCAAATTCAATGTTGAGAATACTAATAAAGATCTCATTGAGGAGGTTCGATTGACGAAACTAATTTTAGACTTAACATCGCCCTCCAATGCTGATTTTAGCTTCTTAAAAGAAATAAAAATTTACATATCAGCTGATGGATTAAACGAAACTGAAATCGCCTCCAGAACGAACATCCCAAATAATTTGGGAAACTCCTTGGAACTGGAAACAACTGATTTAAACCTAATGGAATACGTCAAAAAAGATGAGTTTAAACTAAAAGTAGAAACTGTAACTGATGAAGCACTTACACAAGATCATGTAATTGATATTAATAGTGAATTCTTCGTTGATGCTAAGATATTGGGCCAATAGATAAGTTAATATTATTCTATCTTTTTTGTTACCTTAGATTTTCATGAATCTAAACCGAATTGCTAGTGTTCTAGTCATCACAACTATTATAGTTGCTTTCCTAATCTATGGAAAAAATTTGATTATACCTTTTGTGCTGGCCGCATTCATTTGGTTTATCATTCGTGAAATAAGGATTTTTATTAGAAGGAATAAATTTATAAGAGAAAAGCTGCCTACTTGGGTAGAGAATCTCATGTCATCCATTATTCTATTTGGATTAATTAGTTTTATGGTGAATTTGCTATTGGCTAATATCAATCACCTAAGTGAAAACCTTCCGGAATATGAAAAAAATATCGCACAAGTATCACAACTAATCAACGATACTTTTAAAATTGATATCATGAAGCAGATTACGGACTTTACCGGTGGTTTAAAATTTTCTGACATCCTAGGAAGTGTAATTAACACGGTTACTTCTATTGTAGGTAACATTTTTATCATATTGGTTTACTTATTATTTCTATTGTTAGAAGAAAGCGGATTTTCTAAAAAGTTTGATGCCCTTTTCAATAATTCAGATCAGGCCAATAATGCACGTGGATTGCTCAATAAAATTGATCAATCCATAAGCCGATACATTTCTTTGAAAACCTTAGTCAGTTTTTTAACCGGATTCTTAAGTTATATAGCATTATTAATTATCGGAGTGGATGCCGCCTTATTTTGGGCTTTCATCATTTTCACGCTGAATTACATCCCTAATATTGGTTCGCTAATTGCTACCGTTTTTCCAACGGTTTTTGCATTATTGCAATTTGGAGAATTGGGTCCTGCCATTTGGGTTTTGATTATTTTAGGTATAATTCAACTGATTGTTGGCAATCTCGTAGAGCCAAAAGTTATGGGAAATTCACTTAATCTTAGTTCATTGGTTGTCATATTAGCACTTTCATTATGGGGTGCTCTTTGGGGCATTGTGGGAATGGTATTAAGCGTTCCCATCACAGTTATTATGCTTATTCTTTTTTCAGAATTTGAGTCAACGCGCAAAATAGCTATCCTTCTTTCTGAGAAAGGTAATATTGATTAAATTATATTTGTAAAGCATGTCACAAATCACAAAAAACAACTTCAAGTTTTTAGAAGGGCTTAGAAAAAATAATACCAAACCGTATTTTGAAAAAAATAAGGACACTTATCTGCTGCATCATGAAGAAATGATAAGATTTGCGGATAAGCTTCTAGCGGAGGTCAATAAATTTGATGAAATAGAAACTCCTACAGGCAAAAAATCCTTGAATAGAATTTATCGTGACATTCGATTCTCTAAAGATAAAACACCTTATAAAACCCATTGGGGCGGCGGATTAAAACGCGCTGGCGCTAACCGTCGTGGCGGATTTTATTATCACATAGAAAAAGGAAATTCCTTTGTGGGTGGTGGTTTTTGGTCTCCAAATCCAACGGATCTCTTGCATATTAGAAAGCAAATAGAAATGGATGCCAGTCCATTACGCAAAGTGCTAAATAGTAAAAAATTCAAAGACTATTTTGGAGGATTAGAAGGCGAAAAATTAAAATCTTCACCGAAAGGTTTTGACAAAGATCATGAAAACATAGACTTGCTCAACCATAAGCAATTTATCGTTTGGCATAAATTTTCGGATAAAGAAGTGACGGATAAAGACTTCTATAAAAAAGTAGCTCAAGGATTTAAAAATATGATTCCACTTTTCACTGTGCTAACAGAATTCCTCACAACGGATTTAAATGGAACGAGCCTTTTGAAATAAAATTAATCCAATCGATAAACAAAAATCACAAAATCTTTTTCTCGCATTCCGTCATAGTCCACGCCTTTCAGAATAATGTTACTTTGTGTAGAACCTATTGGCGGTGAATAGGTAAATGAGTAAACGAAAAAATCATCTTGTTTCTCAAATTTAACCTCACTAATTCGCATAATGGGTAATACCTTATCATTATTGTTGGATTGCGGTATCATATCGATTTGTGCCACCGAATCTAACTTACGAGAAATTAATTTAAACTGATATTTCTTGCCAGCTTCTTCAGCAAATTTCAACTCCAACTGTTTTTCAACAGGAGCAGGAAAATATGAGCGGAATATAAATTGAGAGTCTAATTTAGCTTGAATCTCAGCCTTAGATAATACCGTAGTCCATGCAGACAAATTTTCTGTTGGACTAACCAAAGAGTCCTTCAGAATCGGCTTTAGTTTTTTTTTCTCTTTTTATAATTTTTAGAAAGAACTTCCATTCTTACGCTGGCCAATCCGGCATTTAAATAACCCAATCGTCGAGCCGCTTCTCTAGATAGGTCAATTAGGCGACGATGCGTTAAGCGTTTCGCCATTCGATCATTGATTTTAACTACGACAGATTTTCCATTTTTCAAGTTCGTCACTTTAACCATGGTTCCCAAGGGTAAAAAATTATTAGCCCCAGTTAATTTCTTCTGACGAAAAATTTCACCATTGGCTGTCTTCCGCCCTTCGAACATATTATGATAATAGCTTGCAGTACCTTGCCAAACATTTTTGGAGACTTTTTTGTTTCCCGCCTCTAAAATTGCGGGTAGGCAAAATAATACCGTTAATAGGAATAGTTTGATTTGCATAATGCAAAAGTAGAATTAGCCCACAAACAAAATAGCACATTTTGCAAATGAGTTGTTTATATATACAAGGAATAAAAATGTTATTTTCTAGTTGTAAACCAGTGCAGTGGCTAATCGCCGGCCAATTAACAACTACTTTAACTAAGTTATTACTGAACAATCTAGCTGAAAAATGAAAAATAGAGACATTTCTTCCGATGTAAAAATTGAATAAAACGCAAATCAAATTTGCATCTTAATTCCAAAATTATTCGTCAAAAATAAATAATGCAAAGTCATCACTCTGAGCATTTTCGTATTGAATGCCATTCATTGTAAATCTCAAAAACTTAGTTCCTTCCGGTACATTATAAGTAAAGTAGTAAATAAAATGATCTCCGTTTTTAGAAAACCTTGGCGCTATATCCACCAGTACTTTATCTTTAATGGGCTCATGTGTAGCAGAATCAATGGGCTCAATCATAAAATCTGAGGGTGTTTGTAAATGTTTAGATAGCAGCACAAATGCATATTCAGAACTGTTATTGGGTTTTAAAAAACTTTTCAATATTTGCCCATTATCTAAAAAAGATAAAGGCCCTCCTTCGATGAATGCACTTTCTTTTGCATAGGACTTTTGGTAATAAGACAATGTGCTAATCCATGACTTATCTGATTGCGGCATCCAAGAAAGAATCGATTCTTTTTTACGTTTCGACTCTAATTCGCGTTTCTGATTATGATACCTTGATACTTTTTTTGTGGTAGCGTTTTTAACTGACAGTTTCTTTTTCTTAACTGATGGCTTGGAAACTTTTACTACATTTTTTTTAGATTTGGGTTTGGGTTTTGGCTTTGTTTTTTGATAAGCTACTTTCTTTGCTTTTGTTTTAGAAGGAGTTGTTTTAACTTTCTTAACCTTGGGTTTCTGGTAAGAAATTTTCTTTTGAGTGACATAAGGAATTGCCTGAATGGCTTTCTTTTTTTTCTTGACCTTCGGTGGCTGATAAGCAATTTTCTTTTGAGTTACATACGGTATTTTTTTTGTCCTCGCAGGCTTCTTTTTTTGGGCAATCATTTTGTTATTTGAAGATCCTATGATTTCCATTCTCACCTGAGTCAGACCGGCATGTATAAAACCCAATTGTCTTGCACTTTCTCTTGAAAGGTCAATTAAACGTTTCATCCGCTTATTCATTCGATCATTGATTTTAACAACAATGGATCTACCATTTTTTAAATTGGTGACTCGTACTCTTGTACCTAACTTTAAAAAGTTATTGGCTCCAGTTAATTTTTTCTGGCGGAAAATTTCACCATTGGCAGTTTTCCTGCCTTCAAACATGTTGTGGTAATAACTGGCTGTACCTTTCCAAACTCCATTTCTAATTTTAGTGTATTGCCCATAAGTCAATACGGGAGTAAAAGAAAGAAGTAAAAGTACAAGTCTCTTAAACGACATAGGGTAAAAATACTGTGGTCTTTAAGGCGTTTTCTTTTTATTTACTAACAGCCTTATAATATATTCACTTCGCGCTGTAAATCAATGCCATAGCGGATTCTAACGTCACTAATAATTTGTTCACTTAAGTTGTAAATGTCCAATCCATTACCATTTCCATAATTCACCAGTACAAGTGCCTGTTTTTTGTGCACTCCGATTTCGCCATCGGTGAAACCTTTCCAACCGGCTTGTTCTATCAGCCAACCTGCTGGAATTTTAATTCCATCTTCTTGTTCATAAAACGGAATGTCTTGATAATCCGCCTGAATACTTTTAAAAACATCTATCGTTACTACCGGGTTCTTAAAAAAACTACCTGCATTTCCTATCTCCTTGGGATTGGGCAATTTACTTTCACGAATTGAAATTACCACATTAGATACATCCTGAATGGAGGGCTCTTTTATTTTTCTTGCTGCTAACTCATTACGAATTGCTCCATACGATAATTGCAACGTATGTCGTTTTGATAATTTCAAGGTAACCTGTGAAATAATAAATTTATCCTTAAGCGAATGCTTGAAAATACTTTCACGATAACCAAACTCACATTCCCCATTAGTAAACTCTTTTACGCTTCCGCTTGATTTCTCAACAGCTTCTACGGTGTCAATAACAGATTTTATTTCTACACCATAGGCCCCAATATTTTGCATAGGAGCTGCGCCACAGGTTCCCGGAATCAGGGAGAGATTTTCTATCCCACCTAAATTCTGTTCGATGGCCCATAACACACAATCGTGCCAAGGCTCGCCTGCGCCAAATTTCACCCAAGCAAAATCGTTATCTTCTTTAATAATTTCTTTTCCGTAAATTTCATTTTTTAGTACCAGCGCTTTAACATCTTGGGTAAAAAGCACATTACTACCACCGCCCAATACCATATGTTTTTCTGAGCGGTATAAATCACTATTCAATAGCTCTATTAATTCTTGTTTTGAGGAAAATGATGCGAAGTAATTTGCCTGGGCATCTATCCCAAAGGTATTCATTGTTTTCAGTGATATGTTTTGCTGTACTGCTTGCACGTGGTGCGCAAATTTAAACATTTTGTTATTGCTAATCAGATAGAATGTATTTTTATGGAAATTCATTCAAAAAACATCTTGATAGCATGAAGAAGTCTCTATTGATACTAAGCGCCATCCTTATTTCACTAAGTAGTATTGCTCAATCCAATTATTATGAAACGCAATGGCAGAAAGTCGCTGAGTTAACTAAAAACCAAAAGTCCCAGGATGCTGAAAAAATCATTCGGCAGGTTATGGCAACTGCCAAAAAAGAAAAAAATACCGAACAAACCATTAAGTCACTGATTCTGTTACGCAATTCTATCGCACAGCGAGACGAGAAAGATAAAGTGAATACGATTCAGGATTTTGAAAAAGAAATTCGCGGCCTTCGTTTTCCTGAAAAAAATATCATGCATTCTATGATTGCTTCTTTATATCATTCTTATTATCAAAACAATCGTTATAAAATTTATAAAAGAACAGAAGTGGCTGATTCTCGTGATCTAAAATTTCCAGCCGATATAGAAACCTGGACACCTCAATTATTTTTTAATAAAATTCAAGAACAATATGATGCTTCTTTAGAAAACACAAAAGGACTGAAAGAATATAAAACCACTCAGTTTCCAGAATTAATACAAAAAGGTAAAAACACAGCAACCCTTAGGCCAACACTTTTTGATGTATTAGTTCATCGAGCCATCGACTATTACCAAAACAATGAAATTGATATCACAAAAGCATCCTACTATTTCAAACTAAAAAGCCCAAAGGCTTTTGCTCCGGCCGATGAATTTGCTTCTCATGTTTTTAAGACTAAGGATGATTACTCCACTAAATACGTAGCATTAAGTTATTTACAATTGGCAACGCGTTTTCATTTAAATGACACAAAAGAAGATGCCCTTATTGATTTAGAAGCCAAAAGATTATTATTTGTAAAAAATAATTTTGACGGTTCAAAAGGTCGTGATAAATATATAGCAGCACTTCAAGAGCTTTACAATAAATATCCTAACAGATTAGCTACCGCAAAACCAATATTACAATTGGCCAACGAACTACAATCTACAAATAAAGCAAGTGCTGTAGAACATGCAGAAGATATTGTAGAACAATATAAGGAAAGTATAGAGTTTACTGCGGCAAAACGACTAATTCAAAATGTAAAGAAAAAAGAACTTAGGCTAACCACAGAAAAAGCCGATGTAGCCGGCAAGAATATTTTGGGCAAACTGAATTTTAGAAATATTGACAACGTTTATTTTAAAATAATTCCGCTTAGCCCGGAACAATTTAAAAAAAGAGAAACAGATTCAAGAGCTAATAAAACTATTCCTCGTGGCAAATCAGTAAAAGAATGGAACCTTGCACTAAACAAATCCGCTTGGAAAAATCTTAAAAAGTATGACGCTCATGAAACTGAAATTAAAATTGATAAGTTATCACAAGGTCATTACGCCATAATCGCCTCAGGCGACCCAACATTTAGCCAGTCCAAATCGCCCGTAAGTTTTTCTTTGTTTCAAACCAATGATTTAAGCTATGTGGTAAATGGTGTAGACAATGGCAATGTACTTTATGTTGTCAATCGCTCCACGGGGCAACCGATTAATGGTGCTCGTGTTACGCGCTATATTTCTGAATACGATTACAACAAACGAAGAAACGTCAGCACTAAAGTAGACAGCAAACTAAGTGATGCTGAAGGGCGAATAAACTATGTGACTAGCAAAAACTATAACTACAGACGCTATGATATCGAAATAGAACATCAAGGTCAACAACTTTATATCCGCGGCGCCTTTAATTCAAATCGTAGCTATACTCCTAAAGATAAAAACACACTACACTTATTTACAGACCGGGCCATTTACAGACCAGGCCAAACAATCTATTTCAAAGGAATATTTGTTCAATCAGCCGGCAACCGTCAAAAGCATCAAGTATTATCCGGTAAGAAAATTGACATTATTCTAAAAGATGCAAATTATAAAGAAGTAAAAAAACAAACACTTACGACTAATAATTTCGGTTCCATAAATGGAACCTTTACTGCGCCAGAAGGTTTGCTGAATGGACGATTTACATTGTACACTCGAAAAGGACAAAAACAAATTAGAGTAGAAGAATATAAACGACCCAAGTTTGAAGTAACAATGGATAAGCTAAATCAAAATGTGAAACTGGGTGATCAAATTACAGTCAGCGGAAATGCCAAAGCATATGCCGGCAATTCAATTGAGGGCGCCAAAGTGAAATACATTGTAAAACGCAACGTGCGTTGGCCATATTATTGGTGTTATTATCGTTGGGGAGGATTTAATAGAAACTCAAATGAAATCGTAATGACACAGGGTGAAACCACAACGGATGCAGATGGAAAATTCAGTGTTACCTTTTTAGCCGAAGGCGATGAAAATATAGACCAACGCACTAAACCGTTTTATGACTTTGCCGTTCATGCCGATGTAACGGATGTAAATGGAGAAGTACGAAGTGGTGATAAAAGTTATGCAATTTCAAAAGAATCATTATTATTAAGTATTGGCGCGCCTAGCCAAAGTGATTTTAATAAATTTAATAGCATTAAAGTTCAAACAACTAATATTCAGGGAAAATTCACAGCAACCGATGTGAAAATAGAATTTATAAAACTGACAGCTCCCGAACGCTTTTTGAAAAAAAGAATGTGGCAAGTACCAAAGCAAAACCTGCTAAGTCAATCAGACTTTGCAAAATACTTTCCGGACTATGAATATAAAAATGAAAGTAAGCCACTCTTTTGGGCAGAAGGTAAAACCGTTTGGCAAAAAAACATTCGAACGAAAGAAAATGAAAGAACCTTTTTACAAAAAATTGCACCCAATGAAGGTTATTATCTCATAAAAGCAACGGCCCGTGATAAAGACAACAACTTGATAGAGGAGAAAAAAGTAGTGCGCATGGTGAATACCAGCAGAACAAAAGCGGTAAGCAACGAAGCATTATTCACAAACTTATCTGACGCCAGTGTGCAACCCGGTGACCAAACGAATTTGAGTATTGTTTCTGCCTTTCGCAATGCATACATTAATAAGAGCATTTCACGACAAGGCAATATTTCCCATGCTTGGGATCAAAAAACAGAACAGTTTGCGATATCCGAAAAAGATCGCGGTGGTTTTTCAGCTAATTATTTTACAGTTCGTAACAACCGTTTGTATTCTAAAAACGTAGTGGTTTCGGTTCCTTGGAGTAATAAAAACTTAAAGCTTACCTACGAAACTTTTAGAGACAAAATATTACCAGGAAGCCAGCAAGAATGGAAAATAAAAATTAGTGGAAACGAAAAAGAGAAAGTGAGTGCCGAGTTATTGGCCACCATGTATGACGCCTCCTTAGATGCTTTTGCAAAAAACTATTGGAGTTCGTTAAAACTATTTGGAAGTAATTACACAACAGTAAATTGGAATACACGTGCATTTGGAACTGGCTTGAGTAAAACACTTTATAAAGGACCTCGATCTATAAGAGGTGATAAATACAGGCAATATCCGCAATTGAATATGTATGGATTAACGAACAATGGATATGGTAACGTGAACTACTTTGGTCGAATTGGCGGTAATCGTGAAATAAGATCAGCAGCCGGCTCATATTCATTAGACGCCGCAGAAGCAGCTCCTTCTGCTCCTCGAAGAATGAGAAAATCTAAATCGATGCCCGCTGTTAGTAATTCGGCAGGAGCGAATAGAAATGAAGGCGAAGCGGACGATTTCAGAGTATTTAGAGGAAACAAATACGAAAAGTCCGAGGATAAACAATCCAACTCCATTGGCGAAGAACAGCAATTAAACGATGTAAAAGTCAGAACCAATATGAGCGAAACTGCTTTCTTCTTTCCTGACCTAAAAACCGATCAGAATGGTGATATTATTTTATCCTTCACCGCTCCTGAAGCACTGACCCGTTGGAATGTAAAAACATTTGCCCATACCACTGATATGCAAACTGGCTCCTTGGAAAAAACGCTGGTTACTCAAAAACAATTGATGCTTACACCGAATCATCCTCGTTTTATGCGCGAGAGTGATAAAATGATTTATAGCACCAAAGTTTCTAATCTATCAGATAAAAATCTCAATGGTACCGCACGACTACAAATTATTAATGCCAAAACCAATGAGAATATTGATGGTTTCTTTAGTAATGCCTACAATGAATTATCTTTTGATATTGAGGCAGGTAAAAGCAAAGAAATCACTTGGAACCTTGCTATTCCTGAAGCTTTTACAGATCCAGTAATTGTTCGCATTGTAGCTCAGGCTGATGGATTTAGCGATGGCGAACAAAAGAGTATTCCGCTATTACTAAATTCTATGTTAGTAACTGAGACGATTCCATTACCAGTAAGAGCCAATACAACAAGAAATTTTAAACTGGACAAACTAATTAATAGTGGCAAGTCTAGCACATTAAAGCATCATAAACTTACGGTAGAATACACAGCGAATCCGGCTTGGTATGCAGTGCAAGCACTACCCTATCTTACGGATTATCCGTATGAATGCAGTGAACAAACATTCAATCGATATTACGCGAATGCATTGGCGAGTCATATTGCTAATAGCTCACCGCGTATCAACAAAATATTCTCGGAGTGGAAAGAAAAAGATACTGCCGCTTTACTTTCTAACTTAGAAAAAAACCAAGAGCTAAAAAGTGCCTTGTTGCAAGAAACACCCTGGGTTTTTGAAGCAGAAAACGAAACGGCACAGAAAAAACTAATTGCCAACTTATTTAATGTAAATCGAATGAGTAAAGAACTTGCTTTGACATTGAAAAAACTAGAAAAACTCCAAACGTCTAATGGTGGCTTTGCTTGGTTCAAAGGTATGCGAGACAATCGATTTATCACCCAATATATTATTACGGGTATTGCCCGTTTGCAAAAGTTAGGTTTAGCTGATGCTAAGAATAATGAAAAAATTCAAAATATTTTAAATCGAGCGATTCCTTATCTAGATTCCCGAATCCGTGAAGACTATTTATATCTAGTAAAAAAAGGTCTTTTGAAAAACCAAAATATTGGATATACCCAAATTCAATATTTATATATGCGCTCATTTTTTCAGAACAGAAAAATTAGTACCGTAAACAAAGTAGCATTTAACTATTACAAAAAACAAGGTAAAAAACATTGGAACAAACAGAATAAATACATGCAAGGAATGCTGGCCTTAGCCATGAATCGATATGATGAAAAACCAACTGCTGAAAATATCATGGAGGCCTTGCGACAAAATGCCATTCATAAAGAAGAAATGGGAATGTATTGGAAAGAGCTTAATCAGGGGTCGTATTGGTGGCATTCTGCGCCTATTGAAGCGCATAGTTTATTGATTGAGGCGTTTAGAGAAATCCCAAATTTGAGTGCACAAAAAGCACTACCTAAAGATCAGATTGATGAAGTAGATGAACTACGTATTTGGCTCTTAAAACAAAAACAAACGACGCAATGGAAAACAACCAAAGCCACAGCCGATGCTTGTTATGCTCTGCTATTAGGCGGTGCAGATTGGCTAGGCGCTGAGCCCGATGTAAGAATGAAATTAGGCTCCAAGAAAATCAATCTCTCCGATTATAAGCAAGAAGCTGGCACCGGTTACACTAAATTCTCATTTAATCAAAAAGAGGTAAAACCTGAAATGGGCAATATAGAAGTTAGCGTAAAATCAGATAAAAAAGTAGGTACTACTTGGGGTGCTGTATATTGGCAGTATTTTGAGCAATTAGATAAAATTACCGAATCAGAAACACCACTGAGTCTCAAAAAACAAGTTTATAAAGTAGTGCAGGGAGACCGAGGAGATGAACTCGTGTTAGTAAAAGATGGGCAACAATTAACTGTCGGTGATAAAGTAAAAATACGTATCGAATTGCGCGTAGATCGTCGGATGGAATTTGTGCATATGAAAGATATGCGAGGCGCTTGTTTTGAGCCAACGAATGTGCTGAGTAATTATAAATATCAAAATGGATTGGGCTATTACGAGAGTACAAAAGATGCCTCTACACAATTTTTCTTTGACAATTTAAGACCTGGAACTTATGTGTTCGAGTATCCAATGTTTACTACCCTGCGAGGAGATTACAGCAATGGCATAACCACCATTCAGTGCATGTATGCTCCTGAATTTAGTAGTCACAGCGAAGGAATTCGAGTACAAGTGAAATAGTTAGAATTTCTCAGAAAGGTCAGATTTAATCAACGTGATTTTATTTTTGCGATCAAAATAATACTGCACGTGAAAATCTAAGAGTCCATCAGTTGTCTTAGAATTAATAATAATGGAATCATCAAATTCTACAACGGTTTCACATTCTACAATAAAATTTGGAATTTTTTCTACAATTACTTCAAAGTAATTCAGCACTTTTTGGACACCTTTTAATACACCATTAGAATCCGGAAACAATCGTAAAACATTCGTTGAGCGTAACTCAACATGATCGTCGAAATAAGGTCCTAGATCTTCAATTGATTTAGCATTCCATTTTTCAATTAAGGATGCAATTATTTCTTTGCGCATAGGTTTAGAGGTTTAGCAGATGATTATTTCTTCCCTACTCTCAAAAATAAGGTATTCCGCTTACCATCAGGTGCAATTCGTATTACAATTGAAGGTTTGTTAGCATTTTGTGCGCTGTAATATTCTGTATGAAATACTTCATCATCGCTATTTTCATACATCTCTTCATAGGCCATATCAATTGGCTCGTACTCTTCGGGTAATGTTTCTTCAATTTCATCTTTTATCTCAAGATATAATTCTTCTAAATCCTCGTAATACTTCTTAGTCCCAAACTCTGCTATGAAACAATCTGCTCCTTTGAATTGATTGATATAATTTTTTTTGGCTTTGGGCAATTTTATTCGTGATTGGTAAACTCCTTCGACCTGACCTGTTTTTAATTTATTGAGTTGACCTTGTTCCGCCAACGTATGAATTTGCATTAACTGCTGTCCAAATTTTGATAAGGTCTTTATAAAATCTACTTCACCTTGATCATTATAAGCATCCAAGCTCAGATGATTTTTCTTTTTGACGACTTCTTTCTTTACTGGTTCTTTTCTGATTGGTTCAGTTTTAGTTTTAATAACTTCCTCTTTTTCATCATCCAAATTGGGGATAGAAACTGGGATATCAATCGTGAGAACCAAATACGGTTTCTTATTAAAATCTTTTCTGATAATTTCATCAGCCAGCCTAGCGAATTCATTGGCTGCATTTTTAGTTGTAAAAAAATAGGTTAAGCTTGGCAGATTTGTTCCTTCATAGTTTGGAGAAGTGTGACTTATACAATCATCCTCATCACCACAAATAAACTGCACCGTACTTCCTTCGTCTCCATCGTTCACTACTATTTTTTTAATATTATCAATGGTATAATGATCCGTATAACCAGCAACTTTTTGTTCTATAAAACCAGAACTCACTTGATACGAAAGCGGTGCCGCATTATCACCACCATGAATTTTTAGTAAGGTATTCATGCGATTCATGTTTTTACCGCCAATTTGTGCGATGCTAAAAACAGGGATCAACATTAAAGAAAATAAGGTTAGAATTAATAATCTCATACCGACCTAAGATAAGTTTTTTTCATAAAAAAAGCGCTACTCTAAAGGAGAGTAACGCTTTTTTAAAGCTTAACTTTTATAAATCTAAAGAACTTCAAGTTCTTTCAAGGATTCGTTCATTGTGCGAACAGCTTCTGCAGAAGCCTTAAACAATCCTTTTTCTTCATCATTCAAATCATAATCAACGATTTTTTCCCAACCGTTTTTACCTATCACTACTGGCACGCCGATACAAATATCGTTTTCATCATATTCCCCTTCTAAAGAAACACAACATGGCATAATTCTTTTTTCATCGCGCACGATTGCTTCCGTGAGCATAGCACCCGCAGCTCCAGGAGCATACCAAGCACTTGTGCCTAATAAACCGGTTAGCGTTGCACCGCCAACCATCGTTTTTCCAGCAACATCTTTCATTTCATCTTCACTTAAGAAATTACCAATGGGCAATCCACCATAAGTAGCCAGACGTGTCAATGGAATCATTGTTTTATCGCCATGACCACCAATTACAGTTGCCTGCAAATCATTAGGTGAACAATTCATAGCCTCGCTAATTCTGTAACGGAATCGTGCACTATCCAAAATACCCCCCATTCCAATTACTCGATTCTTTGGCAAGCCAGTAGACTTCAACGTTAAATACGTCATAGTATCCATTGGATTAGAAATTATAATAAAAATACAATCTGGCGAATGCTTCAAAATATTACTAGTAACATCTTTAACGATACCTGCATTGATACCAATTAATTCTGCACGAGTCATACCTGGCTTACGAGGAATTCCTGAAGTTACAACAGCTACTGAGCTACCAGCAGTTTTAGTGTAATCACCTGTCGTTCCTACGATAGTAGTATCAAAACCTTCAATCTGAGCGGTTTGATTTAAATCCATAGCCTTTCCTTCGGCATATCCTTCTTTAATATCCACCAAAACCAATTCATCACAAATTTGCTTTCTAGCGATGTTATCTGCACATGTTGTGCCTACGGCTCCTGCGCCTACTACTGTTACTTTCATATTTCTAATTGTATTTGGGCGCAAATTTATTAAAAGGACTACGACCCACGAATTTTTCAGCCCGCTATTTTATTATTAGGATGTAATTGTTTGCAACAGCAAAGGCTTAATTCATAGTTGGAACTCGATTTTTATCAACTAAAATGGTACCCTTGACATTTTTAATTTCATACACTGAAAAATCTTGGTTAGCTTCCAACCCATCTCCAAAAATGATTTGTGTCGGCGTATTGACTTTTACCTGTTTATCAGTAAAAAACTTACCCATCTTTTCGTTCCAGATAAGTTCTTCGGTATGTAAGGTTTCGCCTTTGTCATTTCTGACAACAACACTGTCTTTCACTAATACATTTCCTTTGGACTCAAAGTAACGTCCATACTTTGCCGTCAGCGTGCTGGTAATATTTGATAGGTTATCAAAGAAATCAACGCGAAGGCCATCTTTCATTTCTACAAAAGGGGGCTTAATATCATTTTTCTGATAAAAACTATGAGCAAAAAGCTTTGCCTTGGTGTAACCGTTTTCGCTATACAAAATCGTAACATCCTCTCCTCGTTCTTGTTTTGCTTCATGCATCTTTCGAATCGTATCCAACGATATTGGATCTTCTTTGCAAGAAGACAAGAAAAGTGAGATAATCAAAAAAGAAATGAAGAACCTAGTCATACCTACGCTTCAAGAACCAGCGATCATTCACTGTTACGCCTATAGAAAATCGTGTATAGTTTTCTTGCACCAATCCATTATCCAAGGTGCCTCTTCTTCCTAATTCAAGGGCAGCATTTAATTGTCCAATACTCAATAATGTTCTACGAATGGGATACCCCAAACCAAAAGTCAAACCGGCAGAGTTGAGTTGCGTACCATTAAGTTGTAAAGGGTCATTGCTGTAGTAACCACCAAATCGATAAGCGACTCTTTTCCAAACATTAAATTTATCATTCACGTCCGGCGTAAATTCTCCACCAAAACGAATAGAAGAAGATGATGCAAACGAATCTGCAACATCAAAAGATCTATATTGAGACCAATCTGACTGTCTGTAATCAATGCCTACTTTCCAATAATCACCATCACCAAATTGCAAGCCAGCGCCTAACTTAGAAGGCAAAATTGTTTTCCCTTTTTTTCCTACAACACTATCCACTCGGTAACTATATAATCCAGAATTAATATCACCAATAGCTGAAAACCAATAGCGATCTGAAGTCGTATTCATATTCATTTGGTTAGAAAAAGTAAGCGCCACATTCGCATACTTTTCTTTTTTGAATTTATGATGATAGGAAGCTCCAATATCCCAAACGACACCGCTAAGAACTGTTCTTCGTAGAATATCAGAATTAAGAATATTTAGTGAATCTGTAAATGCTTCTGAAACATTGTTTTGAAAATTACCAAAAACATAACCCGCATTAAATCCAATAGAAAATCCTTTGTACTCATGTGCAGCCCCTAGATAAACTTTTTGAATACTGCCTAAACCAAAATAATCATATTGCACTCTTGAAATATTCGGAATAGAATCTTCGGCTCGCATACCATAATTCACTCTTGAGAACGGTAATAAACCAAAACTAAAAGCAGTGTGCTTGGATACAGGAAATGCAAGGTTTACGTAACTCAATCCAAATCCACCCGTGCGGTTTGAAGTATTATTGCTTCTTACATTAAATGAAGATCCTGCCAAACCTAATTGATAGGAAGTTAGGCGAAGCGCAGAGTATGAAGAAGGATTAGAAGGGTTGATTAATATTCTGCTTCTATCCGCGATAGAAGTTCCTCCCATACCCCGATTAGCAACATTCTCAGTTTGTTGTAACAAACCAATTCCATATCTCGAATAGGGTGAATTTTCTTGAGCTAGCAGTTGACCACTTCCCAATACAAGAACCAGGATAAATAATTTGATTTTATACATTGTGTATTAATATGGCGTAAAGCCCTTTTAGTGTAAAATATTGGTCGGCAAATATCTCGTTTTTTAATCTACGAGCAAAGTAGCGGGTATCACCTCCAGTTAAAACTGCGTTAATTTCACCATACTCTTCTCGGTAGCGATTGATCATTCCATCAATTTCGGCGGCCGCACCGTTTACAGCACCACTGCGAATAGAAGTTTCGGTATCGAAGCCCAAAATAGCATCGTAACCTCTGTCATCCACTAACGGCAACTGGTCAGTATAATCATTCATGCTTTTTAGGCGCATATGCACTCCCGGCGATATAGCACCACCTCGAAAAGCATGATTTGCAGCCAGAAAATTATAGGTAATACAAGTACCCACGCTAATCGCAATGCTATTTTTATCAGGATAATATTGCTTCAAACCAGCCACTAGCGCCAAGCGATCATTCCCTAATGTTTTTGGCGAACCATAAGCATTTAAAAATGGAAGCGGTGTGGTATGATCTAATAAAATAAATTTAGTCCGTTCACTCAGCAATTCATGCAAAGAAATTTCATGATCCACCACACTAGATAAAATGCAAGACTCAGGTTTATAGTATTCTAACAATTCCGAAATATGCTCCTGATAATTATCCCTTAGAACTATTTCATTAATTAGTTTGTCTCCTTGAAAATATCCAAGTTTTTTTCTAGTGTTTCCAAAATCCAAGCAAAAGTGTACAGAAGCCATGTGAGTGTTGATTTAATCGTCTAAAGATAAGTGTTTATAATGACCATTCAATTGGATACGTTTCTGAAGATTATTTAACTCATGCACGGTAGGTAATACTTTTCGTAAATGTCGTAAAATATACTCTTGTCGCTGACTTTCTTTGGGCATGCGCAAAACATCATATTCTTCTTCTATATTTAATCCAATATGGTGCGCAATATGATAAGCCGTTAATTCTTCAAAGGGGATATTATAATCTTTTTTGATATTAAGCAATCCATGAAACATTTCTATTTCTTTCATAATCACTTTCATTTTAGACTTAAAACCATCGTAATACTCCGTTTCGATATTACTCACAATAGCACCTTGATACAATTTATCCGGAACGTTAGTAATCGTTTCTAATACTCTAAATGTGGAAATGCCCTGGGTCTTAATATCCATTTTACCATCTTCGTATTCTTTATCTATGGATAAGATTTTTACTTTGGTGCCCAGCTCCTTCATTTGACCGTTTATCACCGTTGGAATTCCAAACTCTTTTTTCTGTTCAAAACATTCGAGCACCAGCTGTTTATATCGATCCTCAAAAATATGAAGATTGAGTGCTTCACCAGGAAACACAACGATATTCAAAGGAAATATGGGTAAAAAACGAGTCATAACTGTTATTCAAAAATAGTGATTGCTGGCTTTATAAAAAGGTTAAAACTAATCCTTCGATAACAAATATTTTCTACGCACTAACATGAAAAAGAAAACGAAAATGGCAACACCATACTGGGTATTAAAAAAAGCTTCAACCAGTAGCGGGATTAAAAAAATCAAGATAAAAGAAGAAAGCCATGAAGACTTTTTCCAATTTTCTTTAATAAGTACAATACAGAAAAACAAAAACAACAACAACCCAATCGTTCCAGATATTAATGCAACGTAAAGAAATTGGTTGTGCGGATAAAGAACTTTCTCAGTTGATATCCCTTGATCTTGATACGCCTTTTTCATTTCATCAAATCCATCTCCTGCTCCTACCCCGACCAATACATTTTTCTTTATTACATCCCAAGAAGTACGATAAGATACTACTCGACCTTCATCACTTACATTGGTTTGAGAATTGTCATTCAACATTTCATAAAAAGCGTACTCGGTGTAATACAATTTATTTTTAAACGTATCACTTGTGTGAAAAAACAAAACGGGTGTAATTAGTAGAACAAACAAAATTGAAAGTCCAAGTTTAATTTTTTTTCTTGACACTATTAAAATTACTATCTCATAAAGAACGATTATATAAAGCGCTAACAAGGCAGTTTTGCTAGCCAAAATGTGTAAATAGGCAATGAGAAAAAAAGAAAGCACAGCAAAAACCAATGGATAAATTTTATCTTTTATGAATTGTAAACAGAAGCTAATACCAACTACCACGGTGACTCCAAATCGAATATGATCATTCATAAAAGGAGTGGGAATACTTTTAGAAGCTCCATAAGCCTCATTAAAAGCATCCATATGTTGCCAATATTGCGAAAGACTCCAAACAGAACCTAACACACAAACACCAATAAACGCCATTAAAATATATTCAAACCATCTCTTATTCCATTGAATAGAATGCATTACAATGGGTAATGCTAAAAAAGGCAACATAAGTTGCATTCTGCTTGCATAATATGCTTGGTTCGCACTCCAAAAAAAAGTAACCCCATATAACAGAAAAATGCCTACAAGAATTAGCGAGCTTCGATCTCTCCAAAATGATTGAAATGTATCACGAACGCCAAGATTAATAATAGCATTGCCAATCAAGAGCATCATGCCAATGCTCACCATGGCTCTTCCGACCAATAAACCAATAACAAAGACCAAACAAGCCACAAAAGCAAATCCCTGATGTGGAAACCAATTTAAAAACTGGAAAATGGGCTTAGGAAGTTTCAAGCAATAAGTAAATTAATTTTATTCCTTAATATTAACTCTTAATTTCGTTAATTATTGTGGCACACCCTACAAATTTAATTGACGCAATTGCTCAAGGCAAAACCAAAGAACTTGCTAAGGCTATTACTATAGTCGAAAATGAACTTGATGGTCATTATGATTTATTGATGCAGCTCACGCCGAACCTGAATACAAAAGTCATTGGACTTACCGGACCTCCTGGCGCAGGAAAAAGCACACTAGTAAATGCCTTACTTAAACATTGGACAGATCAAAATAAACGGGTGGCTGTTTTATCTGTAGACCCCTCCTCTCCTTTTAATTATGGAGCACTGCTGGGCGATCGAATTCGAATGAATGATTTTTATCTAAATGAAAATGTTTTTATTCGGTCAATGGCCAGTCGTGGTTCATTAGGTGGTCTGAATGCCAAAATTATCGAGATTACCGATGTTGTGCGTTCGGCCAATTTCGATTATATCATCATAGAAACCGTTGGTGTTGGTCAGAGCGAAGTTGAAATTGCTGGCATTGCGGATACTACCATTGTAACTGTAGTTCCAGAAGCTGGCGATGAGGTACAAACCATGAAATCAGGTGTCATGGAAATAGCCGATATATTTGTGGTAAATAAAAGCGACCGACCGAACGCATCAGAATTTGTAAAAAACTTAAAGACACTGGCTCATTCTAAAGCCACAGATTGGGAAACGCCCGTTGTGAAATCTGTAGCCACAACTGGAGAAGGGATTAATGAGCTAGGCGAAATAATTAATAAGCACCATTCATTTATTGAGAAATCTTCGGATAAAAAAATCATCTTGCTTACCGAAAAGGCGTATCAACTTATCCAACAAAAACGAATGCAAGATGTAAGTAAAATTGATTTATTCGAAGAATTAAAAATCCAAATTAGTAAGCCTGAATTCAATCTTTACTATTGGATTAAAAAAATGTCGTAAATTAGAAATTATTATCAGTCTATCAAACAGAATTACATTGAACTATAAATTAATTAAGAAATGAAAACAAGCAGCAAATTATTATCCATCGCCTTATTAGCACTAGCATTGGGGTTTGTATCTTGTAAAAAAGATACAGTAAACGCTGACGACTTTTTAAGCGAAATTGTGGAAGAAGAAGAAACAATTACTTTGTCAAAGGCTGGTTTTAAGACCAATTCAATCGGTTTAATAAAAGCTACTACTGATAATTATTATGAAGCTGGTACGATGGAATATATAGTTAATGGTGTTTTAGAGGCAACTTTTGAGTTTCAAACCGGAGGTCAAGGTTCCTTAAATAAAAACGGAAGTTCTACAATAAAAAGCCTGAAAGGCAAATCTAAAAAGACAAAAAAGTACACCAAAGTAATAGTATCACCCATGGTTAAGGTAAGCGGTTGCCAATGGATTGTACAAGGAATTATAGAATATTATGATGATAAAAATAATCTCCTAGCCACTATAGATTTCGGTAATGGATTATGCGACGAGTGGGCAACTAAAACCTTCCCGAATAATAACAAGCCGCCGGTAACATTCAGCCAAGACGATTGGTTCAAGAAATAGAATTTAGTATAAATAAGAAATTAGCCCTTCCAGCTTCTTACTAATTTAAAATAAGCTAAATGCAAATGGATAGACTAGAAGTCTGAATAATACCCAAGTCCAACTGAGCAAAGCATTATGCCCTGCTACATTCACTCGGCGTTTGTGCTCAAAAAACATAAAAGCGGCTACTACGCCGTAGCAAAGAACTTCTAGAAATTGTATTTCAAATCCAACCCAAGAAAAAATACTTAGTCCTATAGAAAATCCCAATAAGAGCAGCGCTCCTAAAAACGAAACAAAAGCTACCTGCCCTAAATAATCGTAAATATTATTTTCTTTTATTATTAAGCACATGATATATTGAAAAGCCAACTGCGCAATAAATATCAGCGCGTCCGTGATAATACGTGTTCCAATATAATATTCATTGAGTCGTGAAAAAAAGTAGGAATCCACAATCAAAGTAGTCATGATTCCACAAAAGATGATAAAAAAAACGCGCCAAAAAACATTACGAGATGGCACACAACTTCCAAGTTTATTACAGTCAGAAGCAATAACAATTTTTCTATTGTACGTAATGAAATTATATAGCTGGGTTAAAAACCAATAAATAGGCGCAAATCTTCCTAAAACTCGTACCGACAAAAAACGATGTCCAAGAACCTTGAGCATACTATCAATACCATAAGTCACCACGCCATTTTCCCGATTGACTAAGGCAATTTTATTCTTTGCTTTTGCAACATCAAATTCAAACTGATTATCCTCTATTACCTGCCCAAAATCTTTCCTCCCTTCTGAATCTAATAAATTATACTTCAGAAAAATACTAGTATACCAATCACATAATGGACAATCTTTATCGTAAACTAGTGTGTGATTAGAAAGGGTTTTCATTAATTATTGTTACCACACCTTCAAACCAAACTTCTCTGCCCATTCAGTAGCTTTATCATATCCGGCATCAGTATGCCGCAAAACGCCCATTGCGGGGTCATTGTGTAGCACTCTTTTTAATCGAATATCAGCATCTTCGGTTCCGTCTGCTACGATAACCATTCCGGCATGTAAACTATAACCCATACCAACTCCACCACCATGATGGAAACTAACCCAGCTAGCACCACCAGCTGTATTAATAAGTGCATTCAAAATAGGCCAATCCGCAACCGCATCGCTACCATCTTTCATAGCTTCTGTTTCGCGATTAGGAGAAGCAACTGAACCACAATCCAAATGATCTCTACCAATGACTATTGGTGCTTTTAATTCACCATTGCGCACCATTTCATTAAACTTCAAGCCTGCTTTTTCGCGCTCTCCCATTCCTAACCAACAAATACGACTAGGTAAACCTTGGAAAGCAATTTTTTCTTTTGCCATTTCTAACCAACGAAGCAATCCTTTATTCTCAGGGAATAATTCTTTTAATGCTTCGTCCGTTTTATAAATATCTTCAGGATCTCCGCTTAAAGCAACCCAACGAAAAGGCCCTTTCCCTTCACAAAAAAGTGGACGAATATAGGCGGGAACAAATCCAGGGAACGCGAACGCGTTCTCAACACCTCTTTTATCTTTGGCTTGTCCGCGCAAATTATTTCCGTAGTCGAAAGTAATGGCTCCTCTTTTTTGAAGTTCCAACATCAAATTGACATGATGCGCCATAGTATCCAACGATAATTTTTCGTACTCTGCAGGATTAGCATCACGCAATGTATTTGCTTCTGCCACGCTCATTCCTTCAGGATAATATCCTATCAATTCATCATGAGCCGATGTTTGATCGGTAAGAGTATCGGGTGTAATATTTCTTTCAATTAATCTTTCTAATAAGTCAACTGCATTACAAACTACGCCAATAGAAACAGCTTGATTACTTTCTTTTGCTTTAACTGCTTCATCTATTGCTTCATCAATATCATGAAACATTTTATCTATATAACGAGTTTCTACCCGCTTTTGAATCCTCCATTCTTCAACCTCTGCTGCCAAACAAACACCTTCGTTCATTGTGATGGCTAACGGTTGGGCACCGCCCATTCCACCAAGACCCGCGGTTACATTCAAGGTACCTTTCAATGTTCCATTATAATGTTGATCAGCTAAAGCTAAATACGTTTCATACGTTCCTTGAACAATCCCTTGCGAACCAATATATATCCATGAACCCGCTGTCATTTGACCATACATCATTAAACCTTTGGCATCTAATTCTCTGAAGTGTTCCCAATTGGCCCAATTACCAACTAAGTTAGAATTTGCAATCAATACTTTGGGAGCATCTTTATGACTTCGCAAAACCCCTACTGGTTTTCCACTTTGAACTAATAACGTTTGATCTTCTTCAATTTCTTTTAGAATCTCTAATATTTTTTCAAAAGAAGGCCAGTTTCGCGCTGCTTTTCCTAAGCCACCATAAACAATTAATTCATCCGGTCGCTCTGCAACATCGGGATCCAAATTGTTTTGAATCATTCGATAAACAGCCTCGGTAATCCAGTTTTTACAATTTAATGTTGTGCCATGTGGGGCGCGTACTTCTCTTGCTTCAACCATAATGCAAAGATACACCCTAGCAGATGTTCAATAAAGCAAACCGTTGCTTTCTCTTAATATAAAAAATCAGAAAAATTACTGCTTATTCAACAGAATATCACAATTGCTTGTTGTGTGATTTAAACTATCACGAAATGATAAGTTTACATTTAATACATCACCATTAATATTACCTTCACCAGAAACATAATAGTTTCCGCATGTTTGCTGAAACGGAATATTAAAATTTGTACTAGAAGTAGTGATATAAGCCGTTAAGTCATTCGGACAAAATGTAGGTGAAAAACCCTTTAACGTCAGTTCGGTAATCGGTGTAAAATCAGATTGAATTTCAGCAACATAGGACTCTTGTGCATTCATAAAGCATTCATCAAATGCGGAATAATTGCCAATAAACTTATCAATTGAACGAATACCACATTTAGTCCCTTCAAAACCTACCGGACAATTACAGTCTCCATCATGACAGGTGCCACCATTTAAACAGATAACATCTTCACATGGTTTATAAAAAGTAGTAGGACCATAATTGACATCTTGTTTCTCACAAGAAGAAAAAACAATTGCAATAATTGCCAGAAAACTAAACGCAGAAAGCGCAACTAATTTTAATCGTTTCATCATTACTTAAAGATAAAGTAAAAAAAGGATTTACCCTTTGGCTTGACGCAAATAATCTTCGTTACCTGGGTCATCATAATTAGTGAACAAAGCAGCCCAATGTCCTATTAATGCTAATGCCCATGCCGCAGTTATCCAAGATGGCCAAGGATAAGCCCAACCTTCTACATCAACGCGCATAGCACCTTTATCAAAAAATATCCAAAGCAATACATTAGCTATCACAAAAATGATTGCATGTAATATTAATTTACTTTTTTGCTTTGCTGAAGGTGCTATTTTTTTTGGCATGCCTGAAATATTTTGTGCAAATTTAATTTAGACAAAACTAGTTACAAACAAAAAAGCCGACTGTTTTAATCAGTCGGCTTAGAAGTTTTGTTATTTTTTTTATCTCACGAGAGTAACATTTCCTTGTTTGTAGAAACGCTTGCCTGTGCTCGTTACAGCCTCTATCACATACACATACGTACCTAATGGTTGTGGCTTATCATTAAAGCGACCATCCCAACCATCATTGATATCAGTCGTGTTAAACACACGCTCACCCCAACGATTGTAAATATTCCAAGTCTTCAATTCTACCAAACCACGGCGCTTTATCGTCAACTTATCGTTGATACTCGTACCACTTCCTGGTGAAAACGCATTCGGTAAATCTATCAAACTCTCATTGCTTACTATTACCGTCACACTGTCCATCGTTGGACAACCATTCTCGGTCTGAGCATTTACATAGTATCTCGTCGTCGCTGTCGGTTGAGCATTCGGATTCTTAATCGTTGTGCTACTCAAACCACTCGGTGGAAACCAATTAAACAAGGTAACATTTCCATCGGCATAAAGCGTCACGCTTTCGCCAGGATAAATCGTTACATCATCTCCTGCATCTAAAACGGAGTTTGGGTAAACCACCACATTCGCATAGGCTGTATCGTAACAACCATTGGCATCTAAACCAATCACCTGATACTCTTGTGTCGCTTCGGGATAAACCTGAACACTTGATACATTACCCGTACTACTAATAAAGTAATCTGGACTCCAACCATAACTGATACCACCAATCACACTTAAGCCAGTCGTATCGCCAGGGCAAATCGCTCGGTCGCCATCTAGTTGTAAAAAGTCTACATTGTTTACGGTAATCAATACATTATCATCATCACTACAACCATTGGGTGTTGTGTAAGTCACGTTTAAATTCTGTGTAATCTTGCCGCTATAAACTGGATTAGGAATCGTACTATTATTCATATCTGCTCCTGGCGTCCAAGTTATTGTATAGTAATTCTGTGAATCCGGTAATACCGATGAGTTTAAGTGAATCGTATCGTTCAAACACATTTCTCTATCTATACCGGCATCTACTACTGGAAGAGCATCTACTATCACGGGCAAGGTTACGGAGCTATCAGGACAACCTGGGAAACTTGCTGTTATCGTATACATACCTCCTGGAACAGCCGGTGTAATCGTTGTGTTCAAGGTGTTATTCGGTGTCATGTCACCCGGTGGGGTCCAATTAAAATTATATGCATCGGGCGTTAAACCGGCCGTCGTTCCGGTGCCTGTTATAGTAGTACTTTCTCCATCACACAAAATCGTATCGTAAGGATCTATCGTAAAACCTTTTAAGACATCGACGATCAAAGAAGATGTTGACGCACAAGCTGGCATCGAAGTTCCTAATGAATTTTTGGGTGTTACTGTAACGGTGTATGTGATTGAATTCGTTCCAGCCGGATTCGGATTAACCACAACTGGATTGCTTATGGTAGTAGACGTCAAGAAATTATTAGGCGTACTAGCTACCCATAAATAATCATATTGTGTTCCAATAGGCGTAGAGGTCAATTGCAGACTCGAGTTTACACAAGTTGTGGCCCTCGGTGGTGTTGCTGTGACAATGGGAATATCGACTACATCTACAAAGACGGTGTCCAAATCGCAACCTTCGGCCACGTAATAAGTCGGTAAGGTCGGACTCGCTATGGGATTATCACAGTTCGTACAAGAGAGCGATGTGATGGGAGAGCCTCCCGGCAGGACAGACCAATTCTTATCGCCTCCTCCCGATACAAAGAGTTGTGTTTGATCACCCGCACAAATAACGGTATCACCAAATGCTTGAATGCCGTAATCTACGAAGACTGGAATTGTAAATGTATAACTGTATAAAATGCCTGGTGGCTTACAACTTGAGTCGATAATGGTCAGTACTAATACTTGTAATCCAGTATCGGCTGCTGTAGTCTGCCAATTTACACATGCTCTGATAGAATCAGTAAGCGTTCCAGAATAAGATATAGTGGCACCCGGCAATGATACATTAATATTGGAATAAGGTACTAACACGGCATCGGTATCAGTGGAACCAATGTTAAAGCAAAAAGCTAAGCTATCGCCAGAACATGCTGCCACTTGACCTAATGAATCCAATCCGGCACCCACCAAACTCAAAGTATCTACAGGCGGTGACGGAACTAGTCCAGGATTACAATTTGCCACCACAACCACTTGAATATCCCGTTTCACAAAACCGATTAATTGGCCGTTCCTATAGGACGTACATTTAATGGTAATAACCCCTGTACCAGCATTAGAAGGAGTAAAAGATATAGCACCGGTTTGAGAATTAACCGTAAAGGTATTATTCGTTGGAATAGGGTTCGTTAGAGGATTTCCTGTTTGACCCGGAGGAAATGATGTATAAGTAGAATTTACTGGAGACCAATTATTACAGCTTTGTCCAGTTAGTGGATTAACCGATTCATATACCAGTGAATCTCCATTAATATCAACAGCACCATTATTAAAAGTAAATGGAACACCAACACAACAGTATGGAACTGGTTTTACCGAAAAGTAGGGAGAGTTATCTGGAGTAGTAGCGGCCGTGCTATTGTCTAATGTAGCATCAATTACCAATGTTCCACCCGAGAGATAATCCATTTGGTTTCTGGCACCTACAAACACCCAAAAACGCCAAAAATTACAAGGCTGTAATACGACGGTTGTTTCATAAACGTGTTCTTCGTATCCTGGCACAGGGCTATTTGGAGTATTACAGGTATTACCAAAATTAGGACAACCATTACTTACAACAGTTGGACCTGATATTTTAGGAAGTGTTAGGGTTTGTGGCCCAATGTTACATCCTTGACTTTCGTAACAAACTTGACCCGATCCTGGAGCAGGAATCCCACCACAATCACGGTAAAACTTAAATATAATTTTATAAGTATTACCCGTTACATGCTCATAAAGTACCTCTCCGCCTGCTGCGTGAGATGCTTGTGCCGTGTTGCTAAATGCAAATACCCCAATTGATACCAGCAATAGCAGAAATAATTTCTTCATGTTAACTATTTGTGGCTTAAAAGTACATCCTTTTTCCATATTGTGTTTGTCTTAAATCGAATAAATTAGGGCTTTTTGAGCCCCTAGTATCTTATAGACGTCTCATTCAACCCAAAGGGTTTGTAGAAAAGAGAAAAATATTAAAAAATTACGGCTAAAGGCCAATTTATCTCACGAGAGTAACATTTCCTTGTTTGTAGAAACGCTTGCCTGTGCTCGTTACAGCCTCTATCACATACACATACGTACCTAATGGTTGTGGCTTATCATTAAAGCGACCATCCCAACCATCATTGATATCAGTCGTGTTAAACACACGCTCACCCCAACGATTGTAAATATTCCAAGTCTTCAATTCTACCAAACCACGGCGCTTTATCGTCAACTTATCGTTGATACTCGTACCACTTCCTGGTGAAAACGCATTCGGTAAATCTATCAAACTCTCATTGCTTACTATTACCGTCACACTGTCCATCGTTGGACAACCATTCTCGGTCTGAGCATTTACATAGTATCTCGTCGTCGCTGTCGGTTGAGCATTCGGATTCTTAATCGTTGTGCTACTCAAACCACTCGGTGGAAACCAATTAAACAAGGTAACATTTCCATCGGCATAAAGCGTCACGCTTTCGCCAGGATAAATCGTTACATCATCTCCTGCATCTAAAACGGAGTTTGGGTAAACCACCACATTCGCATAGGCTGTATCGTAACAACCATTGGCATCTAAACCAATCACCTGATACTCTTGTGTCGCTTCGGGATAAACCTGAACACTTGATACATTACCCGTACTACTAATAAAGTAATCTGGACTCCAACCATAACTGATACCACCAATCACACTTAAGCCAGTCGTATCGCCAGGGCAAATCGCTCGGTCGCCATCTAGTTGTAAAAAGTCTACATTGTTTACGGTAATCAATACATTATCATCATCACTACAACCATTGGGTGTTGTGTAAGTCACGTTTAAATTCTGTGTAATCTTGCCGCTATAAACTGGATTAGGAATCGTACTATTATTCATATCTGCTCCTGGCGTCCAAGTTATTGTATAGTAATTCTGTGAATCCGGTAATACCGATGAGTTTAAGTGAATCGTATCGTTCAAACACATTTCTCTATCTATACCGGCATCTACTACTGGAAGAGCATCTACTATCACGGGCAAGGTTACGGAGCTATCAGGACAACCTGGGAAACTTGCTGTTATCGTATACATACCTCCTGGAACAGCCGGTGTAATCGTTGTGTTCAAGGTGTTATTCGGTGTCATGTCACCCGGTGGGGTCCAATTAAAATTATATGCATCGGGCGTTAAACCGGCCGTCGTTCCGGTGCCTGTTATAGTAGTACTTTCTCCATCACACAAAATCGTATCGTAAGGATCTATCGTAAAACCTTTTAATACATCCACGATTACACTAGCCGTGGCCGAGCAACCTGGAATTGAAGTTCCTCCACCGTTTTTAGGTGTGACATTTACCGTGTAGGTAATTGAGTTGCCTGCAGGATTCGGTAATTCACAAACTGGATTTCTTATTGTCGTGCTGGTTAAAAAAGTACCCGGTGTCCAACTATAATCATATTGTTGAGCTGGAGGTCCTGGATTTGCAGCAACATCCAATTGTAAACTTGAATTCACGCAAGTCGTGGTTCTGGGTGTA
This sequence comes from uncultured Chitinophagaceae bacterium, assembly GCA_964389575.1. Taxonomy (GTDB): domain Bacteria; phylum Bacteroidota; class Bacteroidia; order Chitinophagales; family Chitinophagaceae; genus JAGNRR01. The sequence continues at coordinate 44,559 of CAYMFF010000002.1, forward strand.
ACCACTAAACTCGGTACTTGGACCACATCTACAAAAACGGTGTCTAAATCGCAACCTTCAACCACATAATAAGTCGGTAAGGTGGGACTCGCTATCGGATTATCACAGTTCGTACAAGAGAGTGATGTGATGGGAGAGCCTCCCGGCAGGACAGACCAATTTTTATCGCCTCCTCCTGTTGCAAAAAGTTGAGTTTGATCGCCTGCGCAAATTACTGTATCACCAAAAGCTTGAATACCATAATCTATAAAGACTGGAATCGTAAAGCTAAACGGTATCAGAATTCCGGGCGGAACACAATTAGAGTCAATTACAGTAATCACCAAAACATGCAATCCAGTGTCGGCTGCTGTAGTTTGCCAATTTACACATGCCTGAATTGAATCAGTAAGCAAACCAGAATATGATATTGTTGCACCTGGTAATGAAACACTAATATTTGAACTCGCCACTAAAATAGAAGCAGTGTCTGGAGAACTAATTCCAAAGCAAAACTGAATACTATCGCCCGAACAAGCCTTGAGTTGACCCAATGAATCAATACCTACATTAACCAATGTGTTTGTGTCAATGTCGGGTGGACTAATAATAGCAGGAGAGCAATTTAGAACTACTACTTGAATGTCTCTCATAATAGTACTTATTAATTGACCATTTCGAAAAGCCGAACACCTTATTGTGATTACGCCAGTACCTACATTAGAAGGTGTGAATGACATAGAACCCGTTTGAGAATTTAGCACAAAAGAATTATTACAAGGAATAGGATTCGTAATCGCACTATAAACTCCTGGGAAAGATGCAGGGATTGGAACCGGTGTTGGGCTCGATGTTCCACAAGCACCATTTAATGGATTGATAGACTCAAAAAATAATGAATCGCCATCTACATCAATCGTACCCATGTTATAAGTAAAAGGTGTATTCACACAACAATAAGGAACTGGTGGTAAGGAGAAATATGGAGAATCATCGTTTTGCGAAACGGTATTATCAAATGTTGTTTCAACGAAAAGATTTCCACCACCCATCCAAGGCATCGGATTTCGGGCTGTGATCGAAGCTGAAAAGTGCCAAGAATTACATTGAATCGGCAAAGTAACTTGAGATTGATAAACATGCTCTTCATAACCTGGCACTACACTATTTGGATCGATACAATTATTCGGAAAATTTGGACAGCCCGAACCAACTATGTTCGGTCCAAAAATTTTGGGAAGTACCAATGTATTGGTACCCGTTTGACAATTATTCCAATAACAAAGCGAAACTGTATTGGGTGCGCTAGCACCAGTACAATATCTATAAAACCTATAAGTAACCGTGTAGGTATTGGTTGTATTGGGTACAAGCGAATACGTAATTTCGGCACCAGCAGCATGCGAAGCATCAGCCCGTTGAGAAAAACCAACGCTTAATAAACCGGCAAAGAAGAAGAAAAAGAAAAATTGGCCTTTTGTTTTTTTTATTTTGAAAATCATAGTTGTCTAGGGTTTAAAATAAACCAAGGTTACTCCTGGGTTTACTTTATCATAGACGTAGTCTTGTACCTCGATGGTTTGGTTACAAATAGAAAAAATTTCTTTTTTTAGAATTCCAAAGCCGATTCCATGAATAACACGGAACGGGTTTATATTGTCATCTGCAATGGCTAAATCAAGATAGGTGCAGAAATAGTTCAATTGAAATTGCAACTTTTCACCATCATTTAGGGAATGATGTTGTTTATAAATTTTTTCTATATGCAAATCAATTTCTCCTTTTGATTTTCGCTTACTAGCTTTAGTGCCGAGTGGTGTCAAGGAATTACTGACGTTTGTTATTTGAGGCAAATCCATTTTTTTTACCGGATTCAGTTTTGTAAAAACTGGGATTTCAAATAAGGGCAAATTATTTTTTTCTAAAAAAGTGACTTTGTCAATCAACTTTTTCCTGTTCAGCTTCTGAGAGAAAAAATGAGTGGGCGTTATTTTTTTGTCCAGTTCATTAATCTCAAAATTGAACAATGGGTTATTCGTTGCATCTTCAAAAGTAAAAGAATACAACAATTGTTTTTGTTGAAAACCCAGTTCCCCTTCAAAAGAAAAAATACTTTTTCCTTGAATTGAAATATCAACTAAGTAGTTTAACCTATGCGCCCATTCGCTAAAAACATACAAGGCGAAACGATGAATAATATCTTCTCCGTCCTGTTCGCGATATACCGGCTGAAACAAAAGGTAAAGTCCTTTTTCAAACTGACTTTCAGCCGAATGCTCACTATTGTCTTTTTTGATATTATCGATATAAACTGTTTTTCCTTTGAGCCTTTTTTTCTCTAATTCTTTTTTTTGCTCTCTATCTTTTATAAACCAATCCAGATACGGAAAATCGAGATCAGCTTCTTCGGCAGGAATAACCAAACCGTTAATGCGCACGCGTAGATATTGATTTTGAACAATATCAACAACCACTCCTTCTTCACCCGTTTCACGAAGCTTAATCTTATCTCCAACAGAAAATTTCATCGCTTATCTTCGTGCGAAATTACAACGCAACGGTGAGTAACCTAAGATGGAAAATAGCGCAATGGGCAGAACGTAGATGGTGGCGAAACTATCTGAAAAATAAATCAGTGAGCGACTATCTGCAATGGAAAAAAGAATATTGGCAAAACTTTCTTGTTCAAATTGAAATAGATGAGAAGAAGGTTGCAAGTACAGAATCAATTGACCTGGGCTGCGGACCGGCTGGTATCTTTATTTTATTTGAAAATGCCACAGCCGTAGACCCTTTGCTTGACACCTACGATAATGATTTAAAACATTTTTCAAAAGACAATTATCCCTACAACACCTTTGTCAATGCTGGATTAGAAGACTTCAATCCTTCAAAATCCTACGACACGATTTTTTGTATCAATGCTATAAACCATGTCAACGAATTGGAAAAAGGCATCAGTAAACTAAGCGAATGCGCTCATGATAATTCACAACTTATCATCTCTATTGATGCACACAATCATAACTTTCTGAAAAAAATATTTCAATGGTTGCCGGGTGATATTTTACACCCGCATCAATACAACCTAAAAGAGTATCAAGAAAAAATCAAAGCGGCCGGCTGGAAAATTACCAAGACGAAAGAAATGGACCGAGCGTTTATTTTTAATTATTATGTGTTAGTTGCCAGCAAAACTTAGAAATTAGTTTTCAGCTGTAATGTATAATTGGTGGGCGGTGCAATTAAAGCAGGTCGCTGCGTATAAACCGCATTTGTAAGATTTTGTACAATCAATCCTAAAGCTACATTTTTAGTAAGCTGTAAACTACTGCGAACATCCAACACGAAATAACCTCGGTTATATTGTTGACGAAAATCTCGGATAGTATGAGGCAAACCTGTTCCAAGTTGAAAAATTGCTCCGAAATTGTTTTTTTCATCGCTGTTATTCTCAAAAACCTCATCAATATTTTTGACGAAGGAATTATAAATCCCGACTACTCCAAACGTCCATTTTTTATAAGTACCTTGAATATCTAATTTCACGGAATGGTTAGACCTATATTTTAAGGTTCGCGTATCACCACTTAAGTTGGCTATCACTACAGAATCAGGATTTACTTGCATGGGGTTTACATAAGTATAAGCTAACAAATAATTGAGTTCAACATTTTGGATGCGCCCTTGTCCATACGTAGAAAAATCAATGCCATTAATGCGACTTCGCCCAACATTGTTTGAGCGAAAACCAATGTAGCTAAAAGCATTATTTACTTGATTAATGGTAGAATCTTCTGGCAGATACAAGCCAAAATTAAACTCCATCATGTCTTGATATTCCATCCAAAAACCTGCAATATCAAAATAACCAAACCAGTTTCCTTTTTTCCATAGTTGCTTTACGCCAATCTCCGCGCTCCAACCCGTTTCAGAATTTAGGCCCGGATTTGGAAAGACACTAGACGGGCCAAAAGAAGTTTGAATAAATCGTTCGGCAATTGAAGGATAGCGATAACCCTGTCCGAAAGAAGCGCGAACAAAGGTGCCTTTACTGGCTTGATAATTCGTCCCTAATCTAAAAACAGGGCGTGCTTCCAATCCAAAATCATCTACCCGATTGGCTTCGTATCGTGCACCCAAACTAAGCCAGAGTTTTTTTATTTTCTTATCGAATTGAGCATAAGTTGCATAATTATTACCGAAATGACGACCGTATAATTCTCCTGTTACATTTTGATAATTTGCAATGAGACCTGCCGTAAGTGTAGCTTTATGCAAGATGCCCTTTTCCTGTTTAAAGGGTTTTTGAAATTGATACTCGCCATAAAACAAATCAGCTATTGATGATTGATTTTTTTCGGGTATGTCATTATTTGATCTGAACCAGCGTGTGCGAATCGTATGCTTTACATCGTTTTTCGTTCGATAGATAAGATATGGATCTGCATTAATTCGCTGACCTTGATTTTTATTTATCGTGGTAGAAGAATCCGCCAATCCGCCATACGGCTGATAATATCTATTATTATTTACTGTATCCACATCCCAGAAAAAGAACGTCTGACTTTTGTTTATTTGTGCATTCGTGTTTAACCCATAAGATAGTCCCTTAATTTTTTTAGAGCGATATCGGAGGTTAGCATTGGCTCGCAATCGTCTATCTAAATCACCTTGCAAATAAGAATCTTCACTATACCAAGCCGATCCTAGAACAACATCCAGATTACCAAATTTTTGGGCATGAGATAAATAACCGCCCTGAAAACCAGGTTGCTTTTTATCCCACCATTTCCATGATTTCTCTTTCGGATTACCATACATTCCATTATAAACCATGATACTCGTTTTGGGTTTACTGGTAGGATAGGCTGTTCGAAAATTAATGGCCCCATTTAGCGCTGAAGAGCCATACAAACAGGATGATGCTCCTTTAATAACTTCTACTTGTGTGCAGTTTTCTATTGGCAAAAACGTCCATTTGGCATCGGCTGCATCAGCGGTAAGCATAGGCATATCGTCTACCAAAACTTGCACCCTGCTTCCAGCGCCATAACTCCAACCTGCTCCACCTCTTATGTTTATTTGATTTTCGATAACGTTCACTCCTGGCACACGATTCAGGGCATCGTCCATAGAATTCATCCCAGTGCTTAGCATTCTTTTGGGTTTCACGACTTCAATAGAAACTGTTTCTTCTTCTATTTTTTTTTCGAAACGACTACCACTAATTGTCACAATTTGTAATTTATTTTTCGTCGGCACTAATTGTACATTCAATTCTATATTTTTTATCAAATCAACTTCCAATCGTTGTGTTTCATAACCTATCATAGAAAAACGAGCTGTGTATTTCCCGGGTGGTAAAGAGAGTTCGTACTGACCGCTTACATTTGACTTTGTCCCCTGCTTATTTGACATAAAAACAGAAGCACCTATAATAGTTTCTTGATTTTTTTGATTTGAAATTATTCCGCTAATTTTTAGTTGGGCATGAGTAAAAAAAGGAAGCAAAACAAATGCAATAAGTAGTAGTTTTTTTGTCATTTAATCAGTGAATATAATAAAAAAGAAAAATAATT
>CAYMFF010000002.1:50219-80216 GCA_964389575.1 uncultured Chitinophagaceae bacterium
TATGAACAAATTATTTATATCAAAGTGCCGCCAGATACAACCTTCACTGTGGCTTCAATACCAGTGACGGCCACCGTAGATTCATTTGTGGTAGATGCGAATGTAGTTGGACTACCCATGAACTTAATAGTAGAGAGTAACCCAGCTCTATTGCCACCGAACGCGAGCAGCTCTAAAACTAATTTTACTCGTTTGGTAATTCCTGGAGACTCATTAGCTTGTGTGAAGCTTAGTGGAATTCTTGATGCCAGTTTACCCGTAGGAGATATAAATCTTACCATAAATATTCGAGCGTATTTATCTAACATTCCTTTTCCTTTAGGACCAACAATTGATACTCCTTTGATAATTGATTATTACAAAATAACCATTGATGCGCCTGGTACCGGAGCTTGTATCCCTAGCAGTGTAAAAAACATTGATAATTCTAATATTACAAATTTCGTAGTGTCTCCCAATCCCGTTCGTGATCAAGTAATGATTACAATGAATTTAAAAGAATCAGCTAATTATAACTTAGCTATTATTGATTTACTAGGACGTGCCATCAAACAAGAAAATAAAAAATTAGCATTGGGTGAACAAAACATCCCAATGAATCTAAATGACTTACCCGAAGGTGTTTATTTTATTCGAATGAGCAATGCCTCGAGTAGCATTACTAAAAGAATCGTTTTGCAACGCTAACAAAAACACAAATTAGAAAGAGTCTCGCGGATTGCGAGACTTTTTTTTTAGCTTTGTTTTCATATGTCAAATCAAATTACTTCTACAGATAAAGCTCCAGCTCCGGTGGGCGCGTACCCGCACAGTCGAAAAGTTGGCAACCTTTTGTTCCTCTCGGGTGTAGGACCGCGCAAAGCAGGAACTGATGAAATACCAGGATTAGAATTAGATAAAAACGGAAATTTTAAAACCTTTAATTTTGAAGCTCAGTGCAGAAGTGTATTTGACAATATAAAAATCATACTAGAAGAAAGTGGAAGCTCGTGGAATCAATTAGTAGATGTGACGGTTTTTTTGGTGAATATGAAACGAGATTTTCATACTTACAATCGGGTTTATAAAGAGTACTTTGCGGATGCCAATCCCTGCCGAACGACCTTAGAGATTAATTCTTTGCCTACTCCTATTGCTATTGAATTGAAGTGTATTGCTACGATTGAGTAACGAATGAAAAGTACAGTCATTCAACTTACTCTTTGTGTTATTTTATTTTTTGTTTCCTATGAAATTCGTCTTACGGATTATGACTCATTCATAATCTCTTTGGCAATCATTTACTTTTTATTTTTTTTCATTATCTCACTTTTCACTCTTTTTACCAATCTCTTTCAAGTAATCAAGAAAAAGGAAAACTATAATTGGCTCTACATCCTAGCCCTCCCTATTTGTTTTTTAAGTTATTTGTTAGGAGGCTACAAAATAGATTCTGTTTATAATTCCAATAAAAGGAATGCTGAGTTACTTATAAATGAGATTAGAAAATTTAGATCGCCCGAAGGTTATCCTTCTGATATAAGCATCCTATATGGCAAACTTAATATTGAGGAATACATTGGCATTTTAAGAAAGTCAAAAATCCAATACTCAACATTTGATAATCAATTTCGGCTTGAATATCCAGACCAAAATGGCACTTATTATAGGTACAATTCAGAAAACGCTTCTTGGACCAGCGAACCTATTTCACTTTAGTAGTTAATCTAAATCTTTACCTTTTTTACTTTTATTAGAAATTCGAAGAAAAACTACCGCTAAGCAGAATAATCCGAAGAACAAACTGTAATAACCTGTCCGTACTTCAACAATATCATACTTTGAAAAAAAACCGATTTCAACTTTACCAACCAAAATTCCCGTAACCCCATTAACGAGTAACAATAAAGCGAAAATTAAAAAAATAATAGTAACCCAATTAGAAGAATTCCATCTGTTACTTTTCACAATGTTCCTTAATTAATTCATTCACTTCCTGCCCATAAAAAGTTTCATACCCTCTTCTCTTACTTTCACTCAAATACTCACAAGCTTCCTTGTTCATTTTTAATTCGATGTAAGTCAATGCTTTGTTTTTATACACCCACGAATTCTCAGGACCCAGCTCAATTGACTTGTTGTAAAGAACAATAGCCTTGTCATACTCTTTCATTTTATGATAACAAAACCCAAGATTACTGTACACATAAGGAAAAATTGGGTTCAGTGAAATGCAATTTTCAAAAGCGCTTATTGCATTTTGGTACTTACCAATTTCAGTGTACAACATACCAATATTATTATAAGTAGCAAAAGCTTGATTCGTGTCTTTCTTTATTGTTTCTACTAAAAGAGGAATTCCTTTCTCATACTCTTTTTTAGAAAAATGAACTAATGCCATATTATTAAAACACTCCAAAATAAAAGAAGAATCTCGACTTACAATATGTTGATTAATAGACATAACGGAGTCCCAATTGGTCTCGTTAAAATAGACACCACTTAAAGTCAGCATTGCATTCGCGGTATCTTTCCAATTCTCAGAAATCCCCAACAAGTGCTTATACTGATTTTTTGCTTTTTGATTTTTTCCGGAGTTACAATACAAAAAAGCCAAGGTCAAATTGATTAAAAAATCATCCTTGTATTCTAAAGCGGCATTTTCAAAAACATCAATTGACGCAACTCGCTCGCTAGACAACTCAGCGACTGCCAGTTTTGTGAAATAAAGTTTTTTTCTAATAGAGTCTGGCACTTCGGCATCAGCTGATATCCTATCTAGAATAACAGCTGCATCTTGATACTTTTTTTGCGTAATTTTTGATTCTACTTTTTTCAGCACTTCATCCCAGTTTTCATTTTGAGCATTAGCTAAAAAACTAGTAAAAATTAAAACAAGAAATAAAAATAGAATCCGCATCAATTAAAAATTAGATCTCCCAACCTTTGTAAAATTCAAACCCCTTCATGAATTCATTTACTTCTTTTTTGGTTTGAGAAATTAATGCTTCGTTATCTATATCACTAATAACAGCATCTATCCAATCAACTACCTTGATCATATCATTTTCATTCAGACCGCGCGTGGTCAAAGCAGCAGTCCCAACTCGAATACCGGAAGTAACAAAAGGTGATTTATCGTCAAAAGGAACCATATTTTTATTGATAGTGATATCCGCTTTTACCAATGTATTTTCTGCTTTTTTACCACTTACATTTTTATTACGTAAATCAATAAGCAACAAATGATTATCCGTACCATCACTTATGATATCATAATTTTTTGCTCTAAACGCATCGGCCATGGCTTGTGCATTTTTTTGCACTTGTTGCATATATTCTTTAAAAGAAGGATCTAATATTTCACCAAAGGCAACTGCTTTGGCCGCAATCACATGTTGCAATGGACCACCTTGAATACCAGGAAAAACAGCCATATTTAATAGATTACTCCATGGCTTTAAATTGCCTTTTTTATCCTTTTGGTCTAAGGTATTTGGCCCATCTTCTTTCATCAAAATAATACCACCTCTTGGACCGCGCAATGTTTTATGTGTCGTACTCGTAACAAAATGACAGTGCTCAAATGGTGAATCTAATATTCCAGTGGCAATCAGACCTGCTGGATGCGACATATCACACAATACAAAAGCACCAACTTCATCGGCTACTTTTCTTATCCTAGCATAATCCCAATCTCTGCTGTATGCACTTGCACCACAAACGATTAATTTGGGTTTATGTTCTCTTGCTTTTTTTTCTAAATCATCATAATCTATTAAATGATTATCCTCTCGAACGCCATAATGAATCGCATTATATAGCTGTCCCGAAAAATTTACAGGCGAACCATGCGTTAAATGACCACCCATGCTCAAATCTAATCCCAGAATTGTGTCACCAGCTTTTAAAATAGCCAACATCACCGCAGCATTTGCCTGAGCACCACTATGCGGTTGCACATTTACATACTCCACTCCAAAAATTTCTTTGGCTCTATCAATTGCCAATTGTTCACTTTTATCTACTACTTCACATCCTCCATAATAACGTCTACCAGGATAGCCTTCTGCATATTTGTTGGTCATTACATTTCCCATAGCTTGCATAACTTGCTCGCTCACAAAGTTTTCAGATGCAATGAGTTCAAGCCCATCACGCTGACGCTCATATTCTTCTTGAATTAAATTAAAAATTGCGGTGTCTTTTTGCATAGAAAGTAAATATAATGGCGAATTATTAATGTTTAATTTATAATGATTAATTTTTAATTCTTAGTCGGATGAAAGAACTTTACAGCATACGATGAAAATTATTATTCCAGTAGCAGGTGCCGGAACTCGACTTCGACCGCATACTTATACTCAACCCAAACCATTAATCCCGTTGGCAGGTAAAACAATCATTAGTTTTATCATTGATTCATTTATTCAGCAGGGACAAAATGATTTCATATTTATCATAGGATACTTAGGAGAAAAAATTAAAAACTTTATTAATGATGAGTACCCCGATATAAATGCCGATTTTATAACACAAAGCGAACGAGGTGGAACTGGTCATGCCGTTTTTTTAACGCAAGAGCTCATCCGTCCTGATGAAGAACTTTTTATCATTTTTGGTGATACCATTTGCGAATACCCATTGGCTGATTTTATCACGTCGAGTGAATCTGTTATTGCTGTAAAAAAAGTAGATGACCCAAGAGAATTTGGTGTAGCCGAAGTAAGTGAAAATGGATATATCAAACGTGTGGTAGAAAAACCGATGATACCTAAGTCAAATATGGCCATGGTTGGAATCTATAAAATCAATGAAAGCAAAAAGCTGTTCGAACTCATGCGAAGTGACATCGATCAATTAAAACCAGAGGAAGAATACTCGTTAACCTCTGCGCTGGAGTCATTAATAGCTAGTGGTACACCTGTAAAAGCGCACTCTGTAAACAATTGGTATGACTGTGGTAAAAAAGAAATTTTGTTAGAAACAAATGCTATTCTTTTAGAAAAAATGGAATATCCTTCTGAGAGCATCCCATTTTTTGAGAACAGCATTGTAATACATCCGATAAGTATTGGAAAAAATTGTAACATTCAGAATTCAATTATAGGGCCGAATGTTACCATAGCTGACAATACTCAGATTATTGGTTCAGTTGTTAGTGATTCAATTATCGGGAGCTATTCTGAAATTCATAATGTTCTACTAAACGAATCTATTATTGGTAGTGATGCAATTATTAGAGGAAAAAACCAAAGTTTGAATATTGGAGATAATACAGAATTAGATTTGTCATAGTTATGAAACAATTTGGAAAAATTAATTCGCAAGGCGAGTTAGAAAATAGTATTACCCAACTTTTTAAAATTAAATATCCATTGATTCAAGCGGGTATGATATGGGCTTCGGGCTGGAAATTAGCATCTGCAGTCTCAAATGCAGGAGGACTAGGATTAATTGGCGCAGGCAGCATGTACTCCGAAATATTGGAAGAACATATTAGAAAATGCAAGGCGAACACAGACAAGCCTTTCGGTGTCAATTTGCCGCTGCTTTATCCAGATATTGACAAGCATATTGCCACTATAATTAAATATAAAGTTCCTATTGTTTTTACATCAGCAGGGAATCCAAAAACATGGACTAGCACGCTACAAAAAGAGGGTATAACTGTAGTTCATGTAGTATCGAGCACAAAATTTGCCTTGAAAAGTCAAACTGCTGGTGTTGACGCTATTGTAGCCGAAGGTTTTGAGGCGGGCGGTCATAATGGAAGGGATGAAACCACCACTTTGTGTCTTATACCCAAAGTGAAAGAAAATATAGATATTCCCGTGATTGCAGCCGGTGGAATTGGAGATGGGAAGTCAATGTTGGCCACAATGATGCTCGGTGCAGCTGGTGTTCAAATAGGATCTAGGTTCGTTTGTAGTCATGAAGCTTCTTCTCATCTTAATTTTAAGAATAAAATAATTGAAAGTCAAGAAGGTGATACTGAGCTAGTTCTGAAAAATTTAACCCCTGTAAGATTGCTAAAAAACGAATTTCATTCAGCAGTAAGAGAAGCAGAAATGGGCTGTGCGAGTCAAGATGAGTTAACCCAACTATTGGGTCGTGGGCGAGCTAAGAAAGGAATGTATGAGGGAGATTTAACAGAAGGTGAATTAGAAATCGGGCAAATAGCGAGCAGACTGAAAGAAATAGTTCCGGCGGCAGATATCGTCAGTGAAATCATGAATGAATTTAAGCAGTCATTAAGAAGTTTATTTGAATTAAGTGCAATAAAACCCTAATTTTGGGAGTTAATCGTTTTTATGAAAAAGTTTATTCTGTTTTCATTTCTTTTGCTTACTTCAAACCTACTCTTAGCGCAGACAGGTGAAGGAAACAACAATGGACAAACACCACCGGATTATCAAAACCCGTATGGTACAAACCCTTATGGTACAAACCCTTACGGCAATAACAAAGGAACTAATATTTTCAACAACGAAAATGACGATAAAAAAAATGGTGAGAATACCACCAATCCGGATAAAAAAAATAATAACAACAGCTCAACAAACGATAAAAAAGAAAATCCTGATGGCACCAAAACATTAGATTTTTCTGACAGAAATGAAGTGGATAAGGGAAAGACCGATGCCGAGTTGAGAGAAAAGTATAAAAACGATCCGGACTATTTAAAATATATAGGTTTAGATCCTGAAGAGGGAGAAAACGGTGAGGATGAAAATGATAAAAACGTAGTATCCGAAACTGAAGATATGGAAGGGGCAGTTTATGGCGCCAATTTTCTTACTTCTAGTTCCGGTTTTGGAAGCCAAAACTTAACCACCGTTCCAGAAGATTACCGTTTAGGAGTAGGTGACGAGGTGGTAGTATCAGTTTGGGGATCTGCTGAATTTCAAAGTCCATTCACGATTTCAAAAGATGGCTCGATTTTTCCGAATCGAGTGGGTAAAATATTTTTACAGGGTCTAAGTTTTCAAGCAGCCAGAAGTGTAATTCGTTCTAAGTTTAAAAGAGTTCTTCCTTCCGGTTCGAATGTCGATATTGTTATGGGTAAAATTCGTACAATTCGAGTTTACGTTTACGATCAGGTAAAGCAACCAGGTATGATAACAATGTCTGCGTTAAATACTCCTTTAAATGCCCTGCAACGAGCAGGCGGATTGACAAGTCTTGGAAATTTAAGAGATATTCAAATTCGAAGAAATGGTATCGTAATTGAGCGCATTGATTTATATGAATATTTGAAAACTGGTAGTAACGGTAGAGAATTTTACATGGAGGATAATGATGTAATTACTGTTGGCCTTTATGATAAAATTGTTTCTGCACAAGGTGCATTTAAAAGACCTATGCGCTATCAATTAACCAAGTATGGCACCCTTAGTGATCTTATTGAATTAGCTGGTGGTGCTCGGTTTGATGCACGTAAATCGCTGATAAGAATCAAGACGGTCTTTGACGAAAAGGAACAGTATATAGATATTAATGGTAAAGATTTTTTATCGGATCAGGATTATTTATTGAAAGATGGTGATGTCGTTATGATGAATCCAATTAACGAAGGTGTTTCTAATGTCGTTACAATTAGTGGTGGCGTTCCGTATCCGGACCAATATCAAATTAGTGAAGGAGATCGGATTTTTGATCTTATAAAAAAAGCAGGTGGTTTGTTGCCCGATGTCTATAAATCTAGAGCTTATGTTTATAGAAATGGAATCACTTCGGATGAATCAAAAGCACTGAAGATAAATATTGGCGATTATGGAATCAATGATTCCAAAGAAAATATCCTTCTTCAAAACGGCGATGCAATTCAAATATTATCTGAATCCAGATTTGATAATAAGTTTTATGTTCAAGTTATGGGATTAGTAAAATTTAAGGGAAACTTTAAGTATAAACCAAACCTAAAATTAAAGGACGTATTAATCATGGCTGGAGGAATTGACCTTGATGCAGAGAGTGGTAGAATAGAAATTTCTAATATTACGGATTCTGTAAATCGTTATTCAATTACTGGCAACAATGTAAATGTAAAAGTGGTTTCTATCAATCCAGACCTTAGTATCGATGAAGTATCCGAAAATATCATTATTAAACCCTACGATATCATTTTTGTTAGAAAGAAAAAAGATATTAAAGAACATAAGCTTGTTTCTATTGACGGCCAAGTGGATTATCCAGGTCAATACACTTTACTGGGAGAAAAAGAGCGACTGACTTCATTACTTATTCGAACTGGAGGATTAACAAAAGATGCTTGGCCCGAAGGTGCTAAACTATATAGAAAAAATTATGGCCCGATTGTTATAGATTTCAAAGATGCTATGCGCAATGCCGGCGGTAAAGATGATATTATTTTAGAAGAAGGAGATAAAATCATCATTCCTAAAAAGAATGATATCGTCATGGTTCAAGGAAATGTGCAATACCCAATAAATATAAAATACGACCGAGCTAAACAAGGCGTCATGGACTATGTTGATGCCGCTGGTGGGTTTGGTGATAGACCATGGAAACGAAGAATTTCTGTGCGGTATCAAAATGGAAAACATAAGAGTACAAAGAATTTTTTATTCTTTAAATTCTACCCGAAAGTTGAGGCCGGTAGTATCGTGAGCGTTCCATCAAAACCACCTCCAAGAAAGATCAATTTTGACTTGGCTCAGGTTGTACAATATGGATTAACAACTGCCACATCCATTCTTACAGTAGTCCTTTTAATTAATAATGTTAAATAAGATAACGCAACGTGACTATTCTTGAAATCCTTAGTGCCCTAAAAAATAAAATAAAAAAGAGATTGCCAATCTCTTTAATCATTGCATTGATTGTAGCGGTAGTAGTTGGCTTATATATCAGGCAAGAACCAAGAGAGTATATTGCAACGGCAAAAATATTTCCGTTATCAGCAAATTCCGCTATGGGTTCCTCAAGTCCATTGAGTCAATTAAAAAGTCAATTTGGTATCAAAGCTGATGCTGGCGGTGAGATTTATGACATTAAAGAGCTTATAAACAGTAAAAGACTTTCGTTTAAAGTCTCATCGAGTAAACCTTTGAATAAAAAATATAACAAGTTCTATGAATGGCTAATCGCCGACCATAATAGTGAGCTAGGTTGGCGTGAAAAAGAGATTACAATCTCGGATAAAAGAAAAGATTCTCTCAGCAATATTATAAAAGGAAGAAGTATTATGTTGGGTCGCGTTGAAGTGGATAAAAGTGAAAACGGATACACCTCATTGAGAGTAAAAGCTTACGAAAAAGAATTAGCTAAAGAAATTAATGAAACCATCTTAATTGCTCTTTCAGAGTTTTACATAGAATTTGTAACTCAAAAACCAAGAAGCGACCTAAGAACAATACAAGCCATGCGGGATTCACTATCAACGGAACTGAGTGCTGTAACTAAAGCAATTGCTGGACGTCAAGACAAAAGTGCCTATGCGGTTAAAGCCTATGTTGGCCTACCACAAATAAAGCTAAAACGTAAGCAGGCAGAAATCCAATCTGTTTATAGCACTACCGTGAATGCATTACAAAATGCTCGTTTTAAATTACTTTCGGAAAGTCCAATATTCCAAGTTTTGGACTATCCTGGAGAGCCTTATAATTCTGAAAAGCCGGATTGGAAACTACCAGCAATAGCAGCTTTTATTCTTACTTTTATTCTTCTCTCTCTTTGGTTCTGCCGAAAAATATTTGGAAAAGTAATTATAGAAGAACTTAAAAAAGCCTAAGATTTTCTAAGCCATTTTATTATTTCTTTCCACCCTACTTTCTTTCCATATAATAATATTCCAGTGCGGTAAATTTTGGCGCTGACCCATGTAATGAACACGAAGGTTGTGAACAAAAGAATCAAAGAAAGACCAACTTGCCACATGGGAGGATCATACGGAATTCGCCCAAGCATTACAATTGGCGAAGTGAGCGGAAAAATGCTACCAAACACGGCCAGTCCACTATCTGGGTCATCTAAAGAAGTTGCCATGATTACTAAGGCAAAAATGATTGGTAAACTAATAGGCAGCGTTAACTGTTGCGCGTCTTGCGGATCTTCATTTACTAAACTACCCACTGCCGCAAATAGGGCCGCATAGAGAAAATAACCGCCAATAAAGTATAGGACAAATGACGAAATAATTAATCCCCAATTCATTTGTAATACATTTTCAAAAAGTTGAGCTGTTTTCGTAGGTGTGGCAATTGTTTCTAACATTGCTGGATCAGCCATAGATGAAGCAAGTTGAGCTGATGGTAAAATAAAAGGTCCAGCAATCATTGTAGCCAAGGTCATGAGGCCCATCCAAATAGCAAACTGAGTCAAACCGACCAAACCAATACCAATAATTTTACCCATCATAAGTTCAAAAGGACTTACCGAACTGATTATCACCTCGGCGATACGATTCGTTTTTTCTTCCATAACACCGCGCATCACACCCACACCATATATAAAAATGAGCATGTACATTAAAAAGCCCATACCATATCCAAGTGCAACTGAAATTCCTGTGCTGGTGATTTTATCTTCAAATGAAGTACTAATAAATCGAATCTTAGAACTCGTTATACTATCCAATGCTACTTCATTAATACCTTCAGCTTCCAACGCTTTTTTTCTATAAATACGCTGTATCTCATTATCCATAAATTCACTAGCACTTAAACTAATCGAACTTTCGCTCTGTGCCTTTACACTATCAACGCTCTTAGAATTTTTTGAATAAATATGAAGAATTATATCATTATCAGTTCGGCTAGCTAACTCACCAGCCGTCTCGTTTGCTTGCAATTTCACTGCGCTCACTTCGAATGACTTCTTATTTTTTTTAAAAGCTGAAAAATAAACAGATGTCTCATCAACAATCCCAATCTTAGTCGTGCCTTTACTTTTTACTGTAAAAAAAGCAATCAAGCCCATAAGTCCAAACAAACCTATTGGTAACAAAATAGTCGTGACTAAGAAACTTTTTTTCTTAACCCTACTTAAGTACTCTCTTCTTAATATTACCGGTATCTTACTCATAACTTAGGCTGTTTCAAATTTTCTAACGGCTGTATTTTCAACCAATGAAATAAAAATGTCATTAAGACTTGGTAGAATTTCTTCAAAATGTAAAACGCGTCGATTTGCATTGAGAATTTCATTCAGCAATTGCTGGCTTTCATCCTCATGATTGAGCGCTACAATACATTCATTCCCCTGTTGAGAAACAAAATTTAATTTTAAATCTTTGATAGAAGCATCGGTACGAACCAAGAAATGATTTTTTTTATGTTTTTGTTTAATATCTTCTACCTCTCCTTCTAAAATAATTTTTCCATTATGCATTAATACAATATCCTCACAAACTTCCTCTACCTGTTCCATTCTATGCGTAGAAAAAATAATTGTAATCCCCTGTTGCGCCAGTTCAAATATTTCATCTTTAATCACTTTAGTATTCACAGGATCTAGACCACTAAAAGGCTCATCTAATATTAAAATTTTTGGATTGTGTAACACTGTTGCTACAAACTGCAGT
This sequence comes from uncultured Chitinophagaceae bacterium, assembly GCA_964389575.1. Lineage (GTDB taxonomy): Bacteria > Bacteroidota > Bacteroidia > Chitinophagales > Chitinophagaceae > JAGNRR01. The sequence continues at coordinate 61,747 of CAYMFF010000002.1, forward strand.
TTTTGAGACATCCCCTTGCTCAAATCTTCTACTTTTTTAGTCGTCCAAGATTCCATACCCAATCGATCAAACCAATACGCAATTCGTTCATTGACATCGTGCATGGGTAAACCTTTTAGCTGCGCTAAATAAACTAAATGCTCCCGAACTTTCATCTTCTTATATAAGCCACGTTCTTCTGGCATATAGCCTATTTGACTCATATGTACTTTAGAATTGAAAGCTTCTCCACCAATAAAAACAGACCCTTCATCAGGCAATGTAATTCCCGTTATCATTCTGAGCAGGCTAGATTTCCCAGCCCCATTCGGTCCAAGTAATCCAAAAATTCTTCCTGGTTTTACTTCAAAACTTACTTCATCTACGGCAAGTTGTTGATGATATTTTTTTACGAGATCTTCTATTTTAAGCATAAACTCTTGTTTTGACATACCAAATATAATGGCTATAGCTTCTGATTAAAAAAGAAGAATTACCAATGGCAAAAACAAGTGATAAATGGATGAAGCACAATGCTCTGCAAATGGCCAAAAATGCTTATTTTAAATTTTTATTATCCTATTATGACAACATCAGCACCGGTATCGAATAATGATACCGAAAAAAACGGCTCACTTATTCCAACAAATTATCCCGCATTGGCCACGCTTGTAGTGGTATTTTTCTTTTGGGGATTTATAGCGGCAGGTAATTCTGTGTTTATCCCATTCTGTAAAAACTATTTTGGCTTAGATCAGTTTCAATCGCAACTAATAGACTTTGCCTTTTATTTTGCCTATTTCGTAGGTGCCCTTTTACTTTTTATTTATGCTAATGTGAAACAAAAAGACTTGGTTGCTTTTTGGGGATACAAAAAGAGTATTGTGTATGGGTTATTACTTTCTGCCATCGGTGCGGTGGTAATGATTGTGGCAGTATTAGCCAACACATATCCTGGAATGCTGGTTGGTTTCTTTATGGTGGCCTTTGGATTTTCGTTACAACAAACTGCAGCAAATCCTTTTGCCATGTTGTTGGGCGACCCTGCAACGGGAGCGAATAGAATTAACCTGGGTGGTAGCGTAAATTCTTTTGGAACATTTGCAGGTCCAATAATTGTTGCTTTGGCCCTATTTGGTGTAACAAAAGCGAATGATGATCAAATAGCAAACCTAAGTTTAGATAAAGTCAGTTTATTATACGGCTTGGTTTGTGCTCTTTTTGTTGGTGCCGCTGCGCTGTTTTATTTTTCAAAGAAAGTTCCGAGTGGAACTGAAACATCTAGTGTGGAGAAAGCTGGCAAAGCTCAAACCGCATTGTTAATAATGACCGCCTTATTGGCAGTTGCCTTTTCCATCGTTTTTTATACATACACGCAAGATCCAGTAGACGAAGCTTTAAAAGCAGCATTGGAAAATAAAAGATTTATCTGGTTAATAGTAGCCTTATTGGTTATAGTTGGAACATTAATCTTCTCTTATTCCTCAGCAAATAAAGATCAAAAAGGTTGGGGTGCTATGAAATATCCTCAGTTGATCCTCGGGATGCTAGCAATATTCATCTACGTTGGAGTTGAAGTAGCTATTGGAAGTAATTTAGGCGACCTCCTTGGTGAAAACGATTTTGGTAATATCCCAACATCCAAAGCAGCCGCATATATATCGATGTATTGGGGTAGTTTAATGATTGGTCGTTGGGCAGGCGCTATCAATGTTTTTAAACCCAAAAAGAATTTAAAAAACTTATTACTATTAATTGTACCGTTGGCCGCATTTGGTGTTTTAATATTAATTAATACCATTGCCTTGAATGATATGAAACCACTTTATTGGTATGTATTATGTGTATTAGTTCTAGTGGCTGCATTTTATGTAACACAGGATAAACCTGCCAAAACATTACTTGTCTTTAGCATTTGCGGTATTGCTGCCATGCTTATTGGTTTGTTTACAACTGGCACTGTTGCTACTTACGCGTTTTTAAGTGGTGGTTTATTTTGCTCCATCATGTGGCCTTGTATTTTTACACTTTCCTTAGCGGGTCTTGGAAAATTTACAACTCAAGGATCGGCTTTTTTGGTGATGATGATTTTAGGTGGTGCCATTATTCCTCCGATACAGGGCAAACTTTCTGATATTATTGGGATTCATCAGTCTTATTGGATTCCGGTAATTTGCTTTGCCTATTTAGCACTTTTTGGATTTCTTGTAAAAGGAATCCTTCAAAAACAAGGGATTGACTACGATAACAAAGTAAGCTAATGAAGGATGTAGTTCTGCTTACTGCTTTATTTTTTCTGCATTCTAGTTGCGCCCAGCCTATTCAACATTTTGATATCTTACAACCCACGATTCTAAATTATAAGTCAGATAGTTGTGAACTGGAAAAGAATGAATTTTTAAATATTTATTTCTTAGTAGACGCAAAACGCAAAATTGAAATTAAATTTGATGACACAAGTAAAGGATATGTAAACTACTTAAACGAAATTGGCGAAGAAAAGCATGCCGCAATGGAGTATAATTTAAAAGCGAAGCCAGACTCAATTCAAATTTTGAATCATAGCAAGAAAGAAAAAATGACTATCCCGTATAACGTAAATTATGATTGCATAGCGATTGACTGGAGAACGAATAATAAACCGATTCATTATTACAAAAGTTGTAATGAATTCTTTTTGTATTAATAGATGAAAATAGGAATAGACATAGGAGGTACAAATAGTAGCTGGGGCTTAGTAAACGATAAGGCTGAAATTATTACGCAAGGAAAGGTTTCCACTAAAGGTGAACAGCATTTTGAGAATTATATACTTTCTTTATCAAATAGCATCAGAAAAAAAGTAAGTAAGGAACAGTTATCACAATTAAAAGGCATTGGCATAGGAGCTCCTAATGGAAATGTACATACGGGACAAATAGAATTTGCACCGAATCTACCATGGAAAGGCGTACTGCCGTTGGCTACCAAAATGAAACAACAGTTTGATACCAATGTATTAATTACCAATGATGCCAATGCAGCCGCAATGGGTGAAAAAGAATATGGCGCGGCAAAAGGCGTAGATAACTTTATCATGGTAACACTCGGAACGGGTGTTGGCAGTGGATTTGTGAGCAACGGAGAATTAATTTATGGTCATGATGGTTTAGCGGGCGAACTAGGTCATGTAATAGCCGTTAGAGATGGCAGAAATTGTGGCTGTGGCAGAAAAGGCTGTCTCGAAACTTATACTTCGGCCACTGGTATCGTGCGCACGGCGGAAGAATTTCTGATTAAGAAAAAAACAGATTCGCCATTGGCTAATGAAATAAACCTAAACAGTCACAAAATTTTTCTGGCCGCGCAACAAGGAGACCCAACTGCGCTAGCAATTTTTGATTTTACGGGAAAAATTCTAGGACAATCATTAGCAGACGCTGTAGCCATCACTTCTCCAAAAATGATCATACTATTTGGCGGATTAGCGCTTTCTGGAAACTACATCCTAACACCTACTCGCAAGTATTTTGAAGAGAATCTACTCAAAATTTATCAAAACAAAGTAAGCATAGAGCAGTCCAAGCTTCCGAACAATACAGCCGCCATTTTAGGTGCTTCTGCCTTGATAACAAACTAATTACCTTACTCTTTCCGATTCCTTTTTTCAGTATTACCTTTGCTTTGTTTTATGCACAACGTCAAGTTTAATAATAAGGTAAAACCGTTTAAGAATTTGCTGGACCAACGCGTTAAAGCGTTTTTTAAAGAGGAAAACATAAGCGAACGAGGCAATTGGAAATTGTACTCTAAAACTATTATTCTATTTACCGTTTTATTCGGATCATTAGCAACAGTTCTTTTTTTAATGCCTAATTCCTGGTGGGCAGTACCTGTTTTTATGCTCATGGGATTGACAATGGCTTCCATTGGTTTTAATGTTATGCACGATGCTGCTCATGGCAGTTATAGCAAAAACATCAAATTGAATAATTTTATCGCTTTCATGGGTGGCGATGCAATGGGCGGTGGCACATTTTTCTGGAAAATAAAACACAACATTATCCATCATACCTACACCAATATTGAAGGCATTGATGACGACATTGCAAAATATCCCATGTATCGTTTTAGTCCGCACCAAAAGCGATTGTGGTTTCATAAATTCCAGCATATTTATGGCATACCGGCTTATATGCTCATTTCATTAAATTGGTTATTGACCGATGATTTTATTACCCTTTTCAAGAAAAAAATTAATACTACCCCAATACGAAATATAGCGCGTAAAGAAATATTCTTGATGTGCCTCGGCAAAGTAGTTAATGTGCTACTCTTCGTAGTATTACCATTTATTTTTATGCCTTGGCAGATTGCCTTAGTAGGTTTTTTAAGCTTACACGCTTGCATGGGCTTATCGCTTGCTGTTGTTTTTCAGTTGGCTCATGTGGTGGAGTCTACCGAATTTCCGTTGGCTGATACACAAACAGATCTTATTGAAAATGAGTGGGCTAAACACCAAGTAGAAACCACTGCAAATTTTGCAATGCGTAATAAGCTAATCTCTTGGTATGTGGGTGGTTTAAATTTTCAAGTCGAGCATCACCTTTTTCCGCGAGTTTCGCATATTCATTATCCTAAGATTAGCAAAATCGTAAAAGATACCTGCGATGAAATGGGCATTCGCTACAATGCCTTTCCGACTATGATTCAAGCATTTGGCAGTCATGTAAGATTGCTTAAACAGCTGGGCACGGCTTAATATTTTCACTAACACTTTTTTAAAGTCTATTCGCTTTCATTTAGCGTATTTTTGTTACATGCAACGATTGCTATTATTGATTTTGTTAGTTCTGAGTATTGTGCCGAGCCAAACAGCATTTGCCCAGAAAGCCAAGGATAAAAAGAAGAAAAAAGAGACTAAGAAGAAAGACCCATTTACGGCCAAAGAGGTTTGGGAACCTATCCCAATTACACGACAAGGTTTTCACTCGTATGTAGATAAATCTCAGGTGGAAGCCGACGAAATGGATGGCTATCGAGATGGTTCGATATTAATTAATGGTTCAAAAAGAAAAACCAAAAAACTATCGGAAGCCATAATTGAAATGCCCAATCAATTACAAGTCGTTATAGAAAATCTACCCTTAGATAATCGTAATAAACTATTATACCTGCGTGAACTTAATACTAATTTGAAACGGTTTAATACTGAGTTCAAAATGTTCGGTAAAAGTATTGATGTAGATATGTACTCCAGTATGATGTCTTCGTTTAAAGATATTATGCGCATCGAAATTGAAAAAGGCGACATGGTAAAATATGTCGAAAATAATTTTGACTTAGGCGTTTATGCCAACAAACATATGTTCAAGGAAAACCAAGAAGCCGTTAATTTATTGTACAAAAAAATGGTGGCTCAATATCCTGACAAAATGCTCTATAAACTACGCGAATTTTCTAATACCGAAGCAGCAGATAATTTAATTATTAAGACCGCTGCTAAATCACCAAATGTAATTCTTTCATATGCCAAGAGTACTTCTGTAGAACGTGACATCGTAATGCGCAGTAAGGACCCGTTGGTACAAGCCATAACAGGCTTGGCTACAAACACTACCAATTCCTTGAAAGCTCTTCCGTTTATAAGCGATATCTACAATAAAAAAATGACCTTCGAAGAGGTAAACAAAGCCATTGCAAATCCTCAATCTTATTATAAACAATTAGTAAAATCAAAAATTAATCAACCTACTATTGGCGCACATGTTATAAGTCGTGAAATAAAACATGAGGCTTTAAAAACCTATGTTCGTCAAGTAAATGAATTGCACGATGAAACAGCCGCTGTTCGATTTAAAGTAACGAATGATCTTTCTGCAACTGAATTGTATTATTTAATGGTGCTTTGTAGTGATGAAATTTATACCAGTTCTTTTACAGGACTATACAGCAGAATGCTTGAAAGAATGAAACCGCAAAAAGGAAATAACTTTTTGGATTCATTGAACAAAGACAAGTTTAGAACATTTATTAGAATGAGTGCGGGCTATAATGTATTAGACACCTTCTTGCGCACTATGAGCGAATCTGAAAAGAATGATCTTATGTCTTCTTTTGTGCATGACATAGATAAAAATACTGAAACCGATTTGGAAGATGCGGTAGATGTAGCCGATGCCTTAGCTAGTATTAATGATGAAAAGACGTTGAAATTTTTAAGAACAGAATTGAAAAAAGACTATGAACGAACCTATGAACAAAACAACAAACGAGGTTTAGTTATCTATTTTCTTCTGCATACAATTTCTAATGCGATTCTTCATCCCGAGGACACAACTAATAAATTAGAAGAGGCATTAAAAATTCCACCAATTACCAAAGTACCCTACGATGCATTAGTAGACGATAGTGGCACCGTTTATCAGCAACATTTTTTTTATGGTGACAAAGATGGACGAAGTAGCTTGGCAAGCTTTTTAACGCGTTTTCCTTCTTCAAAATGGTCCGTCAAGAAATCTAAACAATGGATAAAGATTGCTTCTAAAGCTGGTAAGCCAATTGTAATCTATGCGAATCAGCCACTGGACGAGCCGAAAGACGAAGAGGCACAATTAGCGCTAAATAATCATTTGATTAAGGAAGGTATAGAGCCTGGTATTATTGTGCATCGCGGACATAGCTATCACCTGCCCGGTACATTAAAGTATATCGGCCCTAAGCACCGAATCGTGATATTAGGTTCTTGTGGTGGTTATCATAATTTATCTACTATTCTTGATCAGAGTGAGGATGCACATATTATCTCCAGTAAACAAACTGGAACCATGCACGTAAATGATCCATTGATAAAAATTATTAACGATAGACTCAGTGCTGGGAAAGGTGTAGAATGGCTTCCAATTTGGAAAAAACTGGGCGGCCTTATGAAGAGTAAGAAAAATAAAGATTTGTACAGCGACTACGTACCACCTCATAAAAACATGGGTGCTTTATTCTTAAAAGCCTTTAAGATACAGATGGCGGATATGGAAGAATAAAATATAGATTCTTCTAAAATTCTAATTGATTCTTTTAACTTAATAAATACGAAGACAATAAATACATAGTCTTTTCGTTGAGTTAGATATGAAGAAATTATCCTTTACCGTATTACTATTCTCAATTTGTTTAGGTTCTTGGGCACAAAAAAATAATGCTTTTGCGACGATTAGCGGAACAATCACAGATTACCAGTCTAACATTATCAACGGTCAAGTTATATTATTTGAGAATCAATCATCAAATAAGACATACTCAACTACTAGTAATGAGAAAGGAAATTTTCAAACCAAACTACCTTGCAACGCGAACTATTTAATTAAGATAAAAGGATTTAATGATGCGAAAGAATATACCTTATTAGAAATACCGGCTTTAGACCCTGATCAAAAGAGCGCTTCTTTTGAAATAGACATTAAATATGAACCTAGTAAAAAATTCACCCTGGATAATGTGTATTTTGATGTTGGCAAGGCCACAATTACCAAAAAATCTTATGCCGAATTAAATAAATTAGTTGCGTATTTAAAGCTGAAAAAAAATGAACGCATAGAGATTGGAGGCCATACAGATAATGTGGGTGAAAATGCTGACAATATATTATTATCACAAAAACGAGCTGACGTAATTATGCGGTATCTAATAAAAAAAGGCATCCAAACTTCTCGTTTAAAAGCTGTTGGCTATGGCGAAAATATCCCAAGAGCTAGTAATGATACCAAAGAAGGACGCAGACTAAATCGAAGGACTGAGGTAAAGAAAATTAACTGAATTCATTAGCCTAAATAATTTCTGTTGAAGGAGTAAAAGAGTTATGTAAATTTAGGAACAACACTGTTTTAAACATCAAGGGAAGCAGTGTTACTAAATCCAAAATGCTACAGATTAAATTGATTTTGACATCTCAATAAATTTTTTAAACTTAGTCCATGAGCGCCAAAACATGAACCCATTAAACCTAATTCAATAATCTTTTATTACTAAATTTGTTTTTAGTATGCGTCCCCCCCCCCCGAAAATAAGAGCTTTGTTCTTGCATTTACGCTGATTTTTATTTTTGGTTTCATCACTCGCTTTTATCATTTAGGAAGCATTCCTGCGGCAGCCCCTTTTGGTGATGAAGCTGCCAATGGCGTTGATGCTATCAAAAGTATTAGGAACTTAGATTTTAAAGTATTTTATCCAACAAATAACGGTAGAGAGCCCCTTTTCATTTGGCTCACGGCAATCACTCATAGTTTTTTAACACCAACTGTTTCCAACCTAAGAATAGTTTCTGCCATAATTGGTTTTCTTACTGTTTTCTTCTTGCCGTTCTGTTTCATTGAAATCGATACTTTATTTTCTAGAAAGCAACATGCTTTGAACAAAAGATCCCAACTAATTTCTGCCCTAATAGCTACCTGTTTTTTAGCCAGTAGTATGTGGCATATTAATTTTTCTCGTATTGCCTTTCGGGGCATTTTAGATCCCTTCTTTGCTGTATTATCCATCTTATTGATTTGCAAAACATTAAAGAAAAAAGAAAATATTATAAGTGCCATTTTTACGGGTTTCATTCTTGGAATTGGCTTGTACGGATATGGGTCGTTTAAGTTTTTATTTCCTCTCGTTATAATTATTTTGATAGTAGGCATTCGGAAATACAATACCGGTCATCTACTGATTTTTATACTTTTAGCTGGGGTAATTACAGCCATCCCGCTTATAAACTTTATAGTATCATACCCAGAAATATATTTTACAAGAATGACAGAAGTATCAATATTCTCTCGTGGAGATTCTATGAGCGCGTTTCTTAATGCTCTTAAAAAACTTTGCCTTATGTTTTTTCTGCATGGTGATGAGAATCCAAGACACAATGTCAATGGACAGCCGCAATTCCATTTTATCCCTTTCATTTTCATGGTTTTCGGAATAATAAAGTTCATAGTTATACCAATTAGCAATTCCTTTCTAACTAGTAAAAACAAAATATTTGATAAGCCATTTAACCATAAAACGACCTTCTTCATATTGATATGGATCGCAATAATGCTTTTACCAGCAGCACTAACTCATGAAAGACAACCGCATTCATTAAGGGCTATCGGCACCATAGTTCCAGCTGTAATGCTTGGTGGTATTGGTTTTAGTTTCATACTTCAGTTATTTAATAAACTAGTGCATAACAGACGAATGCAAACAGCCTTTTTGATTATTTGTATCGCAAGTCTTATTTATACTCAATCGGATATGGTAAAAACTTATTTTTTAACTCATGTAAAGTCCGAAGCTTGTAAAAAAGCTTTCTATACCGAGCAACATCAAACGTATAAAAATTTTGTTGAATCTAAAAAAACGCCCAAGCTATTAATACTTGAAAAAGAAAATAAAATTGATAAAGTATGGCACCTTCAATCTTTGTATTATATCACGAATTGTCAGCTATTAAGTAATAACATTGAAGAAATGAATATCCAAAAGGCGCGTTTAATGAATACAAAAAAATACAACTCCATTTTATGTCCCCGTAAATATGTCAATCAGTTTAAGGGAAACAATGTAATGTACTATTAAGAAGTACTAACTAAACATCTCCTTCATTTTATCAAAGAAGTTCTTACCGCTTTTTATCTTGCCGGGTTTAAAATTTTCGGCAGTACGTAGTTTCTCCATCGCCTTTTTCTCGTCGGATGACAGCTCTTGCGGTGTCCAAACATTTACATTAATCAATTGGTCTCCTTTCTCGTATGAATTCACACTTGGAAAACCTTTTCCTTTCAATCTAAATACTTTTCCAGCTTGTGTTCCTGCAGGTATTTTAATTTTTGCCTTTCCTGTAATCGTTGGCACTTCAACTTCAGTGCCTAATACCGCATCAGGAAACGAGATATGAAGTTCGAATAACACGCTTAAACCTTCTCGTATCAAAGTTTCATGTTTCTTTTCTTCAATAACCACCAATAAATCTCCAGCAGGACCACCGCGTTCTCCAGCATTTCCTTGACCACTTACATTCAGTTGCATGCCTTCTTGCACACCCGCTGGAATATCAATTTCTATTTTTTCTTCGGCATACACTCTACCATCACCTTTACAACTCGTACAATTATTAATCACACTAGTTCCATCACCATTACAAGTGGGACAAGTCGTTACGGTTTGCATTTGCCCAAGAAATGTATTACTGACTCGTTGTACTTGACCTCGGCCACCACAGGTATTACAGGTTTGAATACTATTTTTATCTTTGGCACCGCTTCCATCACAACTTTTACAACCGACGTATTTTTTTACCTTAATGGTTTTATGCACGCCATTGACAATATCCTCATAAGACAGCTTCATTTTTACACGAAGGTTACTGCCTCGGCGACCTCTACCTTGTGACTGTCCGCCACCACCAAAGAAGCTGCCAAAGCCACCATCACCGCCACCGCCTTGATTACCAAAAATGTCACCAAAATGAGAGAAAATATCCTCCATATTCATTCCACCACCACCGAAGCCTCCGCCTCCGCCGGCACCTTGCATACCCGCATGGCCAAACTGATCATAACGTGATTTCTTATTCGAATCGCTGAGCACATCATAGGCTTCCGCCGCTTCTTTAAATTTTTTCTCAGCCGAAGCGTCATCTGGATTTCTATCGGGATGAAATTTCATAGCTACCTTACGATAGGCTTTTTTTATTTCATCAGCCGATGCACTTTTTGATACACCCAGTACTTCGTAATAATCTCTTTTGCTCATAGCCTACTTATTTTCCTACCACCACTTTGGCATGACGAATTAATTTACCATTCAGGTTATATCCTTTTTGAATTTCGTCAACAACCTTTCCTTTTAGTTTTTTATTGGGTGCCGGAATTTCAGTAATCGCTTCGTGTAACTCAACATCAAATTCTTTTTCTTTACTATCAAAAGATTGTAATCCTTTATTCTCTAATGTTTTGCGTAACTTATTAAAAACCAATTGCACGCCTTCTTTGAGCGCTTTTACTTCTACATCGTCTTGCTCTAATAACTTCTCGGTTCGGTTACAATCATCAAGTACATCCAACAAATCTTTTATCACTTCTAAGCTGGCTGTTTGGATTAACTCTACGCGCTCCCTGGCATTTCGTTTTCTGAAGTTATCAAACTCAGCGTTCAGTCTCACATATTTATCATTCAATATAGCTACTTGATCTTCTTGAACTGGCGCTTCATCAATACCTTCGGCACAGTTTTCGGTATCTTTTTTCATTTCTGAAGTATTTTCTGCATTTGACTCAACATTTTCTGTTGTTTCAGCCGAATTATCCTTGATTTCTTCTACTTTATCTTCTGACATTTTAACGTATTTAAAATTCCTAATTAAAGGTTCAAAAGTATTGCCAATGAGCCTTGAATTAGACAAAATGACAACTTTTTATAAAAGACAGACGAATTGTAAGACTTTTTCGGCTAATGCGCTGATTTTATTACCTTTGGCCACGAATGAGAAATATAGAATTTATTGAAATCATGAGTGAAATTGGTGCCGGAACTAGGGGTGCCAGCTTGGGTTTGAATGCTTTGAAAGTGGCTGATCAGAATAAGAAAGGCAGTTTCTTTAAAAACATGAATTCACAGAAAGTCAAGGTTCATAATGAATTTTTATATAAAGAAATCGATACTCCAAAAGCCTTAAGAATCGAAGGAATTCATGCGGTATATAAAAATCATGCTTCCATTATTCAAGAAACGATAAAAGCGAATCAGTTTCCGTTCATTTTTGCTGGCGATCACAGCACAGCGGGTGCTACCATTGCCGGTTTAAAAATGGCCCAGCCAGAGAAAAAATTAGGTGTTATATGGGTTGATGCTCATGCGGATCTTCACTCTCCTTACACAAGCCCTTCGGGAAATGTACATGGCATGCCACTGGCCTGCTGTTTGAATCATGATAATTTTGACGCTAAGATTAACGAGCCCGTAGAGAAAACAAAAAAGCATTGGAACGACATGAAAAATTTAGGTGACATTTGTCCTAAAATTCTTCCTGAAGACATCGTATTTATTGCACTTCGAGATTTCGAAAAACCAGAAGAGCATATTATTGACAAGAATAATATTAAAGTCATAACTGTCGAGGCGGTTAGACAGAACGGCACATCGAAAGCTGTTTCTTCTAGTATCGAATATCTTGCTTCTTGTGATCATATTTATGTCTCGTTTGATGTAGATAGCCTAGACAGCGCTATCTCTAAAGGAACTGGGACACCGGTGGCCGATGGCTTAACGGCTATTGAAGCAAATGAAATTCTACTTGGGTTACTAAAAAACAAAAAAGTAAACTGTTTTGAAGTGACCGAAATAAATCCAACCTTAGACAGTGAAAATAAAATGGCAGAGACAGTTTTACCAATACTAGAAAACTGTTTCGCAACCCTTGCAAGCAATTAAAATATTTTGAAAGAAACGCCCATAATATGTCTTGCCTCATGGTATCCTAATGAGCTGGAGGAATTTGAAGGCGATTTTGTGCAACGAAAAATGCAAGCCCTTTCATTGTATCGCAACGTACATGTATTTCATTTTAAAAAACATGAAAACGCAACAATCGGCAATAAACGAATAGTCAATAAAAAAGAAAATCTTACTGAAACGATTGCTTATCATCATTCGGGAAAAGCAAACTTTTTAAAAAGTATAAAGAACTATTTAGTTTCTTTCCAATTGCATAATAAATTTCTTAAAAACCATCGAAAGCAATTCGGCAAACCAGAAACAATATTGGTTCAAGTGCCTTACAATGCAGGCATTATCGCTTGGTACTGGAAAAAAAGATATGGAATAAAGTACATCTTAACCGAGCATTATGGCATTTATAATGACCGTTATGAATCGAACTTCGCTACTCGGTCTAGTTTATATAAATTCATTGTAAGACAAATCTTTAAAAATGCATCCCAACTATTAACGGTAAGCAATTCATTGGGTGAGGATATAAATAATACCGTAGTTCAAAAAGGTTTTAAAAAACTATCGAACGTAGTTGATACCAATCAATTCTTCTACAAAAAGAAACCACCGATTCGTCCCTTTGTATTTTGTCATCTTTCAAATATGATTCCGGTAAAAAATATTCCGGGTATTATAAGAGCTTGTAAAATTCTTATTGAAACCCGAAAAGATTTCAGGCTAAATTTGATTGGTGCCAAACACCATGAACATATTAATTTGGCTGAAGAACTTGGACTTCTGAATTACACAATTTTTTTTCAAGATGCCATCACTTATAAAGAGGTAGCAAAAACGTTACAAAATAGTCATGCGTTAATAATGTTTAGTAATACAGAAAGTCAATCTTGCATTAGTTTGGAAGCACTTTGCACGGGTACTCCTGTAATCAGTTCAAGAGCTGGTGGCATTGAAGAACATCTTGATGACACGAATAGCATTATGGTTCCTATCGGTAATGAGGAAGAATTAGCGAATGCAATGTTGGCCATGATGGAGAACTACGATAATTTTCAACAAGAAGAAATAGCTTTAGCCAATCAAGCACGTTGGAACTTTCTAGAAATAGGAAAACAGTATAATGATATTATTGAGAACGTTTTGTCCCAATAATATTGAAACCAAATACTTCGTTAGTCGTTACCTGAATATCAATAAAATTACGTTTTAAAAACCAAGCGGTAGCTTCATCGTGGTAATGCTCCCAACGAAATTCTGGCGAAAACCAATCTAAGATATCAATCATCATTTCGCGCTTATTCTGCTTATTCCCTTTGAGACGTTTAATTACATAGCTCACCGGCAATAAGGTAATGCTATAAAGGAAATATTGAAGACGCAATGGTAATTTAGAAGTCCAATTACGCATCCAATTAAAAATATTATGAATTGTATTTTTCCTTGGATGATAGAGCCAAATACTCATTTTACCATTTTCTTTTATGCAAGGAGATAGACATGAGAAAGTTAGTTCGCTATTGTTGGTACAAATGAGTACTCCGGAACTATGAACGATATCAAAGTACTGAAACGCTACTGGAGGGAATTGCACATCGCCTTGTATGAAAAAAGTTGTGGCTTGCTCATTTTTCTCAAATGCTCTTTCTACACTTAAGCTAAAGTCCATGCCAACAATATTGGCACCCGTGCTTCCAACATCTTCATTCAACATCCCGTTTCCACAACCTGCATCAAAAATCCATTTACCTTTTAACGATTCTTTGGTTTCATTGTTTTCTGCCAAAAAGCGTTGGAGCATTCCTTCTCTATCTTCATCCCATACTTTGTCCTCTTCATAATTAAAGAGTCCCCACTCAATTTCAAACGCTTTTTTTGTGTGTCTATTTTTCTTTTCGACTACTTTCACGAAGTCGCCATACACTTCTTCGATCTTTTTACATATAGCATCAAAATCATCTACATGTTTCTTCAAAAATGATCGATAGTCTTTATAAGCTTCAACCAGCAATCGAGGTATTCCGCCAATAATAGGATAAATCATAACGGAACTTTCTAAATAACCATCTAAGATTATTTCTCTTTCTTCTCCGTTATAAATTTTAGTCCCTTTAGATAAAATAGTCAAGTTCAATTTTTCTCTTGAAACTGGACATCGTAAAATATCAGATAATATTGCTAGCATAACAAATTTGTAAAAGCAAATATATCTAAACTGTACTAATCTATCTAACTAGGATGATATCTCCTTTTTTGATGTAAAGTTTACCATCTGTTATACACCTATATCTATAAACGTAATAGTACGTTCCTGCGGCAGCTTTCTCCCCAGCAAAATTTCCATCCCATCCATCATAGTATGTATAAGTGTCCCAAACTTTCTGTCCCCAACGATTGTAAATTTCAAATTGTATCAGCTCAATCCCAGCCGTTGAAATCACTCTAAACTCATCATTATTTCCATCTTGGTTCGGGCTAAAGGCATTCGGCAAGAAAAGTTCTGTACAGCATTCGCCCGGATTAATGTAGACACTATCGCCAATAGCACAACCGTTAGCGTCGATTACATTTACGTAATACCAACCAAAACGTAAACCATTTACTTTAGGAGTAATCTGAGGAGGAGAGGTACTCCATAAATAAGATAATGGTGACACACCTCCCAAAACATTCACCTCTGCTTCTCCCTCATCACCATATCCGCGACATGTCAAATCTTTTTTTGTAACGTCAGTAAACATTGGATTAGGATTTTCAAAAATTGTAAACGTTGAATCCGCTTCGCACTGATTACTATCTAAAACTTTAATGGCGTAAATTCCTTTATCTAAATCATTAAAGGTCCCATTTTGATTCCATCGTATTCCTGGTCTTACATAGTACGTAAAACCGCCTACTCCACCTGTCGCCATCACAATGGCTGTTCCATCTTTTACTTCTGAACAAGTTAAAGGTGTTACATAAATCTCAGAAATTTCTACCGGCAATGGTTGGTTCAAATTAATTCCTGAATCTATTCTACATTTCAGCGAATCAATGACACTCATTAAATGATAACCCGCTTTCAAATTAGAATATATATTTTGAGTTGTAGCCGGTCCGTTATTATGGAAATATAATAATGATCCTACTCCCCCACTTGCCGTCATATAGATATAGCCATTGTCATAATCATGACAAGTAGGCTCGCTGACAAAAATACTGTCAAACAACATTTCTGGATTCTGACTTAATTGAACACTTGCAGTTACAGAACAATTATTTGCATCTGTAACAGTAATAGTATAATTCCCCGCGAACAACGAAGTAAAGTCTCCTGGATTATTTTGAATGCCATTTGGCGAAAGTGCATAATTGAAAGGCGTCGTACCACCATTCGCACGAACAAATACCCTACCCGTACTATCACCATAGCAAACAACATCTTCTAAAGACAGACTATCAATAATTAATGGCATTGGTTGTTCTACAGAAATATTAGCTACAACAGTTGAGCAATTATTAGCATCAACTACTGTTACACTATAGCTTCCAGCGGTCAATCCATTGTAGACTCCTGTAGTACTAGCAATATTTCCAGGTTGCATAGTGTAATTATAATTTGGAGTACCTCCTGAAGGAACTATGCTAATTGTACCGTTATTTCCTCCATTACAACTTACGTTCGTTGTTATTTGATAGGCAGTAAGTGGATTTGGTTCGGTAATCAATAGAGTATCCTGCACTATACAATTATTAGTATCCGTTACCGTTATGAAATAAGGTTGAGCAGTTAAACTATTAAAGAAACCGGTTGCATTTGTTTGATTTATTGGTTGTAAATTATAAGAATTAAAACCATTTCCTCCGCTTGTATAAATCGCAAT
The DNA here is from genome assembly GCA_964389575.1 of uncultured Chitinophagaceae bacterium. Classification (GTDB taxonomy): domain Bacteria; phylum Bacteroidota; class Bacteroidia; order Chitinophagales; family Chitinophagaceae; genus JAGNRR01. The sequence goes on from CAYMFF010000002.1 coordinate 78,039, forward strand.
CTGACCATCATCGGCACCAGCACAGCTTACATTACTTGAATTCATAGAATCAATAATAAGAGCATTTGGTTCAGAAAGATTAATAATTGTGCTTGTGGTACAATTATTAGCATCAGTAACGGTTACCGTATATGTAGCCCCGGACAAATTTGTAAATGCTCCGGATGTATTCGTAATATTACCAGGTATCAAATTGTAATTTAAAACTGGAACGCCCCCAGTGGCATTGACTTGAATTGTTCCATTGCTATCTCCATTACAAGTAACATTAGAAGTGATAATATTATTTATAGTAATGACTGCCGGCTCAAAGACCTGAAGGCTAGTAGTCACTGTGCAGTTATTAGCATCAGTGACTGTCACTGAGTATAAAGCACCACCGAGACCAGTGAAATTACCAGTTCCATTAGTCACATTAGTCGGCAACATATTATAATTGTAAGGTGATGTTCCACCTAAGATTACAACTTGAGCCGTCCCATCATTCGCACCATTACAAGTAACGTCAGTTGTAGTTGAACTGCTTACTGAGATTGCGGTAGGTGCTGAAACAAAAATAGCCGTTGTAATTGTACAATTATTTGCATCACTTGCGGTAATTATATAATTGGTATTTCCTTGAAGGTTACTAAAAGTTCCAGGCGGTGAGAAGGTCGCTGCTGGATTAATCGAGTAATTAAATCCACCCGTTCCACCAGTACCAGAAACAAAAATACTTCCATTACTTGAGCCACTGCATGAACTACCACTTCCTGATACTGAATCAAATTGTACGGGTAATGGTTCGTATACATCAACTAATGTACTTACCGTGCAACCATTCGCATCAGAAACTAAAACCGTATAATTATTAGCCGCAAGGTTAGCAAACACTCCATTGTTATTCGTAATATTTCCTGGCATCAAATTATAAGTAATTGGAGCCGTCCCATTTGAGGATGTTACAGTTACACTTCCGGAATTCGTACCATTACAATCTACACTATCAGATAAGGCACCAGTAATTACTGGCCCATTAGCCGTGCTTATTGTAAATGACATTGTATCTGTACATCCATTTCCATCTTGAACAGTCGCTAAGTACGAATTCACACAAAGTCCATTAAATAAGCTCGATGATTGGAATGCTCCACCAATACTATAAGTATAAACTGGATTTGATCCGCCACTAGCACTTATTGTTGCGGTACCATCGCATCCTGGATTACAGCTTGCTGTGGTTACGTTTATTGAATTAATAGTCGGCGAGGGTTCCGTAAGCACTGTAGCTGCACTATTTGCTGTGCAACCCGCAGCATCTGTTACCGTAACAGTATAACCTCCAGCACCAACATTTATCAAAATATTACTAGCTTGATTTGGTCCTCCATTAGAATATTGATAAGGCATCACTCCATTAGTAGCTGTAATGGTTATAGTTCCGTCATTGCCTGGCACACAACTTGCTGCAGAAGAAGAAATACTTGTAATATTCGGCGCATTTGGTGCTGTGATATTTACACTTGTAGTTGCTGTACAACCATTAGCATCAGTTACCGTTACCGTATAAATTCCACTTCCAACATTATTGAAAATATTACTCGCTTGATTCGCTCCTCCAATATTGTATAAATACGTTGGCGTTCCGCCCAAAGCAGTTACCGTTATACTGCCATCATTACCCGGCACACAACTTGGCGTTGTGCTTGATACATTCGTAATATTTAATACCGGTGGTTCACTAATGTTCAAACTCGTACTCAAAGTACAATTGTTGCCATCGCTTACCGTTATCGTATACGTTCCTTGTCCTAAACCTGTAAAAGATCCTGTTCCGTTCGTGATATTACCCGGCAGTAAAGTATAGCTCAATGGATTTGTTCCACCAGTTGCGGTGCGCGTAATACTTCCATCATTTCCACCATTACAACTTACGTTCACGACTGTTGGCAAGCCCCATTGCAAAGCAGGGGGTTGATTGATTTGTATCGTAGTGCTTATCGTACAATTATTCGCATCACTTGCTGTTATTGTATAATTTCCAGCGCCTAAATTCGTGTAGCTACCTGTAGTATTTGTAACATTACCAGGCACCAATGTGTAACTCATCGTTCCTGTTCCACCACTGGCATTTACTTGTAAACTACCATCAGTTAGTCCATTACAACTTACATCCATACTACTTGTACTGTCCCATAC
>CAYMFF010000003.1:0-41894 GCA_964389575.1 uncultured Chitinophagaceae bacterium
AAATGATAGCGGCGTCACTCGTAAAAGTTCGCTCATAATATTTTTTATTATTTACAAATGTGATGTCTCCATCAGTAATTTTATGCACTTCATTTATGCCAGTAATTTCCTTATCCACCGAACCTATAATTTTCGTTGGTTTCACAAAGTCTTTTACCCAATCAATCGTTATTGGTTTTTCAAATTTCATTTAGGAGGTGTCTCATTTTAATTACAAATATAACCGCTCTTGCATTTCAAATATCATAAAAAAAAGTTGTAGAATTAAAAAGCGGATTGCTTTTCCCCAAAACTGTGAATAACTTTTATTCTAAAAAAAACTATTGAACAAGGATATACATCTATACTTGTAATGGTTAACGCGCTTACTAACCCATAAATTCAAAAAAACCGATTACAATTGTAGTCGGTTTTTTTATTTTGTTTCGCACCTTGTTTGTTTTTTACTAATGTACTTTTATACTTTATAAATTCAATTTTTTTATGTTACAATCCATGACGGCATATGGTACCGCCGAAAAAACAATTGGCGATTTACAATGCACCGTAGAAATTAAATCGCTCAATGGCAAGCAGTTTGACGTCTATGCAAAAATGCCTCAAAACCTTAAGTCTATTGACACCAAGCTCCGTCATACAATTAAGAAAAAACTGCAACGAGGAAGCATTGAACTTCTCGTTCACTTAAAACAATTTGGTGATAGCAAACCCATCAGCATTAATAATGAGCTTGCTTTATTTTATAAAGAGAAGATTAAAAACCTAAGTCAAGAACTAAATCTTTCTGACGAGTTCAACTTAGATACTATCCTAAAATTACCAGAAGTAATTTCAACATCACACCCACAATTGGAAGAAAAACACTTGGAGGAAATCGTACTTCTCTGTGAAGAAATTTGTGACAAAGTGATTATTGAACGAAAAAAAGAAGGTGACATGTTAGAAAAAACGTTGCTAAAAAACATTTCAGCTATTCAAAACATTACCGTCGAAATCGAACCGTTAGAGAAAGAAAGAAGAAAACAAAAGAAAGATAAAATTAGCGCCCACTTAAAGGAGTTAGAAACCGAAGATAAATTTGATAAGAATCGCCTCGAACAAGAGATTGTTTACTACATAGAAAAACTAGATATTAGCGAAGAGCAAACTCGACTAGCCCATCATTGCGAATATTTTTTAGAACTAGTACATAGTGAAAACGAGTTAATCGGAAAAAAACTAGGATTTGTTTGTCAAGAGATCGGACGTGAAATAAACACATTGGGCGCCAAAGCAAACAACGCCGCTATTCAAAAATTAGTGGTCAGCATGAAAGATGAATTAGAACAAGCAAAAGAACAAATAGCGAATGTGTTGTAATAGATTAATTATCATTTTACTTAGTGCCATTCTTCTAACCGCTGGATGTATCCCGTCGAATACTTTTGAAAAAAATGAGTCAATCACTCATCATCGTTGGGACAAAAACGACCCTAAAACCTATGAGTTTGACATTTCTGATACTATCAGTAAATATCTCATGTTTGTAACTTTCCGTCATACAGATGCTTACAATTTTTCTAACGTTTGGCTTCGTGTCGAAACTATAACACCTGACGGAAAAAGCTCTAAACAAAAAGTGGAGCTACCGCTAATGGAAAGCACGGGGCGCTGGACGGGCAAAGGAATGAATGAAATCTATGAACATAAAATAAGGGTTTCAGGAAATTCATTTACCACTTTTGACCAAAAAGGCAGCTATAAAATTAAATTGCACCAAATCATGCGTGAAAATCCATTAAAACACGTATTAAGCATAGGCGTTCGTTTAGAACGGATTCCTTCTTCACAATAAATTATAGAAAGAAATAAAGCAATACAACACCGAAGAAAGAACTTTACAATATGTCAACAACCATACGGGCAAAAAATCTGGTAAAAATTTATAAAAACCGAAAGGTGGTAAATGAAATTTCTATCGATGTAAGTCAGGGCGAAATTGTTGGTTTGTTAGGACCCAATGGTGCAGGTAAAACAACTACATTTTATCAAGTGGTTGGATTAGTCAAACCAGATAGTGGCAACGTTTTTTTAGATGACCTCGAAATCACTAAATTACCAATGTACAAACGAGCACAACTGGGTATAGGCTATTTACCGCAAGAAGCTTCTATTTTTAGAAAAATGACGGTAGAAGGAAACATAGCAGCCGTATTGGAAATTACAAGTTTGAGCAAACAAGAACAAAAAGATAAACTGGAAAAGCTGTTAAGCGAATTTAGACTGACTCATGTTAGAAAAAACAAAGGCGATGTATTAAGCGGTGGCGAACGCCGACGAACTGAAATTGCCCGAGCCTTAGCGGTTGACCCCAAGTTTATTTTATTAGACGAACCCTTTGCTGGTATCGACCCAATTGCCGTGGAAGACATTCAGAGCATTGTTGTCAAACTGAAACAAAAAAATATCGGTGTGTTGATTACTGATCATAATGTACAAGAAACATTGTCTATCACTGATCGGGCTTATCTATTGATACAAGGAGAAATACTCCGTTCGGGCACGGCAGAAGAATTAGCCGCCGATGAGCAAGTGCGTAAATTATACTTAGGTCGAAATTTTGAGCTAAAAAGAAAGGATTACATCTTGGAAGAAAATCAGTAATTAAAATTGATTTTCTGCAGTCCAATCACCTATCTTAGCACAGCCTAATATGAAAATCCTGAATCCTGCTATACGGAGTTACATTAAACTCAGGTGGAGTTATATAGATCATTATTACAATAATCCTATAAATGCTCAAATCACAACTTTTAATGATTTAATCGGTTCGGGGCAATTCACGGAGTTTGGAAAAAAACACGACTTCACGCATATTAATAATTTTAAGGACTATAAAAGCAAAGTCCCGATTCATACTTATGAGGATATCTATCCATACATCAAACGAATGATGGATGGCGAAAAAAACATTTTATGGCCGAGCGCTATAGATTGGTTTGCTAAATCAAGTGGCACCACATCTGAAAAAAGCAAATTCATCCCCGTTAGTAACGAAAGCATAGAAGAAAATCACTTCAGAGGTGTACGCGATGTACTAGCCCTCTATTACAAAAATTTCCCGCAATCAGAATTCATGAGTGGAAAGGCTTTAATTATGGGCGGCAGCCATACAGTGCATGAAGTAAACGAAAGTGTTTCCTATGGAGATTTATCAGCAGTTCTCATGCAAAATATGGTCAGTTGGCAAAATATGATTCGCACACCAGGCCTAGACATTGCTTTACTAGATGAATGGGAAGAAAAGCTAAAACGTATGGCAGAAGTTACCATCAAAGAAGATGTGCGCTATCTGGCCGGAGTACCTACTTGGACCTTGGTATTACTTAAAAAAATCAGAGAAAACACAGGTGAGAAAGACCTTCACAACATTTGGCCCAACCTAGAACTATATATTCATGGTGGTGTAAATTTTGATCCTTATCGAGAGCAGTTTGCTAGTTTTTTTCCGAATAAAAAAGTGAACACCGTAGATACGTACAATGCTTCTGAAGGCTTCATCTCGGGTCAGGACATAATGGACGGCGAAGGCATGCTACTTTTATTAAAACATGGTATTTTTTATGAATTCATGCCCATGGAAGAATTCGGAAAGCCTAATCCAAAAACGATACAGTTAGACGAGGTAAAGCTTGGTGAGAATTACGCCATAGTTATTACAACAAATTCGGGATTATGGAGATATTTGTTAGGCGACACCATTTCTTTCACATCCACCTATCCATTTAGAATAAAAGTAACAGGACGCACCAAACATTTTATAAATGCTTTTGGCGAGGAAGTTGTTATTGAGAATGCAGACCATGCCATTACGATGGCTTGTAAGCAAACGGGCGCAGAACTTTATGATTATACTGCTGCGCCAATATACTTTGGCGACAATCAGCAAGGGGGGCATCAGTGGCTCATAGAAGCCGATATCCCTGCAGGTAAAGAAAATGAGTTTGCCCAAACATTGGATTATGAATTGCAACAAGTAAATTCTGACTACGAAGCCAAACGATACAAGGATATTGCATTACAAATGCCACAAGTTCTTTTTATAAAAAAAGGAAGCTTTACCGCTTGGCTAAAGTCTAAAAACAAATTGGGTGGGCAACATAAAATTCCTCGATTAAGTAACGACAGAAAAATTATTAGTGAGTTATTGGAATTCGTCCAGTAGATATTAATTACTCAATCTGCAAAACGATGTGGTTCTAATTTAGCAATTCTACATCTTCTAAAAACAGATTTTCGTTACTGAAACATTTGCCACCGAACATCTTTGCCAATTCTGATGAGTCATTAAAAAAATGTACCTTGCTGTTATGAAACGAATTGCCCCACTTATTCTATTCTTATCATGCTTCCAGCCTGCCTCAGCACAGTCAGACTCCGAACAAACGAAAAAAAATATTGTCAAGGTGAATTTAAGTTCAGTAGTATTTCAGGCGGCTAGCTTGCAATACGAGCGAGTCATTGGTGCGCGATCATCGCTTTGTTTAAATGTCATTTATCGTCCAGAAGCAATATTCAATCCCCGTATTCTAAAAACAAATGCAAGTTTCAAAAACGCTTCTTTACAATCATATTCCATAACCCCATCCATACGATACTATGCAGGCCTTCGTTCTCCCTTGAATTTTTATGGCGAGTTCTATTTGCGATACCGTTCCGATAAAATAAATGGAATGCACACACCGAGTTCTAGTTTACAATTTATAACGAGCGGTCAAGAAAAAATTTATTCAGTAGGTACCATGGTTGGCTATCAAGTACTAAAAGGGAAAAACTTTTATATTGATTTTTGGGTTTTCGGATTAGGGCTTGGACAAACTAATATCGCGTTGAATGCTATCCATCAACCCAAAAATGGAATAGCAACTCTGGATGACTCTGACAAAACTACCTACGACTATTATCTACGAAATACTTTTGGCGATGCTGGAATTATTGAATGGGAAGGCAACAAGGCACGCTACAAACAGATACGCACTCTAACTGCGTTCAGAGGACTTGGACTCAATATTGGAATTGGCTTTTAGCAAAATCATATTTTAATAGTAAATGCTACCTTTCAGTATGAAACGATTTATCCCCTTACTTTTTTTCGTTAGTTATTCTTATTTTTCGAATGCGCAAATAATTGATTCCAGCATTGAAAATAAAAATATAGTCAAATTAAACCTGAGTTCTCTTTTATTAAAAGCTGTCAGTCTGCAATACGAAAGAGTGTTAAGTCCGAGAACATCAGTAGCATTAAATTTAGCCTACCGCCCTTCCGATGCTTTCAATCCAATATTTGTTCGATTGAATGGCAATTTCACAAAATATCGCTTAGGTTCAATGGTTACGACTCCTTCTTTTAGATATTATTTCAAAAGAAAAGCACCGCTTGGTTTTTATGGTGAACTATATATTCGACATCGCCGAGACAAATTGATTAATGAAACGAATCCAGCTTCAAATACTCCATTTATTTCTACTGGAATTGAAAACATCCTTTCGGCAGGAACCTTGTTCGCTGTTCAAGTAGTAAAACGCCGTGATTTGTACATCGACTTTTGGATTTTTGGTATTGGTGCTGGCCAAACTAATTTCACATCAACTTCAACCTTCAGTCCGATATATCAATTTCAAAAATTTGAGCAAGAAACAAAAAACAGTTACGATGCGTTGTTAATGTCTACTTATGGCAATGACGGACAAACAAAGTGGAATAATGATCAAGTCACCTATTCCGTAAGCAGACCACTCGTTACGTTCAGAGCAATCGGTTTCAATTTAGGATTGCGGTTTTAATTATCTTCTGTGACTTTTGCGCCATTCCCAAGGTGCTTCTGGATTTTTATCTTGCCAAAGTCCAATACCCAAATCACGGGCACTATCCTCGGCATACATTATATCTTCATCTCGACTAAACCGATCAAAGTTCCAGGCATAACCACCTTTTACCATTTCGAGATTAATAAATTGATTGTTCAAATAGACTTCTCCTAAGATTCTTCCATATCGGTCTTTCTTTTCAAAATCAATCCCTACTCTTTTACCTTTTATTAGTTTGGACAAATATTGCTTTGCTTTTTTGCCATGAGCTTGATATAGTTCTGGTGCATCCATATTTATCATGCGAACTTCCACTTCTTCTTTTCCATCAAGCACAACAAAAGAATCGCCATCTTTTAAATAAATCACTTTAGCCACTAGGTCATGATCGTCAGTTGTGTTGGAAGACTCATTCTCTTCATCTACGCAGGAAAAACAAAGAAGAAAAAAAATGAAATAAATATTTTTCATTTAGTAAAGGTAAATGATAGGACCAGTAATAATGAAAAACGCAAGTGAATGAACAATCTAACGAACAATAAATTGCTGTTGTTCTGTATGACCATCTTGATAACTAATTTGTGCTATGTAATACCCTTTTTGCCAACGACTAATATCTATTGAATCAGCCAGTTCAGCACGATACACTATATTTCCATTTACATTAAAAACCGTTAAAAATTGAATATCCTGATTTCTTGGGACATACAATTTTAAGATGTCATGTGCTGGATTTTCTACAATTTTAAAATACTTATCTGCTAATCTTAACTGCGAAGTATTTAGCGCTATTGGCACAGGCCAAATACTCAAATCACTTTTGGCATTTCCAGTAGCGATTTTATCACCCAAAGGTGACCAAGCCACAGCGTTAATTATACCACTATCCGCCACACCAAACGTATGTTCCAAATTTCCTGAGGCAATATTCCAAATTTTACAACTAGCATCAGACGATGCCGATACTACCCTAAGACCATCTGGAGAAATTGCAATTCCGTTCACCCAATTGCTATGTGCATTAATTGTTCTTACTAATCCACCCGTTTGTAAATCCCAGATTTTAATGGTCTTATCTTTCGAAGCCGATATAACATATTTATTATCGCTTGTCACTTTTACCTGCCTGATATCATTCGTATGTCCTAGACAAGTGTACAATAATGTACCACTGGTATCCCATATTTTTACTTGATTATCATTTCCTCCCGAAACTATTTTATCACCATTAGACGAATAACACACCGATGTCACATGGTTTAAATGAGCCTGAATGTCATGCAACAAACTTCCACCAATTAGATGATAAACCTGCAATTTCCCATTCGAACAACCAATTGCCACTTGTTTATCATCTGGCGAAATTTCATTTGAAAAAGCATAAGATGTTCCTGTCTGGATAGAATCCACCAATACCGGTAATGGTCCAGAATTATCAAAAATGAAAAGATTTCCAAACTCCTCGATTGAAATGATATAATCAGAATTAGAACTAACACCAACGCCCATTATACATAGATAATTGCTGGGCACTTCATAATTCCAGTCCATGTTGGCTGTGTTAACGTCATACATCCTTATAGTTGCTGGATGGCAATTCGTACCACTAATCACTTTTTGACCGTTAGGGCTAAAAGCTAAACCATTAATTGCTAATGACAACGGATTGGCCTTTTGAGTCCAAGTAGGCTGTTGTGCCCAAACCACAGTACTCAAAACCAGCATGCAAACTGTACTAATTATTTTCATTATGAAATTTGATTATTACTAAGATAAAGACGTTGGAAAGAACTTCCAAGTTGGTTGCATTTTAAGATAATTCAAACATTAAAAGAAAAAAGTCAAACTCAATATTTGACATTTGACTATAGAACATTGACACTTCAAACGATTACCTTCGCACTCAATGGGCCACAATTACAAACAAGTAGCTAAAACACTTTTTGGTTTTGAAGAAATCTTGGCGGGAGAATTGCGCAATTTGGGCGCACTCAATGTCAGACAGCATGTGCGCATGGTAAGTTACGAGGGTGATAATGGTATGCTTTACAAAGCGAATCTGGCCTGCCGAACGGCCATCAAGATTTTAAAACCTATACATAGTTTTAAAACACGTCATGAAAAACGATTTTATAACAGCATCTATAAAATGGATTGGTCTCAATACTTAGATAATGACAAAACCTTTGCAATAGATGCCACGGTACATTCTGATTATTTTAATCATAGTAAATATGTAGCACTAAAAGCCAAGGATGCCATTGTAGATCAGTTTCGAGATAACACAGGCGACCGTCCGAATATTGATACCAATAATCCAGATTTGAGAATCAACATTCATATTCAACAAGATACCTGCACGGTAAGTTTGGATAGCAGTGGGCATAGCCTGCATCGCCGTGGATACCGAAAGCATGTGGGCATTGCGCCGATTAATGAAGTCTTAGCGGCCGGACTATTATTACAAAGTGGTTGGTATGGTCAGTGTGATTTTTTAGATCCTATGTGTGGGAGTGCGACCATACCGATTGAAGCCGCAATGATAGCCTGTAATATTCCGGCTAACATAAACCGTGATTTTTTCACTTTCAAAAAATGGAGCGATTGGGATGAACAACTTTTTGAGACGATTCGCGAGGCTTTACTTTCAAAAACACGCGAATGTGCATTTAGTATCCAAGGATTTGAAGTGAACAAAAAAGTAGCTGAACTGGCCAAAGAAAATATTGTAGCGGCAGGATTAGAAGATTTTGTAAAAATTGCAAAGCAGGATTTTTTCAAAAGCGAAAAACACACAGAAACTAAACTTCATATTTTTTTCAACCCCCCTTACGATGAACGCATTGAAGTAGAAACTGAAGAGTTTTATCAAGAAATAGGCAATACACTCAAGCAACAATACACCAATACAAACGCCTGGTTGGTTACCGCTAATCTAGAAGCTTTAAAATCCGTTGGTTTGCGAACTTCGCGCAGAATTCATTGTTATAACGGCGCCTTAGAAGCCCGTTTGGTAAAATATGAAATGTATGCCGGAAGTCGGAAAAGAAAAGCCGAATAAGTATGGGCTAATGCCCTGTAGCCTTTATTTTTGTAGCTCAATTTTACAGGCTTAGAAAAATGCATTTAGCAATAACGGGAAGTTTCATTTTAGAAAAAGTTCTACTCATATCTGGTATCATCGGAGTGAGTTTGGGTGTGGCCATGTATTTAACCTGGGCTGAGCGTAAAGTAGCTGCAATTATGCAAGATCGTGTTGGGCCTAATCGCGCTGGACCCTTCGGGTTATTTCAGCCATTAGCCGATGGTCTTAAACTTTTCATGAAAGAGGAAATCATACCTACTTTCTCCAATAAATTTTTATTTATCCTCGGGCCTTCATTGGCTATGCTTACGGCATTGATGACAAGTGCTATAGTTCCTTGGGGACCTTCGTTCGAATCATTTAACCTTCAAGTGGCTGATGTAAACATCGGAATGTTGTTCATTTTTGGCGTGCTGAGCGTTGGTGTTTATGGCATTATGTTAGGAGCATGGGCTAGTAATAATAAATATTCATTGCTTAGCGGCATTCGTGCTGCAGCTCAGGCAGTATCCTATGAATTAGCATTGGGACTTGCCTTAATTGCTTTGATCATGACTTCTGGTACTATGAGTATCAAAGAAATGGTATTACAACAACATGGTTTCTGGGCTGATGGTTATTTTACATGGAATGTTTTTAAACAACCACTTGGGTTTTTAATTTTCTTGGTGTGTTCTTTTGCTGAGCTTAACAGAGCTCCCTTTGACATGGCAGAAAGTGAAAGTGAATTAATCGGTGGATACCACACTGAATATAGCAGTATGAAACTCGGTTTCTTTTTATTTGCTGAGTATATCAATCTTTTTATTACTTGTATTGTAATCAGCTGTTTATATTTCGGAGGTTACAATTTTCCTGGCATGGATTGGGTAATGAGTCATGTGCATCCGATGTTGTTCTCAGCAATTGGAGTTATTGTAGTCATTACGAAGGCCATAATTTTTGTACTGTTTTTCATGGCCATTCGTTGGACCTTGCCTCGTTTCAGATACGACCAATTGATGAATTTGGGTTGGAAAAAATTAATCCCACTAGCCTTGTTTAATATGATAATTACGGGCGCTTTAATACTATGGTGGCCTTCGATAAAAGCATGGTTTAGCTAAAGCAAAAATTAGAAATATGAGTCATACCAATATATCCAACAAAGCAAAAGCTGTAGACCGTAAACCAATGACGTTTATGGAATCTACTTATATACCGAATATAATGAAAGGGTTAAAAGTGACCTTATCTCATATTTTCACTAAAAAACCAACGGTTCGTTATCCTGATAAAGAACGCGAATTCTCCCCTACTTTCAGGGGATTGCATATTCTTAATCGCGATGAAGAAGGTCGTGAGCGCTGCACTGCTTGTGGATTATGTGCCTTAGCCTGCCCAGCAGAAGCTATCACGATGGAAAGCGCAGAGCGCGAAGAAAATGAAGAACATTTATATCGGGAAGAGAAATATGCTGCTAATTACGAAATCAATATGCTACGTTGCATATTCTGTGGTTTGTGCGAAGAGGCTTGTCCTAAAGACGCAGTTTATCTAACGCAGACGTTTGCACCCGCTAATTATCAGCGAAAAGGATTTATTTACGGAAAAGACGATTTATTAATACCGCATCCAAATAATGCGACTAAAGAGGTTGAAGCTTAAATGGAGAATTTAGAATTAATCATATTCACAGTTTTAAGTGCTCTTACCTTAGCAAGTGCTATTGGTGTTGTAATTACTCGTAATCCTATAACCAGTGTACTCTTACTGATACTAACCTTTTTCTGCATTTCGGGTCACTACCTCATCATGAATGCGCAATTCTTGGCTATTGTGAATATAATAGTATATGCTGGGGCCATAATGGTTTTGTTTCTTTTTGTAATCATGCTTATGAATTTAAACAAAGACACTGAACCTCAAAAAAGCACACTCGTACAATTTGCAGGTGTAATATCAGGTGGGTGTTTATTATTAGTAATCTTAATGGCTTTTCAAACTACCGGAGTAGAATTAAGCCAAACAGCAACCAGTGTTTCGAATATTGGATTAATAAAAGTATTGGGTAAGAAATTATTTACTGACTTTGTTTTCCCATTTGAAATTAGCAGCGTCCTCTTCTTAAGTGCTATGATTGGCACCGTAGTGCTCGGTAAAAAAGACGATGATTTAGCCTCGGTTACTCAGGACTAATTACTACCTTATTTCTTTTCTTATTGACAAAGCGTTTCATCCCGTTGTAATCCAAGAAATAGATAAAACGAAGTGATACTTCAAATGCTTTGGGTTTTTCTATCACTTGAAAAAGGTTGTTAGAAAATGAATTTTCAATGCTACTGTTTAGCACATAAGCATCGTTCAACCATTGCTTATAACTTAAAATCATTCTACTTCCAGGAGCATAAATCCAATTCAAAAACACATCGATATTTTGTAAATTATAATTTTCATCATAAGCAGCAGCTTGGGAAGTAGCATAACTATTCGATTGCCATTCACCATTTGGACTTGTGGTATGAAGGGATTTATTTGTTATCTGAGAATTATAATGTCGGAATCGTCCAGTAAGGTTTAAGTCTGGAGAAAAATTATACGTCAAGTCCAATTGACCCGTCTGCTCTAAAATATTTCTGAAAGCAACAATGGGTCTTTTCAAAGAAGCATCATAGAATGAATACCCTATATTACTTTCATTATTTATGCGACGATATGTTGTGCTTATCTCTAAATGATCATTAAAACGATAGCGAATGGTATTTCGTGTACTGGTATAGTTAGGGTTTGGTGCTATAGTGGCTCGCCCTCGCCCAAAGTTCCAAGCCCAGAAAAACTTCTTTCGGCTATCCGTGCTTCCGTTTATTTGCCCAAAGAGATATGGAAACTCTTTAATACGCTCACCAAAACCAGCTAATTGATAAAAATTAATTGGTGCATAAGGCGTATTTTCTAGCGTAATTGAAATGTCCCAGAAATTCTTAAGCAACATAAAATAAGTCGCTGATATTTCCCACCTTCTAAAAGAAAGTGGCTGCGCATTATAGCTTAATGTAGAGTTTAGATAAATATTATATAGTTGCAAATGTTTTGCTTTCGGCTTATTCTCAAAATATCGAAACTGAGTATAGGAAAACAAATCATTACGATTGAATTGCAACCCTAAATCTGTTTGATCATAATCTGGAGATAAATATCTAAATTGTTGTGCGACCCTGATTTTACCACTAATTTTTTCAAAACGACCAATCCATTTGGTCCCTGTCTTACTTTCTGAATTTGTACTTGTCGCATGATTAAATCGATACAAATACTTATTCTCTTTAGAAAACAACTTTACTTCTAACGCACTAACATTTGCATCGGTCGCGCTCCCATCACGGGCTACATTTGTATTCGTAAAATTAATAAAAGACTGTCCTTTTAACCCTTGATCCAAAACAAAAACAGAATAGTTTGTTAGCGGCTCTGTATTTTCTTCAATGACTTCTCCTGTAATTTTATTTTTCATTGTAGCCGTAACCGGTGCCGCAAGCGCATTAAATAATCCCACACCTAACTTTTTTTCTGTCCGACCTGAAATTTTGAAGGAATTATACAAAGGTGTTACGTTTGGATTTTTTTCTATTTCATAAGTTGCATTATCTCCATATTGATTTTGGACAGAGTTGAATCTTCGTGGTGTGCCTCCTACCCTCCGCGAATAGAAGAGTTCCTGTTTATTAAATAATTCTACACCTTCTGTAAAAAAGGGCCGGTTCTCGGTAAGTTGTTGTTCGAAAGCAGAAACGTTTCTTATGATCTGATCGGAAATTACTTGAGAGAAATCAGGAATCAAAGTCATATCAAAAGTAAAAGCTTCATTAATTCCATATTTTACATCCATTCCACCGCTACGGAGCCATTGCGTTTCATGACCTCCATCAACTGGCTTTCGCTGAACTCCCGTTGAGACATACGGAAAAAATATTAATCTTACCGGTGGTTCGATTCCTTTTATCCCGCCTAATTGTCCCGCTTGAGCCAAAAAACCTGTGTTTCTTGGATTGACCGGATTCCAAAAACATCGTTCTCTTCGACTTCTGTATTGCCGGATAAACTGCAAGCCCCACTCTTGAATATCTTTTTTAGGAAAACGTAACGCTTGAAACGGAATTTCCATTTCTACTATCCAAGCATTTTCTGTTATAGTGACTTTGCTAGTCCAAACAGCATCCCATGAAGCATCGCCCGTTCCTTCATTACCTCCATTAATTAAACGTTCTTCTTGCTTGCTACCAGCAGCAGTTACTTTAAAAGCAAAACCGTTTTGCTTATCATTATAAGTATCAAAGTATACACCAAAAATATCCGTATTGGCATTGCCAATTGCGTCTCTTGGCGTTAGCTGTTTCCGAATGCTTTCTTTATCTTGGTATAATACAGCAGCAACATAGACAGCATCATTGTTATAAAGTAGCTTAACCTCACTTTTTATGGTGGAGGGAGCCATTGGGTCAGGAATGAATTGAGTAAAACCAGTTGCTATTTCTGCCTTTTGCCATGCAGTCTCATCTAGTTTACCATCTATTTTAATCCGCCCAGTAAACTTCTTTATATCATAATTCTTAGATTGCGATATTACATCTGATTGGATGAAAACGAAAAACAAAAGAAATATTAATACAATTTTGTACATAAGAAAGCGCCACTCTAATATTATTAGAGTGGCGCAAATATAATTATTTATTAAATGGTTTGGCTACTATCTTCTCCAAAGTCCACGACCAAAGTACCAAGCGATACCAATGTTCAATGGTGTAGAAGTTGCGTTAGGCGTAGCACCTGATTGGTGACCCATAACATTCAAACCTGCACTAGTTGTGCTTACTGTTGGCAAAGTGTTTCCGTCAGGATTTCTTTTGGTATTGGCAATGCTCAAGCTTGCAAAATCACAATACAACGCAAATGCATTATAAGGAGTGAAACCAAAACCGAAGTTCAAACCACCTTGTACTCCATTATTCACAAAACCATTTGTTACTGTTGTAGAACCCGTAATTGCACTTGATTCTCCACTACCGGTCAACAGACCAATGTTAGCCGAAGTATAAAAAGCAAACCAGTTATTTAATGGAAAATATTTCTGAGCAAATAGACCGAAAGTAAAATCAGTTCCGTCTGTTTCGTTTCTATCAGTAGCTGTTAATTCGTCTCGAGTTGATTGATTCAAAATGCTAACATTTGCTCCAATCTCAAGATTATCTATAACCATGTATGACAAAGCAGGATTAAATCTGAATGTACTTGAAGAGTTTTCGAATCCAGATACTTCGTCAGTACTTCTGTCAGTATTAAAGCCTAATCCAGTTCTTAAAACCCAATTTCCTTGTGATGTTGCCGTTCTTTTTCTCTTACGCTGTGCTGTTGAATCAAATGTGAAAGCACACAAGAGAATCATTGTAAAAATTACCAGTTTTTTCATGTTAGTTTAATTTATATGCTGACAAATGTAGTCTCTTTTAATTAAAAAAAGAAATGTTAAGGAAAAAATAATTGCAATGAAAACAAGGCATCTCGGAGTTTAAAAAAGTGGCTTGTAATACTTCTTTAAACCTAATGATAATTGGATTTTAGAGAAAATTTAATCCGTATCGAACATTTTAATTCTGAAAACAAAAAAGCAACCAATTAGTGCAGGTAAAATTAAATTAATAACCCAAAGCATTATACTAGAGGTTAAAATAGCCAATGTATTCATACTTACAAAAGCCAGAAAAGTAACCGCAGTTTGCCCACGCACACCAACATCAGCGATAACAAATGATGGCACTACAGCGATAATCCAAAAGAGTAACCAAATCCCGGCAAAAGTCTCAATTGGTAAAAAACTTCCGTGCGTAACATATAACAACAAAAAGAATTGTGTCGAGTATACTAGATATCTAGATATAGCGTAGAAAATAAGTTTGAGTAAGATTGAGACATCATACCGCTTAATTACTTCTATATATACTGTCACTTTCCGAAGTAAAGGAACTCGTTTGCAAAAATCAACCAACTTATCTAAATGAAATAAAATGTAGAGCATTCCACAGGCCATAATAAAACTTAGACCTAGTAAAAAGTAGAGAAAAGAAGATTGCTCTACGGCATATAAGTAAAATAATAATCCAAGTACTCCAAAAGCACTGGTCACCAACATTTGAGCAAAACTTCCAATTATCGTTATGGAGATTCCTTTTAATTTATTGGTATTTTTTAAATAAAGAATTCTTCCCAAGTATTCTCCAATACGGTTAGGAGTTACTACGGATATGGCTAAGCCCATAAGCACGGATTGGAAGGCGGCTGTAAAACTTAAATTCTCGGTATGCTTCAATAGCATTTGCCATTTTTTACTTTCTAACGCCCAGTTCATTATCATCAAAATAAAGACTAAAACCAGACCGACAATTTTTGCTGTATTCCAAACAGTAAATAAGTCGGTAACTTCTTGTTGCAAGTTCTCCTGTTGTTGAATTTGACCATAGAGTGAATATGCAAGCCAAATAAAGAGTATGCCACCAAGTCCTATCTTGATACTTTTTTTGATATTTTTGTTTAAGGTCAAGATTGTAAATTTACTTCACCAATTGTCAGTAACAGAAAAAATAATTCTGGGAATAGATCCCGGTAGTGTGGTCATGGGTTATGGCGTGATAGGTATATCGGGTCAAAAAATAAGAATCGTAGAGATGGGTGTTCTTAAATTGGGTAAATATCCTGATACAGCTGACCGACTCAATAGAATCTTTAATCGAGTACATGAATTATGTGTGCAACATAAGCCCGAGTCTTGTGCTATTGAGGCTCCCTTTTTTGGAAAAAATGTACAGAGCATGCTAAAATTAGGACGAGCTCAAGGAGTGGCAATGGCAGCAACGATGCAATCTAATATTCCCATGCAAGAATATTCTCCAAAAAAAGTAAAGCAATCGGTTACGGGCAATGGAAACGCTACTAAGGAACAATTATGGGCAACGATTCAAAAAATATTAAAATTTGATGAAACACCTCAATATTTAGACGCCTCAGACGCTGTAGGCGTAGCGCTTTGTCATCACTTTCAAAGTAAGTTTCCTATTTCTAATTTAAAAAGTGGAAAGGGCTGGGATAAATTTATCAAAGAAAATCCCGATCGGGTTAAACAAAAAAAGTAAAATATGAGTAGCAGAAATTTAAGAATCATTTTTATCCTGGCGGTAGTTACTGCCATACTCATGTTAGCGACTCAATTGTATTGGGTGAAAGCATCTTATGATGTTGAACACAAAATTTTTGATAGTAAAGTAGAAGAGAGTTTAAACAAAGTGGCAAAAGGACTTTTGCATGCCAGTGAAGATTATGCACCATCGATAAATAGAGCAAAAAAAGAAGGCAAGCATTACTTTACTGTTCAAATTGGAGATTCAATTAATAAAGTTGCTTTGGAGAAGCTACTAATTAGAGAATTAAACAATGAATCCATTCTTTCTGACTTTGAATATGGAATTTATAATTGCACGGATAAAGAAATCAAGCACAGCCGATATGTATATCTTAGCAAAGATCGAAACGGCGATACGAAAGATGTGATTAAAGGATTTCAACATGCCAAAAATGAAAACAACTTTTTTGCGGTTCAATTTCCTACAAGAAACACATTTCTTTCTGGCGAAATGCTTAAGTGGTTAGTATCAACCGCCTTGCTTTTCGCGGTATTAATGATTTTGGGTTATGCCCTATTTATTATTTTCAAACAGAAAAGGTTGAGCGAGATTCAAAAGAATTTTGTAAACAATATGACACATGAATTCAAGACACCGCTGGCCACAATAAAAATTTCGGCGGAGGTTCTTAAAAATCCAAACATAGTAAATAACCCACAACGTTTATTGAACTATGCGACTATCGTTTCTAATGAAACAGCTCATCTCACCAAACAAGTAGAGCGGGTATTGCATATGGCCAAGAACAATAAGAATACGATCGAACTAAATAAAGAACAGATTAATATCAAAGATCTGATAGACGAGATTACAGAAAAAACATATATCCCATTAATTCGATCTAGGGGCGGTTTTTTAAATATTGAATTCCCTGATCCCAATCTTACAGTTTTGGCAGATTCTTTACATCTTAAGAACGTGATTGGCAACTTACTGGATAATGGCATAAAATACTGTGATAGTGCTCCCAAAATGAAAATGACAGTATACCAGAAAGAAGATAATCTTCACATTGATATTCGAGACAATGGAATAGGTATTAGTAAAGAAAATCTAAAAAATATCTTCAAACGGTTTTATCGAGTGCCTACTGGTAATATTCATAACGTAAAAGGATTTGGACTTGGTCTGAATTATGTGCGTTTAATATGCGAAAGACACGGTGGAAAAATAACAGCGCAAAGTACACTTGGAAAAGGCAGTACATTTAGTATATTTATACCTTTAAATAAGAAATAATGCCACAAAAAATCCAAATTTTACTAGTAGAAGATGATTCATCCCTAGGTTTCGTTGTTAAAGACGCACTAGAGGATAAGGGCTTTGAAGTAACCTTAGCCACCGATGGACAAGCCGGTTGGCAACAGTTTTCAAAGAACTTTTATGATTTATGCTTGATAGATGTAATGATGCCAGTAAAAGATGGTTTTACACTAGCACAGCAAATTAGAAGAAAGAATGATTATATCCCGATTATTTTCCTTACTGCCAAAAGTATGCAAGAGGATAAAATTGCAGGTTTAAAAGCTGGAGCAGACGATTATATAACCAAACCATTTAGCATGGAAGAACTACTGTTAAGAATTGATGTTTTCTTAAAAAGAACAGTTGGTTCAGACACCGATGAAACCACCTTTAAACTTGGTACATCAACTTTCGACTATGAAAATCTGACAATTCAAGGCGAAAAAATTGATACCAGATTAACGCAGAAGGAGGCAGACTTGCTTAGATTCTTTTGTTTAAATGCGAATAAGGTAGTTAAAAGAGAAGAAGTGCTGACTAAAGTTTGGGGTAAAGACGATTACTTCCTTGGTAGAAGTATGGATGTTTTTATAACAAAAATTAGAAAATACTTGAAGCAAGAAGAAGACATTGAGATTCAAACCATCCATGGCGTTGGCTTCAGATTCATCAATCCTTCTTTGCTCGAAGAGGGCGAAGATGAAAAAGGTAAAGATGATACTAAAGATGCTGAAGAATAGATTCTTGCGCTCGTCGTAACTCTTCCTCAGATAATTCCAGCTTTTTTCTTGTGAAATTCAAATCATTCGCACTGTTTATTGGTGCTAGATGTAGGTGGGCATGCGGCACTTCTAATCCAATAACAGCCAAACCGCAACGATTGCAATCAAATGATTTTTCAATTGCCTGAGCAATTGGCTTAGAAAATGTAAAAAGTTTATTGAGCAGACCATTATCCAAGTCAAAAAAATTATCAACTTCATATTTAGGAACGACTAAGGTATGCCCTTTTACCAGAGGAAAAATATCCAAAAAAGCATAAAAATCTTCGTCTTCTTTAATCTTATAAGATGGAATTTCTCCTTGAATAATCTGGGTAAAAATGCTAGCCATTACTAAATGCTTATTTCGTCAATCTTAAACTGAACAATTCCTCCTGGTGTTTCAACCTCAGCGACGTCTCCTACTTCTTTGCCTAAAAGACCAGCAGCTAATGGCGATGTTACCGAAATTTTCTTTTGCTTAAGGTCAGCTTCATTCTCTGAAACGATTTGGTAAGTCAGCGATTTCTTATTCTTAAGATTAGTGATCGTTACCTTATTTAGTATTGTCACCTTACTTAAATCAATATCTTTCAAATCCAATATCCGCGAATTAACCACTGCACTTTCAAGACGAGCTATTTTAGCCTCATGATGCCCCTGTGCTTCCTTTGCAGCATCATATTCTGCATTCTCTTTTAAATCACCTTTTTCACGAGCTTCTGCAATGGCCTTGGCAATTGCATTGCGACCAGCTCCTTTAAGTTCTTTCAGTTCAGCCTTCATTTCATCTAGCGTCTCCTTTGTTACATATGTAATGTCACCCATAGTTGTAGTTGTTTGTTTAAAACAAAACAACGCTTCCCGCAAATGGAAAGCGTTGTGAAATGTAAAATATTTTAATTACTCGTCCTCTCCTAAATCAATATCTTCAACAGCATCAGCTCCACCACCTAAGAAAACACGCAAGGTAAGTGTATGATTTCCGCTATTAAAACGAGTATGATTGTATGAATAATCTAAGGCTAACTTCGTAGAAGATTTTCCAAAATCAGTCATAAAACCTACACCTGCTGCTAAGCCTGAATACAAGGTTGTATTATCACTTTCACTGATAATATCCGCCTCATAACGATAAGCCGCACGAAGATAAAATTTCTCTTGATAAGCATATTCGGCAGCGAGTCCTACCCAATCTTTTGCATATGAATTTGATTTAAAAGTAAACATCGGTGTTAATCTATGCTTAGGCTCATAATCAGAATCAATTGGATTTCCTTCATCGTCAAGTTCTTTTTTACCTTCATCCAAATAAATATCATAAGAAGCTCCAAGACTTAACTGCGATGGCAATTGGAATTTCTCACTAGGATACTCTACAGTAATTTCGCCGTCTCCTGAAGGGGTGTTTCCATTAAATTTGAAACCATCTCCTGAAAATCTGACATCAGTTCCAATATTACGCAATGTGATGCCAATTTTTAAATTGTCTTTCTTACCTGTCTTATATTGTACACCGGCATCTATTCCTAATGCAGTAGCTCTGATATTTGTGACAGCTTCATTAACGAAAGTAACACCCAAACCAGCACTCATACTTTTTGAGAATGCCTTAGAATAAGCCAATGAGGCATTAAGAAAAGAGGGTTTGTAAGAACCAATCCCGCCTTGTGGGTTATCCACTGTTGTTACGGGTATTTCACCAAAACCTAATGACATCACATTTACACCCAGTACAGAAGATTTATCCTTACCAATCGGTAATGCCACGCCGGCGTTACTTATGCTCATTCCACTTCCTGCTATATAGCGCGTGTGCGATAAACCAATTTCAGTATAATCTATATTGGCCAATCCGGCTACGTTGTTTTTCATAGCTTCTAAGCCCTTAACATTGGCAACATTCAATGCAAATAGTCCACTAGATGCAGCCCACGGGTTGATCAATAATTCACCTGCTGCTGCCTGCCCAGATCTATCTTTATTTCCGGCCCATGATACAGCGCAAATCATCAATATACCTATGGTAAGTACGATATGTTTTTTAATTCTCATTGTTTTCTATTGTCTGTTATAAAATAATTCTTTTTGTTCTTACTGTGTTACGATATCTACTGGCTTCATAGCTCCAAACCATTTCAATACCTTTTCACCTACACCATCTACGTTTACATGTATCAGATACATACCACTAGCAATCGGAATGTTTTGACTATTCTTCAAATCCCAGTCGATAAAAGTAGTGCTCGGATCATTTTTCACTAATGTGCGAATTAAAGTACCATCAATTGTGTAAACCTTAATCGTAGCTTTCACTGGTAAATTGATAATTTTAATTCGATTATCTAATCTACCCGTTTCATAAGCACTGTAGGAATAATACGGATTAGGAACTGGTTGAATATTATCTAATAATTCATCTGCCTTACCCGTGTAAACATTCCTGTCTCCACCGAAAGCAGTTGGCGCCAAATCCTTAGTACTGAAAGTATATAATGGCCATCCATTATTTACAGCCGTGTAATTTGGATCTGGAAGGTAGTTTGCATACGGACGTTCTACACGAATTCTAATTTTCGTTTCTGTAGGAATTAATCCATCCTCTATACTAGTCATAGGAGCAAAAGGTGTACTCAATACATTACCAACCCACATGATATTGTTGTATATCTCCTTCATGTTCAGGTTGTTATCTCCATACTTTGTTGCGGTTTCAGCATCTGCATCTCTAAGCTTAGAAATCGCATAAGCGCCTTCATCGTATTTTGTTCTCATAACATAAACCAAATGTTTACCTCCCCATTTCAAACTAAAGTTAACAGGATCAACAGCTCTAAATGTCGGATTGAAAATCATATCATTTCCATTATCCTGTCCATTAGCTGATTCTTCACCGAAGAAAATATTTAGTCTTTCACCCGTTTCTACATTAATTGCATAACCTGGGAACCAACTATAACCTGATTCTGTCGTGCTATAGGTTGGATTACCTTCTCCATCAGAACCTTTATCCCAAGCTGGATGCTTACGAATATTATATTTCGCTTGACCACCTTGACCAAAACCAACAACACCTACATGATCTGTCATTTCAACGACAGGACATTTAGACCATAGTGATTTATCAGAAGTGAAAACTATATCAACAGATTGAAGATTTACAATTGAACGAGAAATGATTCTGTCAGTAATTCTACTATACGAAACACCATTTCCACATTCACTTTTTCCTTCTTTTACCGTTAAGCCATAAGGCCCCCAAGTACCGCCAATGATATCTTCATAACGACCCACTTTATCTCCAGGAATTGCCCAGTCAGCCATATCACAACTCAATCCACCACCTTGCTGAACAGCATCTGGAGCTGAAGCTCCAAAATCTTCTCCGGCACGAATCCAGTTGAACATACTACTTCCTTCTTGATCAGGGATTCCTGATAACCAAGGTAAATTAATATCAGCATATGTAATTGTTGAGGTGATAAAAGCATTATCACCAGTAGTGTCATTATCTCCTGGTCGAAGGACCTGTTCTGCTGCAATAGATAATCCATAAGATTGCAACAGCTGATCATTCAATTCAGCAATAGATCGGTCACTTCTGGCAATAGTCGTACCATTTGTCAAATCCTTTAAGATCCAATTGGTGCTGTCACCAATTGCTCCTAAATCGGCACTCGTTCCAGTATGCGAAGCTCTAACTTCCATTGACAATTCGTAATCTGCCGCTCTTAGACTATCCGGTGTTGTAACAAAAATATCCATTGGTCCCATATTGCCTTGATAGGTTGGGTTATAATCTTGATTATTACCGCCATAAAGAATCTCATTAATAGATTCCATAGTAAGCTCCATGTCTCTTCCTCCATTACCAGTACCTTCTACTTGAGTCAGTTCGATACCGGTACCATATTCAGCGTGATTTTGAACGTACATCGTGTCATATGCCGGATGAGGAGTAGCCTCAATAATACGAAGCGGTAATTCTTGTCCATCGGTTCTACTTTCAATATATTGAATGTCTTGTGTATTATCCGCATCAGTAGCTTCAAATTCATTTTCACTTGACGCAGGAGTTGCACCTGATCCATCATCATCGTCATTATCAAATTTATTATACGCATAGGCAACTGCCATGTAATAGTAAGTCTTATAGTTTACTAAATCTTTTGATGTTCCTGTTGAAAATGCATCTTCTGTAATTTGTAATGAATGAGTAATACCTTCATTGGCACCACTAACCATTAATTTTGGTTTATAGTAAGCATCAGAAATCTCAGGATCAATTTCAAAGTTCAGAAGATTATCAATATGGTTATCTTTATCACATTGGAATACAATTCTAGCAACATCCGTATTAACCGAGCCATCATTGCTTCTTATCTCAGAAAAAGAAACATTAGCATTAGCTAGTTGATAAACGATATAGCCTTCAAATTTATAGACACTATCCGGATAATTTTTCTTCACAGCCTTAGGAATCGATTCAAAATACTGCGGCTCATCAATGTCTGGAGCTGAAGTCCCGAAACCGTATAATTCATTGTAGTTATTTGAACCTTCAGGATTCGATAATTGAATTACCAACTTTCTATCCAACGGATGAATATTTAAATCTGGTGCTTGAGGTCCAAAAGGTAGCTCAAAATCGTTATCGAACAAAGCTTGAGACTTATCATCACAAGTCAATATTTTAGAAAAACAGGCTGCTTTACCACCACCAACGCTTGGCACCCAAATAGCTCCAATTACAATATCACTAGGTACAATACCTGGTATTAATTGGAAAGGACCAGCCGAGTGTACAAAACGTCTGTCATCTGGCACACGGTTACAGTCTGGCTCTGATATTCCACCTTTACAAGGATCATCAGGATAAACACTTGATGCGTCACCACCGCTTCCGTTTAATGGATCACATCCCCATTTAAAACTAGTACCATCACTCCAACTTCCCGTCATATAATTATAAAACTCAGTTCCAATTGTAGGATCACCACTTCGACCTGCACCGTTCGTAAAATAAGTGAAAACACTCATTTTCAACTCGATGAAAGGTCTTGGATCAGAATTTGGAAAATTAGGATTATCTATACGAGGACCTTGAAAGAAATCAACGCCCACCATAGGCAAATCAGATCCGTAGCCTGTAGGTGTTTCATCAAAACCATCTCCATTATATAATATTCCTAAACCACGAGCTGTATCGCATCCAATAAAATCATCAAAGGCATTTCCTAAATCAGCGTCAGTCCAAGTAGCCATATACGTACTATCAATAATGGAAGTACTCCAGTTGTGCACTCTATAATTATAAAAAGTAGCGTCATTCAAACAATCACTGGTTGCAAAGGCAAAAGCCCCTAAATGAATCTCCACACCAATTGCATCAGATTGCGTTTGGGTTTTAGCGTCACCTTTATCATTAAATACATACCAGATATACTGATCACCTTTAATTTTTGGATAATCTCCTTTTAGCCAATTGTAAACATTATCTTCATCAACGTCTACAAATTCTGCCATTTCTCTATTCGGAATATTTAACAATGAACCAGTAGCACCCGTGGCTGTTTTCGAACCTGTTGCTGAGTTTGCATTACGACCTGGCCATTCTTTTATCGCGTCTGGAATGCTCGCTTCGTTTGCAAAAATACAACTAGGATCATTTCCACATGACTCAGCTAAATCGACAAAATCATTGATGTCCGCTCGGTTAACTTTCCAAAATCTATCCCACTCTGAACAGGTTTGAAAATCAACTGAAGCTCCATTAAATTCGTCTAATGGACCCGTCCAATAATCATTCCCTCGATTACGATAAGTTTGTGCCGCAACTTTCAATGATTGGGTCGAACGATCTATACCTCCAATCCAAATTGAACCTGCGAATAAGGCATTCGCGTTTCCACCTTTTGGTACTTCATAACGAGCAGCTCCTGCAGCTCTATCCCACCATGCGTCTCCACCTGTCATTATTCTGGCTCTTACATTATTGATATCTAAATCAATAGTAGCAGTTGTTTGATTACATCCTGCTGCTGTTTTGTTCAAACCGGGGGCTATTCTCTTTTCGCCAATCGTAGGCTTTGCAGTCAAACTAACTGTGAGCGCTAAGGCCAATACTGATAAAACTATTCTTTTCATAATCTATTCTTTAACGTTTCTGATTTTTTTAAAAGTTCATGGAAAATCCAACGTATGCTCTTCTTGGGTTATTAAAATTAAAAGGACTATTGATTCGAGTATTATATAAGTCAATATAAGACTGATCAAATATTATTTCGGTGTTCAACTCTTGCTGACCTTGAGGAGATGCTAAGTACCCATCATCATCAGGCTCGCCAGAGTAAGAATAAAGACCTACTACGTTTCTTGTATTCAATAAGTTTTCAAAGTAAACAAAAACGGAACCAGAAAGTCTTTTACCACTGTTTTTGATAATCTCTCCTTGATCATCTTTCTTTCTTCCTATTCTAGCGAAAGTCAAATTCTTATTAATTCTGAAATCCATATTAGAAGTCCATGGTCTTCTCGAACCATTGAACTTACCAATGATAGGAATATTAGTAGCCGTTTGATTGATAGCAACCGCTCTTGCTCTTTTGGTATATGGTCTTCCACTACGTGCATTCAGTAGTAAGTTCATACTTACTCCATTCAAGAGATAATGAACATTATCGTCTTTACCAATTTTCGGCCCTTTTCGGATATTCCCAAAGTTATAATCTATGTTCATACTTCCTATATGGCGAGTATCAAATGACATAGGGAATACCGTTCTTAAATTAGGTTGTCCTTGATTTATCAATGAAGACATGGACGCTGAATTTGAACCAGTACCTTCAGCAAATTGCAAGGTGTAAGCGATAGACATTCTCAATGGAAGCTTTCGTGTTCCTTGTAATTTGTAATTAAATGTAAAACCTTTGGTACTTGAAAAATCTCGGTTACCATATGAAGTATAGGTTCTTGGGTAAGCCAATACAAATTGTTGCAATTGAACTTGACCTTTACGTTCGTTGTAATATGCTTCAATCCCTATTTTACTATTCTTTGTAAGTCCTTGCTCAAAACCTAAACGATAGTTGATTGTTCGTTGCATTCTTAAATTTGCATTATTCAATGCTCCTGTTCTATCCGTAAAGAAATAATAATCGTCCGGAGTCACAAAGTTATTCCCTTGTGGGTACTGCGTCATTATATCATAATTACCAAAGAACAATGCTTCATCAGATATGGGGAACGTGAATCGAATTCTAGGTGAAACAGCGATATCCGGAGCATAATCAGTAAAAGCATTATCAATATTATAACCTTCACTTTTAATACTATCTGTAACATCTGTTAACCAAGGTTGAATTGGCAATCCATTAGCATAATCCTCAGAAAGAATCGTTGGATCAGCAATTTCTTTTCCAAATGGATCATACCAAACATCACCACTTCGGTACCCTACTAAGGTAGGAGTTGAGGCTTGATTATTATCTACATAAGGGACCCAATCAGTATCAAATCCTGCAGCTTTTGGATCTGGTGCCACTACATTAGTAGAAGGATCTTTTGCTAATCGATATTGATTGCTATTAATACCTGACAACTTTTGAACGCCATACAAAGAATATGGATCACGTAGTACATTTTGATTGGCATCAAAACGGTCAATACGCACACCTACATTAAATACCACATCTTTATACTTAAATAGGTCCGATATGTAACCAAACATATAATTTGGATTATAGGGCGCAATAGGTCTTAGTAAATCTCCACGGTCATCTCGCTTGGTCCAGAAATCTCTGAAATTCGGTTGATTGCGTTGAATGTTACCTAGGTAGTCATAACCATTGTAGTTCGTAAAAATATTGTTTCCATCATTGAATAAATCATCAGCCGAGAACATATCCAATGAGAAAGTTTCAGGTCCTAAGTTGTCGATATTTATAATATCTGTATTATTCGGGTCACCAAAAAGTTTTGTTCGTAGCTCTTTAGAAAAACGTGTGATATCACTAGCAGCTAAGAAACGATTGTATTGCACCGTATCAAATTCAGAAAACTCTAATCCTGCATCCAACAATTGTTGCTCAGTATAATTATTACCTCCAACAACAAAAATTGGATTATCCTCATCTAAATTTTGGACGTGATTATTTGTAATCAAACGCATAAGTGTCCAAAGATTACCCAAACGATTAGCTCCTACAGAATAACCTCTAGAAGTAATCTGCTGATACCCCAAACCAAATTCTATCTGGTGTGTTATGGCGTCTTTATTTTCTTTATTTTTAATTCCTTGGTTTATATCAAAAGAGGCGCCTAAGTTTAAATCAAACTGATCAGATTGAGAGTAACCGTAACTTGATATTTGACTACCCGGACCCGTCCAAAGACCATAAGCGTTACTGGGAGCATCTCCATTTCTCAATCCTTGAAAAGCTACCAAAGAAAAAAGGTTGTTTATGTTTAATCTTGAATCATTCATAACCTGATTCGTGTAATTTTCCAATAACGGATTATCTCCAGATGGAGTATAAGTTAAACCTGTGAAAGCATCACCCACATATCTCCAACCCTCATATTCTGCACCACTTGGTCCATTAAACTTCTCATTAATATAAAAAGGTGAAGATTCTTGATTAAATCTACCTAGATAACCATATCTAAATATATCGTCGCCGTGGTTTGGATTTTCTGATTGACCAAATGCTCGTTGATAAGATAACTGAACATTATAGAAGGCATTTGATATTAATGCATCTTCATTATCGGCATCCGGTCTTCCAAGCGATTGTTGCATTTGAAGAAACCCTCTAGCCGTGTAACTATTATTTATAGAATTTGCTTCTGGCGCAAACATTGAATTAGCAAAACTCCAACCTTTGCTTCTGCCATAATTGAAATAAGTTCCCAATCTAAGATTCATTCTAGAAGTTGGAGCAAAATCTAATTTACCTAAGTAGTTAAAACTATAGTTCTCTCCATTTTCTCTTGCACGGGTGGTTCTAAAATCATTGGCATTTACAGTCTCGGCTGTTGGCAAAAACAAACTTGTTCCTGAACCCAACGGATTAGTCGTCAGCGGATTTTGCTGCACTCTTGACAATGCTTCTGGGGTTAGTGTAGTATAACCATTATATGAAGGGTTCGGATCTTTATTATATCGCCCCGACAAACTCAATACAAAACCAAGTACTGGTCTTCTCGCAACAGCTGCAGAAGAATCAGTTTTAAAAGCTAAAGGTCCTGACAAGTTAAAGTTTAAAAAGTTATTATTAAATCCATCGAAAGAATGCTGTCCACGAAGTCCTCCTCTTAATTTAGAAGACATATTAATAGTATTCACCTCAATAACTCCTCCTGTAGCATTACCCACTTTGGCGGGCACACCTGATTTAAAAACTTTCAGACCACGCAATAACGCTGGTGGGATACTATTAATCATTTCCGACCCTCTCACTTGCATACCATCAATTAAGTAAAGAGTTTCATCACCTCGACCACCGCCTATTTGAACAGCGCCACCACTACTACCACCATTATCAACACCAGTAACTAACTCTAGACCTTTGGAAATATTAGTTGTGGCCATATCTTCAAGTTGTTTACCTGTGACCTCAGATCCACCCGGATCAGTTGGATCGATAATTTTTGGACCTGATTTGATAACTAAGGTTTTTGTAACCTTCCCTTTTCCACTATTTCTAATCTGCATTACAGCGTTTTGGGTTGTCATATTATTCGAACGAACAACAATACCCGTAATTTCCATTTTATCATATCCTACCGAACTAATTTTTAAAGTATAAGTTCCTGGAGGTAATGGTTTAATTTTAAAATTTCCATTAAAATTACTTTTACCTTGTCCTTTCAAAATACCTCCTTCAAAAGCTCCAATACTTGCAAGGGGAACTGTTTCTCCTTTTTTATTAGTAACTGTTCCATCTATCCCTCCCGTGCTAGCTTGAGCAAAGGCAAGATTCGTAATCGCTGTCAAACAAAGTATAATAATTAGTCTCAATTTCATAGTGTGTGTGTATGTGAGTTTTTATTAGCTCGTAAATATATGTTAAAGATAGTAATCTAACTTCCAATCCTTCTAAAATTATTAACAATTAATTCTAACGATTATGGTTTGAGTTCCGTCTTTATTTCTTAATACGAATGTAATGCTTATCCTTAGAAAGTGAACAGTACAACTTTCTTCTTTTTGTCATATAAAAATGACGTTTTCATTAGAAAACGTTAAAATTATTATTTGGCAACATTCACCGCTCGCTTCTCACGAATCACGGTAACGCGTATCTGACCTGGGTATTGCATTTCGTTTTGAATCTTATCTGCAATGTCAAATGACAGGGTATCGCTTTCAGCATCGCTTACTTTATCAGCCTCAACAATTACGCGCAACTCACGTCCTGCCTGCACCGCATACGCTTTTTCTACACCTTTATACCCCATGGCTAAACTTTCTAAATCTTGCACTCGTTGCAAAAAGCTTTGCATGATTTCACGACGAGCACCGGGTCGTGCTCCACTGATGGCATCGCAAGCTTGAATGATGGGTGAGATCACATATTTCATTTCCATCTCATCATGGTGAGCACCAATGGCATTTACCACCGCCTCATGTTCTCCATATTTTTTTGCAAGCTTGGCTCCCAAAAGAGCATGAGAAAGTTCTGTTTCTTCTTCTGGAACCTTACCAATATCATGCAATAATCCAGCACGTTTTGCTAGCTTCGGATTTAAACCCAACTCTGCTGCCATGATGCCACAAAGGTTGGCAGTTTCACGAGAGTGCATTAATAAGTTCTGTCCATACGAAGAACGAAAACGCATACGACCCACCATACGCACTAATTCTTTATGCAAACCATGAATCCCCAAATCGATAACCGTTCGATTACCTATCTCCATGACTTGCTCATTAATTTGTTTTTTAGTTTTATTCACGACCTCTTCAATACGAGCTGGGTGAATTCTACCATCTTGTGTCAATCGTTGTAAAGACAATCGAGCAATTTCTCTGCGCAACGGATCAAACGAACTTAATATAATCGCTTCAGGTGTATCATCAATAACTAAATCAACTCCAGTGGCAGCTTCAATAGCTCGAATGTTTCTTCCTTCTCTACCAATGATTTGACCTTTTTGTGCATCACTTTCAAGGTTAAATACGGTAATAGAATTTTCTATCGCTTGTTCAGCAGCTGTTCGCTGAATAGTCTGTATGACAATTTTTTTAGCTTCCTTATTGGCAGTAAGCTTAGCTTCTTCCATAATCTCTTGCACATGAGCCATAGCATCAGTTCGCGCTTCGGACTTCATGACCTCAATTAATTGAGTCTTGGCCTCATCAGCTTTTAGGTTAGAAACTTTCTCCAATGCATTTACATGTTGCTGGTGCTGCTCATCTAATTCTTTCTGCTTCTTTTCTATTATTTGTAATTGCTGCGTAAGACTCTCTTTCTTTTGATTATATTCCTTTTGCAATCGATTGGCATCCTGGCTTTTTTTGTTCAGATCCCCTTCTTTCTTTTTTACACGTTGTTCAGCATCCTTTACTTTTTGATTCCGCTGGTTTATCTGTTTTTCGTGGTCGGCTTTTTTCTGAAGGAAATTTTCTTTCGCATCTAATTTACGTTTTTCAAAATAGGCGTTCGCTTTTGTTTCACCTTCGCTTATTATTCCTTTTGCCTTTATCTCTGCTTCGTCAATTAAATTTTGTGAGTTTTTACTAAAAATTATTTTGCCTATAAAAATGCCTATGCCCAGCGCTACCACTGCTGCAATGGCGGTTATTATTATATCCATATTGTATATTGCTTTTCACTTGTATTATTATATATAAATGCCGTTGTACTCATTTACAACTGCCTACAGGCGAATATACGTCATTTTATATTTTGCCTTTGGCATAAAAAAAAGATACTTTTGAGCGCAATGCAAAATGCACCCATTGGGATATTTGATAGTGGTCTTGGCGGCCTGACCGTAGCAAAGGCTATCGATTCATTATTACCCAATGAAGAAATAATATATTACGGCGACACCTTGCATTTGCCGTATGGCGAAAAAAGCCAAAAGCACATTCAAGAATACAGCGAAGCAATTGTGCGCTATCTCCTTTCATTAAATGTCAAGTTGATTGTTATTGCTTGCAACTCTGCCTCGGCTAATGCGGCAAGTTACTTGAGAGAAAAATTTCATAAACAAATAGAAATCCGTGGTGTAATTAGACCCATGCTAAAAGCGGTAGCAGAAAAAAACTTTAGCACCGTTGGATTAATAGGAACGCAAGCTACTGTAAATAGTGGCATTTATGCTGAAATTCTAAAAGAGTATAATGCCGAAACAAAATTAGAAAGCTTAGCCACACCACTTCTGGTGCCTATGATTGAAGAAGGCTTTAATACCAACTCGATATCCAAAGAAGTTATTAAAGAATATCTCCAACAGTTTAAAAACATTGAAGCACTTTTATTAGCCTGCACACACTACCCTTTAATTAAAAATTCGGTAGAAGATTTTTTTGAAAAAAAAATCGTGGTAATGGATAATGCAGATTATATGGCGCAAGATGTTCAGGATTTTTTACTGAGAGAAAAATTATTATGCCAAGAAAGAAAAAATGAAAATCAATTTTGGGTGAGCGATTACACCCAAAATTTTGCCAAATCAGCATCAATGTTTTTTGGAAAAGAGATTAACGTACAAGAACACAATATATTTGCAGTATGAGTGAAAACAGAAAACCAATAATTGGTTTAACAACGGGTGATTTAAATGGCATTGGGCTGGAACTAATTATAAAAACATTTAGTAATAGCAAACTCATGGAGTATTGCACCCCGGTATTATTTGCGAGTAATAAGGTTTTAAATTTTTATTCAAAATCATTAAATGATAATTTTAAATACACCAGCGTAAAAGATTGGAATCAATTAAACCAAAAAACGCTGAATGTTTACACCTGTTGGCAAGAGGATGTAAAAGTCGAACCTGGCAAACTAACTCCTGAAGGAGGTAAATACGCCGTGCGCAGTTTAGAAGTGGCCGTGCAATGCCTAAAAGATCAACAGATTGATGGCTTGCTTACAGCGCCCATTCATAAGAAAAATGTGCAAGGGCCTAATTTTGCTCATAGTGGTCATACGCCATATTTAAAAGAACAATTTGGAGCCCAAGATGTCGCCATGATGTTATGTACTGATTTTTTAAAAGTTGCTTTGCTCACGGAGCATGTTCCAGTGACTCAACTAGAAAAACATATTACTACATCAGCCATAGTATCGAAAGTAGAAATTGTACATAATTCATTAATTCAAGATTTTGGAATTCAAAAACCAAAGATTGCTATCTTGGGTCTCAATCCGCATGCAGGCGATGATGGATTAATTGGCAATGAAGAGAAAGAAATTATTTTACCCGCTATGGAACAATTGCGCAATAAAGACATTCTTGTTTTTGGACCCTACGCCGCTGATGGCTTTTTTGCTCGTTGTGCATATCAAGAGTTTGATTGTGTGCTAGCTATGTATCATGATCAAGGATTGATTCCTTTTAAATCATTGGACTTAGATGAAGGGGTGAATTTTACTGCTGGTTTGAGTATGGTTCGTACTTCACCGGACCATGGCACTGCCTTCGAAATTGCTGGTAAAAATGAAGCTAATCCTAGCTCCTATCTACACGCACTTTATAGTTGCATTGATATAATAAATCGTCGCGCCGGCTATGCCGAAAACACTAAAAACAAATTGGTTTACGGCACTTATAGCAAGCGCCCTAGACGAAACAGAGAAGAAGCGAAACAAGATTAGTTTACGGAAATTATCAAAACAGTACTTTAGATTTTAACTATTGTGAACATTTATTATATCAGTGGTTTAGGCGCCGACGAGAGAGCATTTTCAAAATTAGATTTTGTGAAAAAATATAATGCTCAATATATCCCTTGGTTACCTCCCGTTCAAAAAAAAGAAACGATAGAAGATTATGCAAAACGCATGGCTGATTCAATAAAAGGTGAACATCCGATCATTGTTGGGTTATCCTTTGGTGGCATGGTAGCCATGGAAATTGCAAAAATAATTAAGCTTAAAAAAGTGATATTAATCTCTTCGTGCAAAACAAAAAATGAACTGCCTCCGCAAATTAAGATGGCAGGTGCTTTAGGACTCGATTCTTTAGTACCAACTTCTTTGGTAAAAAACAGCAAACCATTGGTATATAATTTTTTAGGAACGGCTACTGAAAAAGAGAAAGAAATAGCCAGTGATTTTATTGATCAAATTGATGAAGAATATTTGAGCTGGTCTATGCGTTCAATTAGCCGCTGGAAAAACACTCAAGTGGAAAGTCCCGTTTGTCATATTCATGGCAATAAAGATATGTTGTTACAAAGCAGTTTCGTAAAAGCTGACCATATCATTGAAGGCGGGAATCATTTCATGATTTATAATCGTGCTTCGGAGATTAACCCATTAATCAACACTGCCCTAGAATCTTAGTTTGGTGCTATTTATAACCAAACTCTGATGCTCTATTTTCATCACGCTCTTTTTGTAAAACCGTAACATGGCTCAACTGTTTTTTCTTTCCGCCGCGCTGAAAAACGGTTAAAAGATAATAGCCAGTTTTGGAGCATACATAAGAAAACTCAGTATAAAACTCGCCATCACGAGTAGGATAAAATTTATCCGTAAGTATATGACCCACTCCACGTTTACCCAATTTCATTTGCGCTTTGTGAGTGCTCGGGTCTACAAAAACTAAATAATGGTATAGTCGTCCTTTGAACATTTGAATTAAAATCGGCAATTCCGTATTTCGGTCAGCCCAGCGACTGGTTTTATGATAAACTAAAAAATTATCCTTTTTTGTAAACTTGTCATACTTAGACTGAATGGTATCCACCCAAAATTTGGGCGCTTGACGCAAATCTAATTCTTGCGTCTTAGATTGTCCAGAAGAATGAATTGACAAAGCAACCAGAAAACAGAAAACTGAAGATATTTGAACTATTTTTCTCATACTTATTAGGACTTATTCACATCAAGCTTGCTGACCATAAAAATAGTGCGCGGACTCATATATTTGTGTGCAAAATCCATACCACAATATTATGCGCTCCGAAATTCAGATCTTCACAGGTAATGCAACACCAGATTTAGCAAAGGCTATAGCCGATCATGCCGAAATTCCATTAGGCGAATTACACATTCAAAAATTTAGTGATGGCGAATTTCAACCGGAGTATAAAGAAAGTGTGCGGGGTGATTATGTTTTTTTAGTACAAAGCACCAATGCGCCCTCTGATAACCTTATGGAGCTTTTAATGATGATGGATGCGGCACGTCGTGCTTCTGCTGGATATATTACGGCTGTGATTCCTTATTTTGGTTGGGCTCGTCAGGATAGAAAGGACAAACCACGTGTTTCAATTGCTTCAAAACTTTGTGCTAATCTAATAGCAAAATCTGGAGCCAATCGAATCATGACTATGGATTTACATGCACCTCAAATTCAAGGATTCTTTGACATACCAGTAGATCATTTAGACAGTTCGGCGATTTTTATTCCTTATATTGAGGACCTTGAGATAGAAGATTTATGTTTTGCAAGCCCTGATGTGGGAAGCACCAATCGTGTTAGAGAAGTTGCTACTTATTTTAATGCTGAAATGGTAATTTGTGACAAACAAAGAAAAAGAGCCAATGAAGTAGCTTCTATGACTGTTATCGGCGATGTTACGGATAAAAACATTGTGCTCATTGACGATATTTGTGATACAGCAGGAACACTTACAAGAAGTGCTGCTATGCTTATGGATAAAGGCGCTAAAAGTGTAAGAGCTTTTTGCACGCACCCTGTATTAAGTGGCAAGGCTTATGAAAACATTGAGAATTCTGTTTTGACGGAATTAGTAGTTTGTGATACAATTCCATTAAAACAAGAATCAAGTAAAATCAAAGTGGTTAGTACGGCAGAATTATTCTCTGTAGCGATTAGAAATATGTTTGAAAATAAATCTATCAGCTCGCTATTTATTCATAGCAACAAAAAAAAAGGGAAAGCTGAACCAGTAAGTTAATCCTTGATTTTTTTAGTTAATTAACCGAGATAACAAATATTTCTTTTCTTTCTTAGCCATTTAATGGACCATTAGCTGATAATGTTCAATCATTTCAGTCCCTAGCTTTTTAAACCTGTTAAACAGTTGGGGCTACGAGACCTTACAACTTTTCACTCATCACTTTTTACTTTTCACTTAAAAAAACTATCTTTGCGCTCCATTTAAAAAAAAATAGATAATGAAAAGTATTACTATCAAAGGACAACTTAGAAGCGAAACTGGGAAGAAATCCTCTCGTCAGCTACGTTCTGAGGGGCAAGTGCCTGCAGTAATTTACGGAGGTAAAGAAACCATCCATTTTTACGCATCACCATTAGATTTTCGCGGTATTGTTTATACTGCTGAATTTATGACAGCGAACATTGAAGTTGGCGACAAAACGTACAAATGCATTTTGAAAGACTTACAATTCCATAAATTGACGGACAAAGTCACTCACTTAGATTTCTTGGAACTGGTAGACGGCAAAAAAGTTATTGCCAACATTCCATTGAAATTTGTAGGTACATCAGAAGGTGTAAAAGAAGGTGGTCGTTTTGTTGTAAAAATGAATGCGCTTAAGGTGCGCACACTTCCTAAAAATTTGGTTGAACATATCGAAGTAGATATTACAGACTTAATTATAGGAAAAAACAGACGAATCGCAGATATCGTATTTGAAGATGCTGAAATCATGCATTCACCACGTATTCCTGTATGTGCAGTGGCTACAACTCGTGTACTGAAGCAAGAAGCTAATGAAGGCGGTGGCGAAGGTGAAGAAGGAGCTGAAGGCGAAGGAGCAGAAGGTGCTGAAGCGCCAGCAGAAGGTGCTGAAGCAAAAGCTGAAGGATAAAATTCAAATCATATTAAAAATTGGAATCACCACGCCAAGGCGTGGTGTTTTTTTTATAGCCTTAGTTTATACTTTTGGTAGCGTATGATTCAAGTATGAATGGACAATTTAAAATATTAACCACGCTGAAAATTAAGGATAGAGGATTGGCCTTGATTGGCAGGATAGTAAAAGGACATATTAAAAAAGGAAATAAACTCATTTTTTATACGGAAGAATTGAAAATAGAAAAAGAAATTATAGCCTTAGAATTTGTAGACCATATTGCTAAAAAAGAGTCCTACATCGGATTGTTTTTTGGACATAAAAATGAAATAGAGAAAGAGGCGTTTTCTGAATTAATCATAAAGGAACAAATAGCAGAAGTGAGAAAGTAGAATTACTAAACCAGTCTATAATAATCCCCCACTCAAAAACAACATTGCAAAAGAGAAGTAAATAATCAATCCGCTTACATCAACTAAAGTAGCCACAAAGGGTGTAGAAGATGCAGCAGGGTCAGCACCCAAACGTTTGAGCAAAATGGGCAACATGCTGCCAGTAATTGTTCCCCAAAGAACGACTCCAATGAGCGAACACCCAATAACCATAGATATGGCAAAATAATTTTCTCCAAACGAACCGGTACTTAAATGCCAAGCTCCAAAAATAACAAAGCTCATTGCACAAAGTGTAAGCCCCAACAAGACCCCCGAAACAATTTCTTTGCGCATTATGCGCCACCAATCTCGCAGGTCAATATCATCTAATGCCATTGCTTGAATTATAAGAGTGGCAGCTTGTGAACCAGTATTTCCTCCACTACTTATGATAAGCGGAATGAAGGTGGCCAATAAAGCAACTTTGGCAATGGAGTCTTCAAAATTTCGCATGGCGATAATCGTCAGCAACTCTCCCACAAATAAAATCATGAGCCATACCACCCGCTTTTTATAAAGATTAGGAATAGAAGTATCTAAATACGCTTCGTCCAGCGCTTCAGTACCACCAATCTTTTGGATATCCTCCGTAAACTCCTCTTCTTGCACTACCAGCACATCATCAATAGTTACGATGCCTAATAATATATTTTTGTCATCAACTACTGGCAACGCCACGCGGTTATTTTTGGCAAAAACATCCATGGTGGTTTCCTGATCTTCATTTACGTTCAATGTAATAAATCGCTCATCCATTAAATCACTTACTAAGGTATTGGCTGGGTCAACAATTAAAAAATCACGAATTCTTATATCATCTAAAAAAGTACCATTTTCATCCGTAACGTATAGCACATCAATGGTTTCGGAGCTTTTACCGTAATCTCGGATATAATTTAGAACTTGCTCAACGGTCCAATCCGGTTCAACATCAATATAGTCTGGTGTCATTAATCGACCCACAGAATCTTCGGGATACCCCAAAAGGGAAAGCGTAATTTTACGTTCTTCTGGATTCAGTACTTTAATCAACTCCTTCACTACTGAGCTAGACTGCTCACTTAAAAGCGATGTCCTGTCATCCGGCGGTAGTTCATTTAAAATTTGTGCTACTTTGTTGGCCGGAATATTATTTAGTAATTGTTCTTGATCATTCGTATCTAACGCTCCAAAAACTGCAATAGCACGATTAAAATCTAGCTGTAAAAAAAATCGACTTGAATAATCGGGAAATTCCTCTAATACTTCTACTACATCAGAGATGTTTAACTCATTGACAAAATCATTGATTTCGCCCCAAGCATCTAACTCAATAAGTGTACCGAGTCTTTCTGATATGGCTTTGAAGTCTTCCACAGCTGTGCGAAGGTACTAATTCGACAATTTGATAATGAGCCAATTTGACAATGATTTCATAGGCTAGCCATTATCAAATTGCCAAATCAACTAATTATCAAATTTATTCTTCACAAACTCTTTGATATAATCAGCAATTTCAGTGGTAGGTGTGCCTGGACTAAACAACTCGCCTACACCCATTTCTCGCAACTCGTTCATGTCATCTTCCGGAATAATACCACCGCCTGTCAACAAAACCCCTTCGAGCTCTTCTTCCTTCATTTTTTGGATAATTGCTGGAAAAACAGTCATATGAGCTCCACTAAGAATGCTTACACCAATGGCATCTACATCCTCTTGAAGCGCAGCCTTTACCACCATAGCAGGCGTTTGACGCAAACCTGTGTAAATTACCTCCATTCCCGCATCGCGCAAAGCGGCTGCAATTACCTTAGCACCACGGTCGTGGCCATCTAATCCAACCTTGGCTATCAATACTCTAATCGGTTTCACGACTGCAAACCTAATAAAAACCCTTGAATATCATCCCAAAATCATAATGTTAACACATAAGGTAAAATTTAACGTTTTCAAGCATTTCAGGCTCGTCAACTCTATGCAAATCAGCTATATTTGTTAGTCATTATGATAGTCTTCATTGAAGGAGAAATAGCACGTAAAACACCAGCCAATGTTTGGATGCAAGTAGGAGGAATTGGTTACGATGTAAATATTAGCCTGAATACCTACGAGCAAATTCAGGATTGGAAAAAAGGCAAACTCTATATCTACCATCATATAACCGAACAAACACAAAGTTTATATGGTTTTTTTGATGAAGGCGAACGAGAATTGTTCCTTCATTTAATTTCAGTCTCAGGAATTGGTACATCTACAGCTCGAGTTGCACTTAGTGGCATGAAACCCAGCGAGATACGCAATGCTATAATTAACGGAAATGAAGGCGTAATTAAGAGTATCAAAGGCATTGGGCCAAAAACGGCACAGCGTTTGATATTAGAACTGAAAGACAAACTCTTAAAATCAAGTGAAAATCTGCCATTGCAGGCAACTGAAGGCAATAACCTAAGCCAAGATGCGTTAACTGCATTAGTAAGCCTAGGTATAGCAAGAAATGTAGCTTACAAGGCAGTACAAAAAGTATTATCATCTGGGGAGTATCAACAAGTTGAAGAAGTTATAAAATTGGCACTAAAACAGATATAATAAAGTTTGAACAAACGAAAGGCAATATATTATCCTACTCTCTTACTAGCAATGGTTTGCTGGCTTGGGATGAGTACGTCCATAACGGCGGCTCCTTTTTACTTTGCACCCGATGGAGGTGATAGTACTAAAAAGGATTCTTTAAAATTCCCAATAGAAGATAGAAGTGGAAATAACGCAAATAATAAAAAAGGCAAGCAGTTCGATTTAAAAGATCCGAAAAACTTGAATACGGAATATGAATACGACCCCGTAACCAAGAAATACACGATTAAGGAAAAAATTGGGGACACCTATTTTAGGAATCCTACCGAAATGGATTTTGATGAGTTCATGGAATTTCAATCGGGTAAATATGAAGATGCCTATTGGAGAAAACGAGCGAATACACTTTTCAATATTTCAAAAAGCGGTGGCGTAATTCCTAAAGTAGAATTGGGCAATCGAATTTTCGATAGGATTTTTGGCGGCACAACTATAGAGGTTAAACCGCAAGGAAACGTAGACATGTTTTTTGGTGGCAATTGGCAAAATGTTCAAAATCCTGCATTGGTGCAAAGTGCCCAGAAATATGGCATATTTGATTTTGACATTCAAATGAACCTGAACATGCTAGCTAAAGTCGGTGAAAAAATGCGCATGAACTTTAACTATAACACGCAGGCTAGTTTTGATTTTGAAAACCAATTAAAATTAGAGTGGACTGGTCAAGAAGATGATATCATACGAAAATTAGAAGCTGGCTATATAAGCTTTCCATTAAAAAGTCAGTTGATACAGGGAGTGCAATCTTTGTTTGGAATAAAAGCCCAATTGCAATTTGGAAGACTGATGATGACCAACGTACTCTCACAACAAAAATCGCAGCGCGAAAGTTTCTCGGTGAAGGGTGGCGCACAAACGCAAGAGTTTGAAATTAAATCTGATGAATATGATTATTTCCGCCATTTCTTATTAGGACAATACTTTAGAGAAAACTTTAACGGCGCACTAGAGAATTATCCAATCATTCAATCATTAAACAATATTACCAGAATAGAAGTTTGGATTACCAATAGACAAGGAACCACTCAAAACGTGAGAGATATTGTAGCCTTACAAGATTTAGGAGAATCTAGACCATATAACACAGCTTTTCAATCTAGCCCTGGAGCGCTTCCAGGAAACGGTGCTAATACACTTTACTCTCAATTATTAAAAACACAAGGGATTCGAGAAACTGGAACGGTAATAACCGCATTACAAAGCAGAGGATTAAGAGCCGCTAATGATTTTGAAAAAACCTTTGCAAGAAAACTAAACCCCAATGAATTTAATTTTAATCCGCAGCTTGGTTTCATATCTGTAAACGCACAATTACAACCGGACGATGTTATTGGTGTGGCTTTTGAATATACGCATAATGGTAAAGTGTATCAAGTGGGCGAGTTTTCACAATCACTTCCACCAGATAGTTCAGAGCCTAAAGTGCTTTTCTTAAAAATGCTGAAGTCCACCACTCCAGACCCAAGAAGACCTATATGGGATTTGATGATGAAAAATATTTATCCATTAGGAGCTAGTGGTGTAAACTCAAATAATTTCATTCTGAATGTGTTGTATCAAGATCCAGGCGGTGGTTTAAAAAGATTTTTACCTGAAGGCCCAAGTGCTGGTATTCCATTGCTTAATTTATTAAACCTGGATAGATTAAACAACCAAGGAGATCCGCAACCCGATGGACGATTTGATTATGTAGAAGGACTCACGATTCAAGCACAACAAGGTAAAATAATTTTCCCCGTTTTAGAACCATTCGGTGAAGATTTGAAACCCGTTTTTAATGGCGATGTCGCGCTTGAAAAAAAGTATGTTTACAATGTCCTTTATGATTCTACAAAGAACATTGCCATTCAATTTCCTCAATTCAATCGATTTGTATTGAAAGGAAGTTTTGAAGCAGCCAATTCGTCTGAAATTTTCTTAGGTGGTTTTAATATCCCGCAAGGTTCAGTAAATGTTTCGGCCGGAGGACAACGATTGATAGAAAATGTGGATTACACTATTGATTATGGTATCGGTAAACTAAAAATTATTAACTCTGGAGTTTTAAGCTCGGGTGTACCGATTAATGTTACTTATGAAAACAATATTGCCTTTGGAACGCAGGTTCAAAACTTTGTGGGAACCCGATTAGATTATTTTATAAATAATGATTTTACTGTAGGTTCTACAATACTGAGATTATCCGAAAGACCTTATTTTAATAAAGTTTCGTTTGGTGATGATCCGTTGAAAAATACCGTGATTGGATTAGACGCAAACTACCAGCGTGAGATGCCAAAAATCACCACATTTTTAAACAACCTACCGCTGATCAAAACAGAAGCAAATTCTATGGTAACGGCAAGTGGTGAGGTTGCAAGATTATTTCCGGGACACCACCGCTTAATCGAGGGAACCAGCGGTAGTGGAGAAGTTTACATTGATGATTTTGAAGGGACCAGAAGTTCTTATGACTTAAAATTTCCTGTCATGTCATGGAACTTGGCTAGTACACCCGCTGGTGCCACTGATGATAAAGGAATAGAATTATTTCCAGAAGCACGATTGGTAAACAATCCTGAATATGGTAAAAATCGAGCTAAACTCGCTTGGTATAATTTAGACCCTTGCTTGGCAGATTTGAATCAGAATTGTAAACCGGGGCATATTGATACCGGCGATGTTTCTAGTCATTACACCCGACTTATCTTACAACAAGAGGTTTTCCCGAATAGAACGTTTACTAGTTTACAAGGGAACCAAACTACATTTGATATGGCATACTTTCCAAAAACGAAAGGCCCATATAACCTTGATGCTACAAACATTACTGCGGATGGCGAGTTATTAAATCCAGAAACTCGATGGGGTGGTGTAATGCGTGCCATTGATTTTAGTGACTTTGAAACGGCTAACGTAGAATTCATAGAATTTTGGATGTTAGATCCATTCTTAGACCCGAAAAAACCGAACCCTACACCCGGTAAACTTTACTTAAACTTGGGTAATATTTCCGAAGATATCTTGAAAGACTCTCGTAAGTTTTTTGAAAATGGGTTGCCCTCACCGCCCGATGATAATAAAACAACGACCACAACTTGGAGTAAGGTTCCAAAATTTCAGCAACAGCTTACACCTGCATTTGGCAGTTCGGAGCAAGAAAGAGTTGACCAAGATTTGGGTTATGATGGGATGACTGATGTTGAAGAAAGAAATCATCTACAAAGCTACTTAGATGAACTAAGTGCAAATTTTGGTAACACTTCAAAAGCTTTTACTGATGCCAATAGTGACCCAAATAATGATAACTACCGTCACTTCCGTGGCGATCAATATGACCGCGAAGAACGAGGCATCCTGAGTAGATATCTTTCATTTAATAATCCGCAAGGAAACTCACCAGTACAAAGCAATAACGCCACTTTCTCAAATTCATTTACGAATATTCCTGAAACAGAAGATGTAAATCGTGATAATACCCTGAACGAAAATGAACAATATTTTCAATACGCAATAGACGTTAAACCCAATATGCAAGTGGGTGAAAATTTCATTGTAAATAAGCAAGTGACGCCTATTAGTTTTCCAAACGGAATAACATCAGATGCGGTATGGTATCAGTTTAAAATTCCGATTCAGAAATACAATAAAAGCGTAGGTGGCATTAGTGATTTCCGTTCTATTCGATTTGCACGAATGTTTATGACTGGATTTACTGATACAACCGTATTGCGTTTTGCCAGATTAGAATTAGGACGAAACCA
>CAYMFF010000003.1:41994-77490 GCA_964389575.1 uncultured Chitinophagaceae bacterium
GAAGACGGAGATTCTCGTGGTGTATTTAAAAGCTTAGGAATGGATATTCGTCAGTTCAAAAAAATTGATATGTTCATTCATGCCGAAGCATCTTCTGAAAGACCGCTCAGCGATAATGATATGCATGGCTTTATTAGAATCGGAAGCGACTTTGCGAGCAACTATTATGAGTATAATATTCCATTGAAATTATCAGAACATAATAATGCAAATGAATTAAATGTTTGGCCAGAAGCAAATAACTTGAATCTTGAATTTCAAGAATTAATAGATGCTAAGCTCGCTAGAAATAAAGCCGGTTACCCAGCTACCATACCCTACATTGTTGACGCAGGAAATGGAAGAACAATTGTAGTCGTTGGAAACCCGAATATCGGTGATGCGGAAATGTGCATGCTTGGTGTTCAAAACCCTAAAAAGTCAAACCAGAGACCAAACGATAATGGTGGCAATATTTGTGGTGAAGTTTGGTTCAATGAGCTCCGTTTGGCTAATATGGAAGAAAGTGGTGGTTGGGCAGCCATAGGACAAGCCGATATTCAATTGGCTGATATCGCGACAGTAAAGCTAAGCGGAAATATGTATACCGCAGGTTATGGAAATATAGACCAACGAGTAAACGAACGTGCAAGAGAAAATTTCTCGCAATTCGATGTTTCTAC
Source organism: uncultured Chitinophagaceae bacterium (assembly GCA_964389575.1). Lineage (GTDB taxonomy): Bacteria > Bacteroidota > Bacteroidia > Chitinophagales > Chitinophagaceae > JAGNRR01. Next base: position 42,657 of record CAYMFF010000003.1, read on the forward strand.
AACTGTGAATGCAGGTAAACTCTTCCCAGACAAATGGGGTGTTCAACTTCCCGTTTATGCTGGCTATAATCAGGCTGTAACCAATCCAATATTTGACCCTTTTGATAAAGACGTAAAATTTGAAGAAAAAGTAGCCAATTCTACAGACGCAGAGAAGGATTCTATCAGAAAAGCTTCACAAGATTTCACAGCCATTCGGAGTTTAAATGTTCAAAATGTTCGCGTTGCTCCAAAGAAAAATGAAAAAGTAGAACCTTGGGACTTACAAAATTTTGATATGAGTTACTCCTTTACAGGAACCTCCAAACGCAGTCCACTTATTGAAAAAGATGAACTAGACGAGCATAATTTATCTTTTGGTTATACGTACGCCCCAAAGTCAAAACCATTGGAACCTTTCAAAAAACTAATTAAAGCCAAACGAAAATACTTAAAACCAATTCGAGACTTTAATATCAATTTATTACCAACCAATTTCACTTTCCGCAATAACATGCGAAGAATTATTGGCGAAACTTCGCTCCGAAATATTGATGATGGAAATTATGACTTACCGATAAATTATTTTAAATTTTTCACTTGGACTAGAACCTATAATCTACGTTGGAATTTATTCCGCTCGCTATCATTAGATTATTCAGCGAATAACTTAGCAAGAATAGACGAGCCAGAAGGCAGAATTGATACCAAAGAAAAAAAAGACGTAGTAATGCAAAATCTGTTGCGCGGTGGACGGAATACGAACTTTAATCACAATGTGAATATGAACTATACAGTTCCTTTCAATAAATTCCCATTGACCGATTGGATTACTGCCCGAGCTTCCTATTCTTCTTCTTTTGACTTTACCCGAACTTCCTTGTTAGCTACTCAGCTCGGAAACACAATCGGTAATACGCAAAAACGAAGTGTAAATAGTGAGATGAATTTTAGTCAACTTTACAACAAAGTCAAAATTCTACGAATTATTAATCAACCAAAACGAAACAAAGGCAAGAAAAACAAAAAGGATAAAACGCCCAAAGGCGCCATTCCAAATCGAGGCAAAAAACCTAAAGAAGGAACACTTGAAGAAGTGAATGTAAAAGAAACAGAAAACCCTTCTGAAAAAAATGACAAAGAAAAAGACGGCCCAGACAAAGTTGTAGTAGATAACGACAAAGTAAAAATCACACAAAGTGGTAAAAAAGATATTGACCGTGATGAGTTAAAAAGAAAAAAAGAAGAAGCTAAAAAGAAAGCGGCTGAGGAAAAGAAAAAGAAAAAATTAGCTAAAAAGAAAAAAAGAGAAGAACGTAAAAAAAGAATTCCAGACCCACCAGAAAGTATTCGTATTGTAGGGCGCGCCTTAATGGGTCTAAAACGTGTAAGCTTTAGCTATAATGAAAACATGGGGACTCTTTTACCTGGCTATATGGATAGCAATCAATATTTTGGATTGAACATGGGTAATCAGTTTAAACCCGGTGCAGATTTTGCATTTGGCTATCAACCGAATCGTGTTTGGCTGGACGAACGTGGAAACCAAAACTGGTTTACGAGAGATTCATTGTTTAGTCAACAATTGAGTCAGCAATATTCTCAAAACTATAATATCACAGTGAACATTGAGCCGTTTAAAGATTTTAGAGTTGATTTAAACTGGAAGCAAACCTTTAGTAAAAACCTTACTGAACTTTTTAAAGACACTATCGGTGGTGGTAATGAGTATATTCATTTAAACCCATACCAAACAGGAAGTTTTGACATTTCGTTTATCGCTGTACGCACCTTATTCCAAAAAAGAAATGCAGATAATCTCAATCAAGCATTCTACAATTTTGAAGACTATCGTCAGAATATTTCTAGGCGATTAGGAATTGTAAATCCATATACGGCGAGTCTTCCTAATCCTAGTGATCCAGATTATACCAAAGGGTATTCTCGTTATCAGCAGAATGTATTAATTCCTGCTTTCTTAGCAGCTTATGCCGGAAGAGATCCGGAGACGATTCCACTGGTGGAAGAAAACAATCAAAATGTACGTTCTAATCCTTTCAAAAATTTATTCCCATTACCCAATTGGCGATTAACCTATAACGGTTTAGCCCGGAATAAAAAACTGCGTAAGATATTTCAGCAATTTACATTGCGACACACTTACAATGGTTCAATGTCTATGAACGGGTTTAATAGTGCATTAATGTACAATGATGTCTTTGGCTTAGGTTATCCATCGTTTATAGATTCTACCTCAGGAAACTATGTTCCATTCTTCTTGGTTCCGAATATTACAATCACCGAAAACTTTGGCCCCGTTGTAGGAATAGATGCCACATTACAAAACTCATTAAACTTCAAGTTTGAGTATAAGAAATCAAGAACCTTAAGCATGAGTTTAATTGACTTTCAATTAAGCGAAACAAACAGTTCTGAGTTTACCATTGGTGCTGGTATGCGTTTGAAAAACGTTACGATTCCAACACAATATTTTAATCTTCACAATCAAAAGAGCGACGTGAATATGAAGTTTGATTTCTCTATTCGAGATGATCTAACCAGTATCAATCGATTGGATGACCGAACCAGTATTCCAACTCGTGGTCAACGAGTCATCAGCATATCGCCTTCGATTGATTATCTGATTAATAAAAGTTTTACGGTTCGTTTCTTATATGACCGTCGCCGCAGTATCCCAAGAGTTAGTACCGCATTCCCGATTACAACCACTCGGGGTGGTATTATGTTTAGGTTCTTATTCGGGCAGTAAATTTTATAGTCTTCTTATTTTAGAAAAGATTAATACTTTACCAATTTCGTTTTAACGTATTGGGCATAATATGTAAGTTTAGGGTAAATACTTTTACTTAAAATTTTAGTACTATGAAACCATATTCCCCGCTTCCTAAAACCGTCAAAATTGGATTGGCCCTTTTTGCAGTTTCGCTACTCGTTTTACTTGGAATCGAATTTAGTTTTCGAGATAATATCCGAGAGTTTGAATTAGGCATTTCAGTGGTCAATTTTATTGTTGGTGTGGCATACGCCATTGTGGTAATTATGAGAAGAAGCATTGATGGAGTGAAAGGACCTTATCGAATACAAGGAGGACTATTGATTCTAATTTTATCTATTAGTTGTTACACACTGAATTATGATGTCACCATATTCTCAGATTTCACTAATTGGATGCTGTTTTATATAGTGATTATGCACATTAGTTATTTGTTGCTCATTTTCATTGAATATCTTCCGAATACGCTTCGATTACCCATATATTTCCTCAATGGTCTGAGTATTATTCTTTGCGCTTATTTCACCTTGTACTTATTACAGTTTGTTCACGTGGGTCTAATCGGAATGATTCTTTTTGGCTTAGGTGTCCACATTTTCATTCCATGCTTTATGCTGATTAGTATGATACGAAAAATTCATAATAGTAAACCTTCCAAACTTGAACTCATTACACTTTACGTAGCCGCCTTATTGCCTTTAATTGGTTTAGTTTATTTTTTAGTGCGTTGGGAATCAGTAAATAAAGAGGTCCACAAAACTACTGCATCGATTATTACAAGACCCAATAACGACCTTCCTCAATGGGTGTTGCTTTGTCAAAATATGAAAAACGATGCCATTACAAAAAAAATAGTGGCATCTGATTTGATGCATGATTCATTTGATTGGTTTACAACGCCCGGCATTGGCACATTTGGCGAAACCATTACCCATGACCCATTAGTAATTATTGCGGAATCAATTATTGGCAATGTTGATTTAGATGATAATACCAGAGTAAAAATTTTAAAATCACAATACAATGCCCGTCATAAAGCGCAACGAAAACTATGGTCAAGCAAAGATTTAAGAACGACCGATGTATTGAATAATATTAGAATTATTCCTGAATATCGTATGGCTTATACAGAAAAAATATTGACTATTAGCAATTCGAACCAATGGGAAAGTAACCAACAAGAAGCTGCTTATACTTTCTATATGCCCGAAGGGTCGGTGGCTGCCTCACTTTCACTTTGGATAGACGGGAAGGAAGAAAAATCGAGATTAACAACAAAGTCCAAAGCCGACTCTGCTTATGCCACGATTGTTGGCGTTGAACAGCGAGATCCTGCATTATTACATTGGCAAGAAGGCAATACGGTAACAGTAACTGTTTTTCCATGCACTCCGAAAGAAAAAAGAACCTTTAAGATAGGCATTGTCTCTCCCCTACTTTTTGAAAATGACAAACTCACTTACCAGAGTATATTTTTTGAGGGCCCAAATAATAACCGAAGTAGAGAAACTACTGTTTTAAAATTTAGCACAGAATCACCCCTCAAAGAAATTGAAACACCCGGCTTTCTAAACAAAGAGATTGAAAACAATTACAATTACACAGGAGATTTACAAGCATATTATGAAATATCCTGCAATGCGCCGCCATTAAAGTCACAAGCATTTGTATTTCAAGGAAATGCTTATCAAATGCGCTCAGCAGAAGAAAAGAGAGAAAGCATTCTGTATCAAAACATCTACTTGGATATCAATAAGAGTTGGAATTCGAATGAGTTCGAAGCGCTCTGGCAACAAATTAAAGACAAGAAAGTATTTGCTGCTAAGGATAAATTTATTCTACTGAATAAGGAAAACCACCAAGAGGTTTTCGTCTCGCTAAAAGAGCGCAATTTTAGCTTATTCCCATTTCACAAAATAAGTGGTGCCAATAATTTAGTTATCTCAAAATCAACTGAAACCTCACCCAACTTAGATGATTTAGAAGAAACCCTTTTTGCAGAATCGCTGATTAAGTCATTCCAAAAAAGCAGTACTGATATTCATGTATTACACATTGGTCAAACCATTTCTCCTTACCTAAAAACATTAAAAGAACTGCAATGTTTTAAATGGCACAATGGTTCGGCAGAAGAAATTAATAGCTTAATCTCAGATAACACTTTTATTACCGTCCCCATTGCCGATAATGAAGTTCACCTTCCATCAGCTGAAGCGATTATAGCCAAAACTTCAGTAAATCAAAAAGATGAAAAAACAAACGACAACCTCATGCGTCTTTATTCATACAATAAAATCATGCAAGATCTTGGAACGGATTATTTTAATCTTAAAAAAATAGAACCTGCCGAACTAGTTGCAGAAGCGAGCACAAGTTACATTGTTACACCAGTGAGTAGCTTGATCGTTTTAGAAACGAAAAAAGACTACGACCGCTTTGGCATCGAGGAGAATAAAAACAGCTTGAAAAATGCCAGTGTTTCTTCTTCGGGAGCTGTTCCTGAACCGCACGAATGGATGCTAATAATTTTATTCGGCGGTCTTGTCTTATTCTTAAGTTTAAAACAAAAAGGAATCTTATAATGCAGTTCATCTCAAAACTTGGTAAGAATAAAATGATGATATTAATTATATCATTAGGGCTATTACTGGCTTTGAGTTTCAATACACTTTATAATTACATTCTTTTCGATTTTAAATACATCCTTTTAATAGTATGCCTTCCTGTACTTTCTTTTGTGCGAAGCAAACAACTAAGTCTGAGATACGGAATACTGTCGCTGTTATTCCTACTCATGTTCCCACTACTAAAAATTAGCTCTTTGTTTTTTTTAGGAGTAGCTTGTGCGGCACTTTTTATTATTGAAAGCACCTGGGGTAAGGTTAGCAATAATATTTTGCTTTTGCTCCTTATAATTTCTCCAGTTTCTATTTTTCTGAGTGAAATAGTGGGTTTTGAAATTAGGCTTCAACTTAGCCAACTGGCTGCTGAAATTATGAACAAAATGAATCCTGATATTTATGCCGAAGGAAATATTATATATAATAAAGATGCTCAGTTTTATGTAGACCAAGCTTGCGCTGGATTAAAAATGTTAAGTGTTTCGTTGATTAGCTCGATACTTTTAATGGCTTATCACGAACAAAAAAGTAAAAGTATCATTCAATGGTATTTGAAATTGATAATCATTGCCCTGACGATTGCTACTGTAATTCTGGGCAACCTTTGCCGTATTATTTTGCTCACCATGCTACAGATTGGTCCAGAAACAGTTCTTCATTATGTGGTAGGAGTATTGTGTTTACTTTTTTATACGCTGCTTCCGTTGTACTTCATTATCATAAAATCGAAAACAATAAAAAGACATAATCGACCGATTTTTATTTCTTCTAAACTTAAAGGAGTTATCAGTGTTTTAATTTTAGGCCTTTTGATTTTTATTCAAATCAAAGATCCAAAAAGAAGTGAGAAAGAACCAATAGCTAACCAAGAGGCTTTATCCAGGTATCCTTTTGAAAATAAATCTGTAGTTATGGATAACATCATAAAAGTAGAGGAAGAGGACTATTTGATGTATATCAAACCAGCACTTTCATTTTACTCTTCAGACCACTCTCCTATGATATGCTGGCGAGGCAGCGGTTATAAATTAAGTAAAGAGCAAACCACTACCATTAATGGTCAGAAAATATTCTTTGGGGAATTAAATAAAGGCAACGACAAACTTTATTCTTTTTGGTGGTACCAGTGCAAGAATCATTCCACTACATCGCAGCTTAATTGGCGATTATACAATCTTACGCAACGCGATAATGTAGATCTAATAAACGTCGTGAGCTACTCTAAAGAATTAGCACAACGGCAAACAAAAAACATGCTTTCGATAGCGAAAATCAAATAATTTCAGATACTCCAAACGTCGACATTTCACATATCCTTTAAGTTTCGACAGCTTGAAATGGCGTAACTTGCAACTTGGGCAAACATGACAAATTACCAGCTTCTTATTAATCGTTTAGATGGCTTTATACGAAAGTATTACGCTAATAAATTACTGCGCGGTGCTATCATATTTGTAGCTAGTGCGTTGGCATTTTATTTAATCATAAGTCTGGGAGAATATTACTTTTATTTTCCATCTTGGTTGCGCTATACCTTGTTAGCCATTTTTGGGACCTTGGGTTTGGGGAGTTTGATTTCTTTAGTTCTCGTTCCATTGCTCAAGATGCAAAAATTAGGTAAGGTTATCTCAAGAGAACAGGCCGCTGAAATTATTGGAAGTCATTTCCCTAAGGTAAAAGATAAACTGTTGAATATTTTGCAATTGAATATTCAGCAAGAAAATGTAAAAAGCCAAGCCCTCATTCAAGCGAGTATCGAACAAAAAACAAATGAGCTTACTCCCGTTCCGTTTAAATCTGCTATTAACCTATCCAAGAATAAGAGATATCTTCCTTATTTGCTGGTTCCTCTTTTTGCTGGGATCATTATTTTCTTTACCAATGCAAAAATTTTTACGGATAGTGCCGAACGCTTATTCCAACCAGACAAAGCTTTTGAGCCGGCAGCTCCATTCTCATTTACATTAAAAAATAGCAAGCTTTCTATTCCGCAATATGCAGACATTGAAATCAGATGTGCAGTAGAAGGAGCCACAATACCAGAAAACGTAAATATTAATATTGGTGGTCAGCAAATTGCTATGATAAAAAAGAATGCCAATTTGTATTCTTACACCCTTCACAAAGTAAGCAAAAATACTTCCTTCAATTTTGAGGCCAACGGCTTTGCGAGCAAGACCTATGAAGTGAAAGTAATGCCCAATCCTAGTATTAAAGGTTTTCAAGTTTCACTAAATTACCCTAGCTATACAGGCAAAAAAGATGAAGTTCTGAAAAACATTGGTGACGTTGTTGTACCACAAGGAACTTCCATTCGTTGGTCGTTTAATACCGAACATACCGACAATGTACTTTTTGGATTTAGTAAGTATCCAACGCAGCGCATGGCACGAAATGGTAATCGATTTGCAATAGCAAAAACGTTCTATCGTGATACAACCTACAGTATTGCCTTGAGTAACTCACAAGTAGAGGGTAAAGACATTTTACAATATCAAGTTTCAGTAATCCCAGACCAACGACCTTCCATCAACGTGAATCAATATAATGATTCTCTCACTGGTGACTTTGTATTATTCACGGGTGAAGCAGGTGATGATTACGGCATTCGATCGGTAGTCATGCACTACAACGTCAAAGGAAAAACTGGGAATAGAAATGGTCAAGTCCCAATGAAAATCACCAGTGGCACGTTCACTCAATTTGATTATTTACTAGATGTTCAAACACTAAACCTAAACCCAGGTGACAAACTTCAGTATTACTTCTTGGCGTGTGATAATGATGCAGTAAATGGAAGCAAATGTGCGAAAAGCAGTGTCTTCACTTTCAATAAGCCAAGCGAAGCACAACTAGACTCACTATTGAAGCAAACTCAAAAAGAAATCAATAAGGACTTAAAAGATGCTTCTAAAGAAAACCAAAAAGTCGATAAAAAGATTGACGAAATAAAAGAGAAACTACTGAATAAAAAATCGCTGGATTGGCAAGACAAAAAGCAATTGGAACAATTGGTAAATAAAAACCAATCAATTCAAAAACAAATTGAACAAATCCAGAAAAAGTTTCAGCAAAGCCAACAAAAAAATCAAGAGAAAAATCATTCGGATGAAATAAAAGAAAAACAACAAGCCGTTGATAAGATGCTTGAAGAGCTCAAAGACAACAAGCTAGCTGAGCGAATGAAAAAAATTGAAGAGCTCATGAAAATGCTTAATAAGGATAAGCTCTTTGAAGAACTGCAAAAAACGCAGGATGAAAACCTGCAAATGGAGAAGGACTTAGATAGAATGCTTGAGCTCATGAAGCAATTGGAGCGAGACATGCGAATGGAAGACTTGGCCAATAAAGCACAAGAACTAGCCGATAAGCAAGAAAAACTAAACAAAGAAACTAAGCAAAATAAGGACAAAGAGGACCTTAAAAAGAAACAAGACGAACTAAAAAAAGAAACTGAAGAATTAAAAAAAGACTTGAACGAATTAGAAAAATTAAATAAAGAAACTGAAACACCTCAGGATTTAAATCAAGTAAAAAAAGATCAAGAAACGGCGAAACAAGAAATGAGTAAAAGCTCAGAATCTTTAAGCAAAGGCAATAAAAGTAAGTCTTCTAAAAGTCAGAAAAAAGCACAAGAAAGCTTGCAACGAATGGCTAACATGCTAAAGTCCATGGCAGGAGGTGGTAGCCAAGATCAAACAGAAATTGACATCAAAGCAACTCGACAAATTCTTTCAAACCTCATTAGAATGTCTTTTGGACAAGAAAAGCTCATAAATAATGTCAGAAAAACACGTCGAACTGATCCAACTTTTGTAGAGAATGTTCGCGAACAGTACAAGTTAAAAGATGATAGCAAAATGATTGCCGATAGTCTTTATGCACTAAGTAAAAGACTATTTGAAATTTCTACTTATGTAACAAAAGAAACGGCAGAAATTAATACTCATATGAAAAGTAGTATTACACACCTCGAAGGTCGTAATACAAGAAGCGCCTTGGTGAGCGAACAATATGTAATGACACATACCAACAACTTGGCGCTTATGCTTAATGAATTGTTGGACCAATTACAAAAAAAACAAGCAAAGCAACAATCGCAAGCTGGACAAGCTGGTAGTTGTAACAAACCTGGAAATAAACCCGGTAAAAAACCAGGCAAAAAACCGGGACAAGGCGTCGGCATGCAACTCGGTGATATTATCACCAAACAAAAACAATTGGGAAGTGCCATGAAACAGCTCATGGACAAAAAAGGAAATAAAAAAGGAAGTGGCAAAAAGCCGGGAGAAGGAAAGGGCAAAGGAAAAGGTAAGGGTGAAGGAAAAGGAAACAAACCAGGACAAGGTGGCAAACCAGGTCAAGGAGGACAGCCTGGTCAAGGTGGAGAAGGCGGACAAAGTGGCGAAGGAGGACAACCGAGTGAAAGTGAACAAATGGCTAGAATGGCTGCACGACAAGCTGCTTTGAGAAAACAATTAAACGACATTCATTCAGAACTAATTAAAAACGGAAAGTCAAATCCTGAATTAACTAAAGTACGCTCTGAAATGGATCGTATCGAGACTGAATTGGTTAATAAAAGAATTACTAATGAACTATTGAGCCGTCAAGCGCAAATAGTAACTCGACTGATGAAAGCAAAAGACGCATTACGAGAACAAGACCAAGGCGAAGAACGTGAGAGCAAATCTGGCAAGGAAGTGACCCGAGAAATTCCACAAGAATTAAGAGATATTCTTAAGAACAAGCAATCCGCTATAGAATATTACAAAACCGTGCCAGCGTCCCTCAAACCTTACTATAAAGAGTTAGTAGAGAAATATTTTGGGTTGATAAAATAAATCTAACATATTTTAGATTTCACCGCTAATTAACTATTATTACACCCTAAAACAATACTTATGGGAATTATACTAGTCGTTGCAATTATTGCAATCTTGCTTATTAGCATGTACAAAATTTTTGAAAAAGCCGGGCGTCCAGGTTGGGAAGGGCTTATTCCAATTTATAATATTTATATTATGGTAACTAAAATAATCGGGAAACCAGCTTGGTTTTTTGTTATGTGTTTGATTCCTATTGTGAACTATGTATTCCTTGTTTGGACATATAATTTATTGTCTAAGTCCTTCGGAAAAACAGAAGCATTTACTGTTGGATTAGTACTATTGGGTATTGTATTCCTTCCAATAATGGCTTTTAGTGACGATATTCAATATGTAGGTCCATCTGCCAAAGAAGCTAATAGCGATATTGCTAAACAAATTGATGAAATTGGTACTGCGTAATTCTAACAATCAAAAAATAATAAGAATTGAGCTCTTCATGAGCTCAATTCTTTTATCATAAGTTCTTACTTTTATTAAAACAATTCGATATGCACTTTTTAGAATTTGAAAAATCGATAGAAACTTTACACGAGGAATTAGAGAAAGTCAAAGCATCTCAATCCAAAACTGATGTAGACATGACATCAGCCATAAAAAAAATGGAAACGAAAATTTCTGAAGAACGAAAAAAAATCTATTCCAATTTAACCGATTGGCAAAAAGTTCAACTGAGTCGTCATCCAAACCGTCCGTATACTAATCATTATATCGAAATGATTTTTGATAAGTTTCAGGAAATGCACGGCGATCGAAACGTCAAAGATGACAAAGCAATTATAGGCGGTTTTGCACAATTGGAGGATCAAACTTATATGGTTATCGGACATCAAAAAGGTGTTAATACCAAACTTAGAAAGTACAGGAACTTCGGCATGGCGAATCCAGAAGGATATCGAAAAGCATTACGCCTAATGAAACTGGCCGAAAAATTTAATAAACCCATTATATCATTTATCGATACGCCAGGTGCTTATCCCGGATTAGAAGCTGAAGAGCGTGGTCAGGGAGAAGCTATCGCTAGAAACATTTATGAAATGATGAATCTGAAAGTGCCCGTAATGTGTATTATCATTGGCGAAGGAGCTAGTGGCGGTGCATTAGGAATTGGCATAGGCGACCGAGTGGTTATGTTAGAAAATACATGGTATTCGGTAATTTCACCCGAAAGTTGTTCTAGTATATTATGGCGTTCTTGGGATTATAAAGAACAAGCAGCTGAACAACTAAAACTTACACCCAAGCATATGCAGCGTTTTGGCCTGATCGATAATATCATTAAAGAACCAGAAGGTGGTGCACATAGCAATCCTGAAAACATGGCTCGAACCGTGAAGCGTTACATAAAAAAAACAACAGAAGAATTGCTGGCTCTTAAACCGCAAGAACGAATTAATAGTCGAATAGAAAAATTCTCTGAGATGGGCTTCTATGAAGAAAATCTCTCTGAATAAAACTCATTGAACTTTAGGTTTTTGACATACTATTTAGATAGTATGTTCTATTTTTGAAAGGTTAATAAATTACTTTGTCCTTTTTCAAAAAAATAAAAGAATCACTGCGCGATCCAGCACAGCCCAAACGGACTATGAACGTCCAAATGGCTAAGCCTATCAAGCCAAAGAAAAGAGTGGTACAACGCGAGTATATGGACTTTTCTAAGGCCTATCGCATTGGAATTCTCAGTAAGTATTCCGAAAATTTTGACGCTCAGAAATCAATCCTTAATTATAAAAAGGAATTAGAGCGATTAGGCTTTGAGTGTGAGGTGCTTTTATTCATAGACAAACGAGAAAAAGACCCTAAAGTTTATTTACCATCATTTAATCTCACAGAATTAGACAAAGACTTAATTCCAAACTCTCCCAGAACGGACCGTTTTGTGGTTAGAAAGTTCGATTTGCTTTTTAATCTATACTTTGAGACCTGTCCACAACTCTTGTATTTAGCTACTGAATCAAAAGCTAAATGTCGAGTCAGCCCATACTTAGATTTCATTACGCCTTGTAGCGATGTTTTGATACCAACATCAGGAACAAAAAACATTGACGAATTAATTAAAAACATAAACGAAACACTTAAAATTCAAAAATATGTCCGACCTAAAATTTAAAGGAACAGGAGTTGCTTTGGTTACTCCCTTCTTGGCCGATGGCTCTATTGATTTTCCTTCGTTGGAGAAGCTGATTAATCATACGATTGAGAATGGAGTAGATTTTTTGGTAGCCCTGGGCACCACGGCTGAGACTCCTACTTTAAGTGTTGTAGAAAAAATAGCCGTTTTAGAATATGTGGCGCAAGTAAACAATTCACGAGTGCCATTGGTTTGTGGATTAGGCGGCAATAATACTGCGTTGGTTCTAAAAGACCTGGACGAGTTTCCGTTAGAAAATGTAGATGGCATTTTGTGTGTGGTCCCGTATTATAATAAACCAAATTCTGCTGGTGTGTATGAACATTTTAAAGCTGTGGCTGAAGCAACGGATAAAGATATTATTCTGTACAATGTTCCTGGCAGAACGGGTAGCAATATGAATGCAGACACTGTAGTGCGCCTAGCTAATGATTTTAAAAATATTGTGGCTATAAAAGAAGCGGCTGGTAATATGAGCCAGAGTATGCAATTGGTGCATTCTCTCCCCAAGAATTTCAGCATTCTAAGTGGAGACGATGACTTAGTTATGCCTCAAATAGCAGCTGGGTTTTCGGGCGTAATTTCTGTGGCGGCTAACTGTTGGACAAAAGACTTTAGCGATATGGTGAATGCAGCACTCGAAAATAATTTTGAACAAGCCCGAGCACTTCACTATAAATTACTTAACGGAATTGGTCTATTATTTACAGAAGGTAATCCCCCCGGAGTAAAATTTGTTCTTTCTGAAATGGGGATTTGTCAAAATACATTCCGCCTGCCCGTGGTTGGGGTTAGTGATGCAACCCAACAAAATATAAAAGATTACCTCGCCTCGCTATAAATGCAGGACAAAAAAATCATCTTATTTGACGGAGTTTGCAATTTTTGCAACTATTGGGTTCGCTTTGTTTTTAAACGCAACAAAGTAGGCAATATTTATTTTATGCCATTACAAGATGAGCGAACAAAAGAACTTTTACCGAAAGAACTAGAGCTTGAAAGTTTGAGTTCTGTAGTGTTTTATGATGCAGGAACGGTTTACACACATTCCACGGCAGCCTTGAAAATCTTGGCAGAATTAAACCGAATCAACAAAATCGCGTCTATTATAGGCTTGTTAATACCTAAAATTATTCGAGATAGAATTTATAACTTTATAGCAAGAAATAGATACAACTGGTTTGGTAAGACGGAAAACTGCCCAATTCCGTCTCCTGAACTCAGGAAAATATTTTTATAACATCATGAAATTCATTTATACTGCTTCCTTTTTTTTATTGCTTTGTATCATAAGCCAAGCACAAGATGTAGACGAATACAATACCCTAGACGGTAATGATAAAAACCCTATTGAAAACGTAAAACCACATAGAAGAGCTTTTTATTTTGAAGGCTTCAAAGAGGTAAATGGCGTGATTGATAGTATCGTGATTTATAAATCAAAACGGGAAATGCAAACATACCACCGAGGTAAAAAAATGAAATTATACATAATTTCCTTAGGAATGGAACCCAAAGGCAAAAAGCAATTTGAAGGAGATTTAAAAACTCCGGAAGGCTTATATCGTATTAATGAGCGCGATGCTATCAGTAGCTATCACAAGAATTTAGGCATTAGCTATCCTAATTATCAAGACTCGGTTTTTGCTGCACAACAAGGCAAATCGGCTGGAGGTGAAATTAAAATTCATGGCTTCCCGAATCGTCATCAAATGCAAGCGGAAAAAGAACTTATGAATACGGACTGGACTTTAGGTTGCATAGCAGTCACAGATCATGAAGTAGATGAGCTTTATACTTGGGTGCGAAATAACTGTCCTATTTTGATTTTGCCCTAATGGAGTTTGAGTTAAACGAACTTCATATTGACTATTTAAAAAAGGTCAAGAAAGTCAGGATTCGATCATGTAAAATATTTCTTTCTCGTACCGCATTACTTCTCTTTATTTTTTTCGCGCTTCCATTCGCTTATATCGGATACGACCAAGCACAAGATTGTACGGCAGAAATTTATTTCTTCTATCCATTCCTCTTTATTATGGGTGCCATTTTTTTGATTGTAGGATTTAGTTTTCTTGTTCTCTTTTTTCAAGGAATACTACCCTTAACAGAAGATATCAACTATGGAAAAGGTGTAAAAAAGTCAGTCCAAATTATCAATAAGTCGTACTTCCCAATTACCAATGATTATTATATTTTTTTAGATAGCAAAGAACCTGAAAATATAAAAGTGGACCACATTAGCTATTCACATTATCAAATTGGAGATTATTACACCCTCTTTGAAGCTAAATATTCAGATGTTGTTTTTGAAGATTTTGACCGCTTTGAAATAATGTAAATTAATAATTTCCAGAAAAGCAAAAGCGATATGAAAGTCAAGTTCATTAGGCATTTTATTATTATTCTAGCGCTAATACCAGCCACCTTTCTACTATTTATGAGCATGTATGGATTAAATCTTTTACTCACATCTGGCTACGAGAATAGTCTATCCCTTATTTTTTCAATAGTTATGGAATTTTAGGATATGTAGGTTTAATTCTCCTTCTTGTAAATCGTAAGACCAAATTGAATAAAGTACTTACTATTCTGCTTTTACTATCCGGCATCTTTGGATTTGTATTATTCATGTACATTGAAGGCGGAGAACAAGCTTGGCATTGGATGATAAATATGGAAGAACCTTTTGAATTACTGATCCTGTTATTCCCGGTGGTGGTTAGTCTATTATTTCTTACAATAGAAATTAAAAGTCTATTTCGAAAATCATTTTAATAATATTCTATTGGAATAATAAAACTTAAACAACTATCACACTTCAATCTCCTCCCCTTCAATGGCCAAAACCGTATGTTCAAAAATAGCTTTGGCTTCTGCTAGGATTCTATCTAACTCTTTATATCGTGAAGAATAATGTCCGATGAGTAATTTTTTAGATGAAGAATTTTTAGCGATTTCAGCTGCTTGTTTTGCCGTACTATGCTTTCTATTTATGGCTTTATCTAAATGAGCTTCTTCAAAAGTTGCTTCATGATATAACAAATCTACATTTTTAATAATTTCAAAATACTTTTCATGGGGCGCCGTATCTGCGGTATAAGCATACGAACTAGGCGTTTTACCGGCTTGGGTAAGCCATTCATTTTTTATAACCTCGCCACCTTTTCGCGTATAATCCTCACCGGCAGTTAACCGTTTATAGAAATATTGGGGAACTTCATAATGTCTGCACTCTGCTGGCAACAGCACTCTTTTTCGTTCTTTCTCAGAAAATAAAAACCCACAGGTTTCTATAGAATGATAAACCGGAAAGCTTTTAACTTGTACACTATCCGAATCATAAATTGTTTGTTCTTCATTATCATTTAAAAAATGAAAATGAAGTGGGAAGCTTAAGTCATGAAATAATTGGATTTCAATAATTTTTTTTAAAGGTTCATGGCAATAAATATGCATCTCCTTTTCGCGACCATATAATGCTAAGGAATTTAGAAAACCAATCAATCCAAAATAATGATCCCCATGCAAATGGCTAATAAAAATATGATTAATTCGGTTTCGTTTTACACCGAATTTTTGCATTTGCATTTGTGTTCCCTCACCACAATCAATCAAAAATAATTGTTCCTTTATATTAACAACCTGCGATGTTGGATGGCGACCAAAAGCAGGGGTTGCGCTATTGCAACCAAGAATTTTTACTTTCATACAAGCTTTTCTTTATGCTGTTCAATAAACGCTAACATCACTTGCTTTGTTTCACTTTTTAAGCTAGCTACATCTTTACTATCATCTACTTTAATTTTTTTTAAAAAATGAAACTCAATCCGACTCGGCCAAGCATACATTTTTCTTGTTGGGTGCAAAATATTTTTAGTCCCAAAAATTACACCAGGTATTATATCCTTTTTTGCATCGAAAGCAACCTTAAAAGCCCCATCTTTAAAATTAGCCAGTAGCTCATTAGACTTATTTCGAGTTCCTTCAGGATATAAACAAAGATTCATTCCTGCTTTCAAAACCTCTCCCATTTTGGCAAAGCTTTCTGCTCGGCTATTCCTATTTTTTCGATCTACCAATATTGTGCCCTGCTTATAGATATAACCAAAAATCGGCACTTTACTAATCTCGATTTTAGCTAAGGTTTTGCTGGTTGTTGGAATACCGGGCGCAGAAACAGGAATATCCAAAAACGAATTATGATTAACCACCACCACATAATTTTCATCTTGAGCAAATCGTTCTCGTCCTACATGTCGCACAGGACAAAAAATGAGCGGCATATAAATCCCCATCCATATTTGAAACGTGCGGTGCAACGCATGATCGAATCGAGTGGTAGACAACACCATTTTTAAAATAAAAACAATCAGTGCCACAATCGTCATGGAAATCAAAAAAAGTGAAACAGCATACACAAAGTAAATTCTTGCTAAGATTGCTTTCATATTAATTTATCTGCCAGTCAATGGGTGAAAGTCCAAAAGTACGCAAGCTTTCATTTGTTTTAGAAAAATGTTTACACCCAAAAAAACCATTATAGGCTGAGAAAGGTGATGGATGTGCCGCGGTGAGCACAGTATGTTTAGTAGTATCAATCAAGGGTATTTTGCTCTGCGCAAATTTGCCCCAGAGCAAAAACACTAGCTTCTCTTTTCGTTGACTTAGGATTTCTATGACCGCATCAGTAAAAGTTGACCAGCCTATTTTCGAATGACTCATGGGCGAACTGCGAACCACCGTAAGCGAGGCATTTAGCATAAAAACACCTTGCTGAGCCCATTTGCTGAGCTCTCCATGTGAAGGCGTGATAAAGTTTACGTCTGTTTCCAGTTCTTTATAAATATTTTTTAAAGAAGGTGGCACCAACACTCCCTTTTTGACACTAAAACACAAACCATGCGCTTGTCCCGGTCCGTGATACGGATCCTGACCAAGAATAACGACTTTTACATCATCAAAAGGTGTGAACTTAAAGGCATTAAAAATCTCAGAACCTATTGGGAAAATTTCTTTTCCCAATGCTTTTTCAGATTGTAAGCTTGCTACTAAGTTCTTGAAGTACTGCTTCTCAAACTCGGGCTCCAGTTCTTTTTTCCAACTTTCCTCTATTTGCACCGCCATTATATGATATTTGCTATGTGTTGCGAATGCTAAAAATAACGCTATTCTTTTTAATCTTCTCCAATATAAGTTTTGGGCAATTATATAAAAACCGTGGACTCAAAGTTGGATTAGTCTATGAAATTGGGCAACCCGTTCATCGTATTGGTGGAAGTATCGGTCTGCATGTTAATCTAGGAAGTGCGCAAGTAAGCTCTAACCATACTCTATTTTATGCCTTCAGAAACTATGGCCCGAAAATTGCCCGCTTAGAATCTCAGTCAGATCTTAGCTTGGGTTTAGGATTTGGACAAGCTAAAACAAGTTTTGATGATATTGCATTGCTATCTCCTATCTCCAATTTTGGACCCAGAACATATTTACTGAGCTACGGTATAAAATTGTACTCCGACAAGATTGGCACGGACCAATTAACAGGATTGATTAGTTTTCGCATGGGAGATTATTTTTTAGCTTCGGAAAATGACGGTTTCGTTTTTCTTCCTTGGGATCAATTTAGAACAGGTGCTATTAGCGTAGGGCGATTTATTCCAAACAACCATTCCGCTACAATTTTCCAACAACAGCAGGTGTCTGTAGATGTTTTACTCTATACCGGAAAAACGCAAGGCAATCCTACACAAAAAATATCGGAAAGTAATTATCCTTCTCGTTTTGGTTATAAGAAACTGAATACATCTGCTCATTATAAAGCATCGCATGGGATTCTCAAATTATCGTGGAGTGGCAGTTTGATTGCTGGTCAACAAATTTTTGCAGACATTGGTTTGGATAATGAAAAGATTAGAAACGTTGTTCAAAATAAATTGATACACGACCTGCCTTTTCTACCGAAAAAAATAATCAAAATTGAAAATCCGCATATCCCAATGCGCAATGAAGAAGGAGCTGATTATCTTTTTCAAAAAGGTGAAAAAATTAGAAAAGGAAAGTTCGTTTGGGGATTTGGGTTGAATCGACCTTTATTTTATTAAGTCCGTGTATCCTTTACATAGATATACACGCATAAAACGTTTAAGCAAAGTCACTTACATCAACTTATCACTTAATTGGCTAAATTTGATTGGGTAATGGCTTTATGTGTTGTTGTAGTTGTATGGTTATTGTCGCTAATTTGAAAAATGAATAGATTTAACAAAAGTGTATTTTGGGCCTTCAGCGTTATAGTTTGGAATATGTGATTCTTAAGTCCGCACTGGTAACCATAACCCTTCGCTAAATTTATCTGATTAAGAATAATTGATATTTAAAAGTGTATAAATACTGATTTATGAAAGAAATGAAAAAAACGTACTTACTTATACTTAGCTGTTTTCTATTCTTTGCATGTAAATCGCAAAGTAATATTCAAATAGTAAATGAATTCATACAATCATATAACGATAAAGATTCTTTAAAAACGTTTAATTCTCTTCATAAGGACTTTATCGAATTATGGGAAAAAGATACCGTTATAAATAGTAAGTTGGACTATTGTAAAAACTATTCTTGGGGAAAAATTATGAATGATTCGGAAAAAATTCAAATTACGAATAATAATGCCAATTCAGTGGTCACTATTTCTACCTACTATTCTGACCGAGATAAGTTTATGGGAATTAGTCCGTACAAATCAAAACGTATTTATGAAATAAGCGACGGAAAAATAAGTAGAATAACAGGTGGAGAATTCTCGGATTACCAAAAATATGACAAACCAAGAAGAGAAAAATATCAGCGATTCACAGAATGGCTTACTAAAAATTACGAATTGGAATTATCCGATTTCTCTTTTGACAAAAAAGGAGCTGAAAAACTAAGAAAAATATTACTTGAATATAAAAGGAAGTAGCTCATACACTAATTAAGCAAACTTCTTGGCCAAAGTTCCACAGAAATCTGTTTCTACCATACGCTTAGCCATATCCATCATATGCATCATAGCTGGCGCTTGAGAAACTCCATGACCTACAATAACCGGTTTTTTCACACCCAAAACTGGTGTCCCCCCATAATTTTCAAAATTCAACCGTTCTACAAATTCATCTTTAACGCCACGGTCTACGGCTAATAAATCATAAATGCTTTCCGATAGTTTGAGCACAATATTTCCAGTATAACCATCACAAATCATAACATCTGCTTTATCATAAAAAATATCACGACCTTCTATATTGCCAACGAAGTTAATTTTTGATTCTTCTTTCAATAATGGATAAGCCTCTTTGGCCAACAGGTTTCCTTTGCCTTCTTCTTCACCCATATTAATTAATCCTACAGAAGGATTCTCATTATTTTGCGCTAAGCGAGCATACTCTGATGCTAAAATTGCAAACTGGCGCAGGTTCTCGGCTTTACAATCTGCATTGAGTCCAACATCGGCTATCAACCCAAGACCACCATTTAATTTCGGAACCATCGTAGGAATCGCAGGTCTAATTACGCCGTCAATAGGTTTAATCAGCATCATGGCGCCTACCAACATCATACCCGTATTACCTGTGCTAATAAAAGCATCTACTTTTCCTTCTGCCAAAAAATGAAAACCTACCGGAATGGTAGCTTTTTGTTTTTCACGCATCGCTTTGGTAGGATGGTCATCCATACCCACAACACCTTCGCAGGGAATAAGTTGAGCATTTGGCACGGCATCTAACCCATCAATCGGTTGGGCTATATCAAAAAATAAATAAAGTTGAACCGAAGGATTCGCTTGGGCAAACTGAATCGCAGCACTCAGGTTTTCCTGAGGTGCATGATCACCGCCCATCATATCAAATCCTATTCGCATTTAGTAGATAAACGCTTAGGCTTCTGTATTATCGTCGATATCTTCTGCTTCAGCTATTTCTTTCTCCATTACCACTCTACCCTTGTACATGAGTTTATTCTCAACCCAATGAGCACGGTGGCGCTGGTGAACCTCTCCTGATGTTTTATCAATACTTAATGTCGGCGTATTCGCAGTATAGTGCGTACGACGTTTTGCTTGACGTTGACTCGATTGTCTTCTCTTAGGATGTGCCATAATTAATTATTTTCCTTTTTTATTTTTTTCTTCAGTGCATCCCACATTGTGTTTGTCGTGTGAGGTGCTTGTGTTTCTAATCTTTTTAATACTTCTTGATTGCATTTGCTTTCTCCTGATTCATCATCGGTGCCATGTGTTTTTTGAATTGGCAAACTAAATACTACATATTCATAAACCAACTTGCTCACATCCAACAGACTATCCGATTTGGAAACATAAGATACTTCGGGGTCTTCTTCATTTTTGAGATTAACGTCCGAATCATCTACTAGTTTTACTACATGATCAAATTCATCCCAAATCGTCATTTCAAAATCATCGCCGCAACGATCGCAGGGTGTAGTAGCTTTTCCGTGAATATCAAAATGAAGTAAGAAGGTGCTGGGCTTTTTGTCCAAAACCATTTTTACTTCTATATCTGATTTTTCAAAACCAGGATTTGCAAAATTATCAAAGAAACTATCCTTTATCTTAAAGTTAAAATGGTGCTCTCCCTGCTTCAAGCCTACAAAAGCTATCTCAAATTCCCTCTTCCATTTCATACCAACCGATATAAGGAGTGCAAAAGTAGTGATTTTATTAAAAAAAGGCAGATTTAGTGCGTATTTTATTGGTTTAAACAAGAATCAACGACAAACTTCGAATCCCAACGATTCATCAGTAGCCAACGTCTATTATTAAAGGATTGTCCCAGATACTGGCACATTCCTGAGAATCGAAGGATATATATTAACTTTATAGAACGAAATGAGAAGATTACTCATCATATTGTGCACTTTAGGCCTCAGCACTCCAATTCAAGCTCAAAAATACGACTGGGCTTTTAGTGCCGGAAACTCTAAAAGTGATAAATGTATTACTATGCGCACGGACTCGCTGGGTTTTATATACGCAGCTGGTTATTTTGGAAATAATATTGATTTGGGTACCAATCAACTAAACCTGCAGTACACAAATAATGCAACCAGTAAAGAAGTTTGGCTAGCGAAGTTCGATAGCACGGGATATTGTTACTGGGCGATATCAGGCGGACGATATTTTGATGACCGCATTTTGGGTATGGATGTAGACCCCGCAGGAAATACCGTAGTGACTGGGACGTACTGGCATGGAAGCTCAGGTTTTGATTTAAATGGGTATATCATTGGTGCTGGTGGAGGAAATGGAAGTGCCGATCAAGGATTTGTGGCCAAAGTAAACACGAATGGTGTGGTGCAATGGGGTCATGTAATCCGATCCAACCAAGGGGATGACCAAGGAATGGATGTGGCCATTGATAAGATGGGCAATGTTTACACCTGTGGTTTTATGGTTGGAAACAATTTATATGGCGGACAAACGTTGCTGGCTACCGATAATAATTCGGCTCAATACGAGCAACCTTATTTTGTAATCAAACAAGATGCGGCTGGTAATTTCCTTTGGGCCAAAACATTTGGTAACCTGCCTTACGATTCTTCTTATGGAAAATATGTAGAAAGAGATATTGCATGCTGTGTAGATGAAAATGATAATATTTATGTCACCGGTGGTTTTGACCATACCCGTGTTTTTGGTGGCACCTCTTTAACGAGCGAAGGACATTATGATGGATTCTTAATCTCCTATGATGGCACGGGGAGTTTTCGATATGCCAAGAATTTTGGCAGTCGAAAAAAAGATTGGTGTAATGGTATTTGCTCTGACAATAAAGGCAGTATTTACCTAACCGGTGAACACCGAGATTCATTGTATTACGACGGGCAATTTATTGCTAAAAACTACGATGGTCGAGACGTTTTTGTAATCAAAGTAAATGCAGTCGATGGAAGTTCAGTTTGGGGATCTCGAGCCGGAAGAGATGAAGGTGGCGAGCGAGGCAATGATATAATAGCAGATTCTAATTGTAACGTTTATGTAGCTGGTGATATTCGAAAGAATGCAAAGTTCGGAGATAATATTATCCTTTCACCTACTTTAACTAAGCAAACATTTGTAGCCCGCATCTCGCCTGATGGTAAATGGAAATGGGCAATTACGGGTGGCGGGCCTGACGATAATGATCGAGCCAACGCAATAGCACTGGGCGTAAATGGACAAATTTATACCGGCGGTTTCATGCGCTCTCCTTCCACTTATGGAAATTCGAATATCCCGTATAATGCTTCTAGTGATATTTGGATGGCTCGCGTTCATGATTCTTCTTTTAATAAAGCCTATGGTTTTGATTTAAAAAAACCTGATAACCGAGAGTTTTGTTTAGGAGGTTCAACGGAGGTAATGCAAATTTCGAAGAATGACTTTATGGACTACAGTCCAAAAAGCGGCGTGATTCCAAATGCATCAAACTCAGAACTTATTTTTGCGCCAGACACGACTACAACTTATAGTGTTTGGGGTTATCGAGGTGATATTTGTCGCGATTATGATACGGTAACTTTTACGGTTATCGTACATCCTATTCCAGTGGCTGACTTTACGATAAGTCCTTCCACGGTAGAATTAGAAGACCCTACATTTAATATTACAAATTCAAGTGCTGGTGCTATTAATTATGATTGGATTTACAATGGCAATTCAATAAGTAATAGCACGGACCTAAGCTATGAAGCAGATTCTGTAGGGTATTATTGCTTTACTCTAATCGCTGCCTCTGCTTTCGGATGTGCCGATACGATGACCAAATGCGGGAAGGTGATTAAAGTAGTCAAAGTATCATTAGTTTTTCCGAATGCATTTACACCCAATGGTGATGGTAAGAATGAAATGTTTAAACCCTTTTTGGTTAATAATGGGAATGGAACAGTAGAAGATTATCGATTGCACATTTACAACCGATGGGGTCAACGTGTTTTTGAAACAAATGATGTTACGCAAGGTTGGGATGGAACAGTAAGTAATGAAAAAGTAGGTAGCGGTGCTTATTACTTTACTGCTTCATTTATTAAACCGGATGGCAATCGAGCCTTTGTGCGAGGCGATGTCACTTTGATACGATAGTTTTTTTGTAAAAAGTTTTACCTTAGTCGTATGCAAATAAAAGCCGACTCAGTAAAAGCTTATTTAGAATCTGTTCCTGAAGACAGAACAGCAGCCATGAAAAAGCTACGAACCACTATCAAGAAGAATATTCCAAACGGATTCAAAGAAGCTTTAAGTTATGGAATGCCTGGTTTTGTAGTTCCTTTATCGGCCTATCCTGACGGTTATCATTGCAAGGCAGATACGCCGTTACCATTTGTAAGTTTTGCATCGCAAAAAAATTTTATCGCATTATATCATATGGGTGTTTATTCTGACCCCAAAATTTTAAATTGGTTTACTAAGGAATATCCAAAACATTGCAACCGCAAATTGGATATGGGTAAAAGTTGCATTCGGTTTAAAAAAGTAGAAGAAATCCCCTTTGATTTAATCGGTGAATTAATGACTAAAATTTCTATGAAAGAATGGATAGCCACCTACGAAAAACACCACAAGAAAAAATAACTTCCTACTTCAGTTTGAAACGGACGGGTAAATTATACATTACCCGAACTCGTTTACCACCTTGGGTACCTGGTTTCCATTTGGGCATGCTTTTCACTACGCGTAAAGCCTCTCGGCCGCATCCGCCACCTATATCTTTTTTTATCCTGGCATTAGAGATGCTACCATCTTTATCAATCACAAAACCAATAAATACATTTCCTTCAATGTTAGCCTGTCTGGCTAATTCGGGATAACTAATATTACTAGATATGAATTCGAACAGTTTAGCTTCACCGCCCGGAAATTCAGGCATCTGCTCAGCATATCTCAACACTTCGACTTCTTCATTTTCTTCAAGCTTTACCAATGGCGGTGGCGGAGGCGGTGGTGGTGCTACATCAGCTTCTATTTCCATGGGTTCTTCTAACACCTCAATTATTTCATCTTCCATGACCTCTACCGCCTCTACAGCATCTTCTATAATCTCTCCTTCATCTTGGGCTGCACGCTTTGCATCTTGAATACTTTCTTTCCGTTTATAATAAGCCTCATTCATTATCCTAAAGCGTACATTATCGCTTAAAATATAAAATAGACCACTTTGTTGGTCATAAGAAATTTCAGAAAATCGCAAACTAACTTTGGTGGTATCGACCATCATATTTACAACGGCTCGAAATAGTTTGACTGGTTTTTCTTTCCGCTTAGTAATATCAATGCTTTCCAATGTTGCTTTACGAAGTGATTGTTGGCTAATGGCATCGATTTCCGAATAAGCTCTTTTTACAGATCTCATCAAGTTTTTTTCTGCTTTGACTCTTTCTACCTGAACTTTTTCTTTTTTAAAATTATCAGAAAAATCAGGATTTTCAGCCAGCATTTGATCAACTAACTTATTTACATATTGACTATCAACGAATTTATCAACTATTAGTTCTAACCTATTATTTTTAAAATCTTTGAAAAGTGTTTTTACAAATTTTTTCTCATCGCGCTCAGATTGCGCCATGGTGCTGTAAGAAACGAATAAAACAAATAAACATAGAAGGAGTTGTTTCATACCCGTAAAGGTAATATTTTATTCACGCGCATAAACTTCTTCCCCTGCTACAAAAGTTTTATTAACCTTTCCTTCTCTGATTTTCATAAAATCATCTTGCATGAAATCAAGATCGGTCATTATAAAATCGGCATACTTGCCAATCGAAATACTCCCCTTTTCTTTTTCTTCGAAAGAAGATTTTGCAGCCCAAATTGTCATCCCTTTTAATGCTTCCATTCTAGTCAGTGCATTTTCTACTTGAAAACCACCTTCGGGAAACTGCTTGGCATCTTGACGCCAAACCGCACTGCAAAAAGTGAACAAAGGATTAATGTATTCTACCGGAAAATCAGTACCCAATGGCATCCAACCATTTTGCTGTAATAACTTTTTATAAGCATACGCATCGATTAACCGTTTTTCTCCCAAACGTTCGTCAGCCCAATACATATCGCTAGTGGCATGTGTGGGCTGCACGCTAGGCACAATATTATAATTTCCAAAAAACTTAAAATCATCTGGATGCACTACTTGTGCATGTTCAATCCGCCAGCGTTTGTCATTGGGACCGTTGAGCGCCATGGCATAAACTTCTAAAATTTTTCGAACGGCGCCATCACCAATGGCATGCGTGCACATTTGATAATCCGTTGCCACTAATTCCTTAGCAACCATACTTAGACTATCAACTGACTTTAATAAAAAACCACGATGGTTATGTCTATCAGTATAATCTTCCAATAAATAAGCACCTCGTGAACCCAAAGCGCCATCGCTATAAAATTTAAACCCAAACACATTGAATCGTTCCGTTTGTTTGGGTTTATTATTCAAGAAACGTTTAAAGTTTTCTTTAGTATCACTAAGCATGAATGAAGTTCTAATTTTCATATCCTCTTTATACGCTTGCTGCACCCAATCAATCACATAATTATAAACACCACAATCCACCACCGATGTTAAGCCATAGGAAAAACATTCTTCTTCCATTTTTTTGTAATAAGTTATCGCTTCTGATGGTTTTAATTTGGGAATATGTTGGCGTACTTCTTCAATCGCATTATCGATTAAAATACCTGTACAGTTTCCATTTTTTAAAATATTTTCTCCTCCCTCTACTGTATAATCGCAAGTAATTTTTGCAATATTCAAGGCCTTCTGATTACAAAGTGCCGCGTGACCATCTATGCGTAACAAAAAAACAGGCTTATCAGGAAATAGCTCATCTAGCTTTTCTTTACTCGGGAATTTTTTATTGGGCCAATCATTTTGATCCCAACCGCGACCTTCTATCCATTCTCTATCTGATGTTTTGGCATACTCGTTTACTTTCTCTATGATTTCATCAAAGTTTTTGGTGCCAACCAAGTCTAATTTATAACTATCCATTGCATAACCTGTAAAGTGACAATGTGCATCGATCAATCCGGGATAAATAAATTGCCCTTCAGCATCGATCGATTTAGTAGCTATATATCGTTTACTTTCTTCTGCGTTTCCAATAAAAACAAACTTCCCATTTTTAATGCCTATAGATTGAGCATTTGCCAAGCTATCATCTACCGTTACAACTTGCGCATTGGTAATGAGCAAATCAAGTTCATGCGAATCCTCCAGGCAAGCTGAAAACAAAAAAGTAATTGCGAAAACAACGAGAACCCATTTGCATCTTTTCATATTGCATAATTACGAATTTCTTTGCTTACTTTACAACACAGTCCAATTTCAAACTATGTCATTAAAAAGAATTTTTACATTGTGTTTTTTGCTTTTAGGTTTTACGACTGTTCAAGCACAAAGCACCATAAATGGAAAAGTAAGCGGTAAAAAAGGCAATCCAATTCCAGGTGTCAATATTGGAATCTTAGGTTCGTATGATGGCGGCTCTTCCAACAAAGACGGTTTGTATTCTTTTAGCACTAGTGAAACAGATTCTCAAAAAGTGAAAGTGAGCATCATTGGCTTTCAACCTCAAACCTTGACAGTTGTTATTAATAAAAAGGTAATTGAGTTAAACGTTACATTAAAACAAAAAATCAGCAAGTTAAAAGCCGTTCGGATTACGGCGGGTGCTTTTGAAGCAAGTGACGAGAAACAAGGCACTTCACTTTCTTCATTAGATATGGTAACGACTGCAGGAAGTAATGGCGATAATTATAGCGCTATGAAAACATTGCCTGGCGCACAGCAAACCAATGAACGAGAGGGGTTATTTGTTCGAGGTGGCACGGGCAATGAAACCCAAACGTATATTGATGGCACACGAGTTAGAAATCCATTTGGCGCTACGATTCCAGATTTGGGTTCGCGGGGACGCTTCAACCCTTTTATATTTAAAGGAACCATTTTTAGCACAGGAGGATACTCTGCTTTGTACGGTCAAGCCCTATCTTCCGCTGTTATTCTTTCTACGATTGATTTACCAGAAAAGTCATCTGCTAATTTGAGTTTATCTTCGGTAGGAATTGGTGGCGGCTATCAGCATTTGACAAGAGATAAAAAGCAATCTTTTGGTTTGAACTACAACTATACCAACTTAGGAACTTACTTCAAATTAATTAAACAGAATGTAGATTTTATTCAACCGCCATTAAGTCACCAGGTAGACGGAAATTATCGAGCGAAAATTGGCAAAACGGGTATGATAAAATTTTATGGCTACGTAAATGGAACAAAAACTGGTATTAGAAGACAAAATATCACTAGCCTAGATTATGACAATGAGAACCAAGAATACAAAGACGAATACTCGGTAAAAAATAATAATGCCTACGGGAATTTATCTTACAAAACGTTTCTAGGAGATAAATGGCAGCTAAAAGCAGGTTACAGTATTAGTCAGAACAATGACGATATCAGCACAAGGATTTTAACACAGAATGATGCATTGATTCAGGATGCAAATTTCCCTACAAACCAAACTAATATCACAGGTAGCAATTTCTTTACGAGTAGTAAAGTGTTGTTAGAACATTACCTACCCAAAGAAAACGCCATTCGATTCGGAGTAGAATATATCCATCAGCGAGATGAACAGATAATAAAAAATGTGATAGATCTTAAAGAACAAGAAAATTATACCGCAGTTTTTGCCGAATCAGATATTTACGTAACGAACAATCTGGCAGGTAAAATAGGGCTGCGTGCTGAAAGTTCACAACGAATTGGCAAGCTAAATTTAGCGCCCAGAATTTCAGCAGCATATAAGCTAGGTAAGGCCGGACAATTGTCTGGCGCCTATGGTCTTTTTTATCAAAATCCAGATTTTAGTTATCTGGCTAGGAATACTGCTTTAGGCACAAGTTCTACGGTACAATTAGATTATCAACGCGCCGAACACATGATTGTAAACTATTTGTATCAAAAGAATAAACGCTTATTGCGATTGGAGGTTTACAATAAAAATTATAAAAACTTAATTAAGAATAGCGCATTAACCGGCGAACCCACCAGTAATGGAGATGGTTATGCGCGGGGTATCGAACTTTTTTATCGAGACAAAACCACTTTGAAAGGAATTGACTATTGGATATCCTATTCTTTTATAGACTCCAAAAGAGACTTCTTAAATTTTCCGGTAGAAGCACAACCTAGCTTTGTGGCCAATCATGTAGCTAACCTAGTTTTCAAAAAGTTCTGGACAAAAAAAATGTTTGGGATTAATGGAACCTATACCTATTCTAGTGGACGACCTTATAACGACTTAAATTCAAGTGAATTCATGGGTGGTCGTACCATAGATTATCACACCGTAGGACTTTCCTGTAACTACTTAAAAAATATTGGTAAAGCTTTCACAGTTTTTGTGCTGAGTATTAATAATCCCTTTAACTTCAAACAAGTGTACGGTTACAATTATGCTCAATCTGACCTAAATGGTGATGGGCAATTTGCTCGTAGTGAAATTAATCCACCCGCCCGCCAATTCGTGTTCTTAGGAATGTTTATGAGCTGGGGGATTGACCGATCACAAGAAGCCATTAACAATAATCTGTAATTAAAATCAAAACTTATCCTTAAATTTATAATCTTATGAAACAAATAGTAACACTAGTAGCTACGCTACTGATCTCTTATGGAATCACTGCTCAGGACAACGCAAAATATGTGAGTGCCATGCAAAAAAATCTTACAAAAATGTCAGCTGCTAAATCTGCCGCCGACTATCAAAATGTATATAACACCTTCGACCGAATTGCGGCTAATACACCAAACGAATGGGAGGCTAGCTACTATATGGCTTTCATTAAAACGATACAAGCTTTTGAGTCTAAAGACAAAGGTGCTGTGGAGGAGAATTTGAGTGTGCTAACCGAAAAGCTTGAAATGAAAGCTGAAATGAAAAGTCTAGCTGAAAATCCTCAGGTTCAGTCTGAAATTCATGCTTTAATCGCGATGATGTATAGCGCAAGAATGTCTGCAAATCCTATGGAATTAGGCCCTAAATTCATGCCACTAAATGGTAAGCACTTAGGTATGGCAGAACAAATGAATGGAGAAAACCCAAGGGTTTATCTTTTGTATGCTCAAAATCTATATTATACACCAGAAGCATTTGGCGGGAATAAAAGAAAAGCGAAAGACATGGCACGCAGAGCGCTAGAATTATATAAACAGGATGGCAGAAAAGAAAACAAATTAATGCCGCATTGGGGTAAAGACCAGGCTGAAAGCTTAATTCAGCGAATGGAGAAAGAAAAAGAAGAAACCAAATAACAAGATTTTCATAAAAAAAAGAAAGCACCTCAAGGAGGTGCTTTCTTTAAATATTAAATAATGTATTAACCTTCTAAAGCAGCCGCACCGCTTACAATCTCGGTAAGCTCTGTAGTAATCGCAGCTTGTCGTGCTCGGTTGTAGGTTAGCTTTAAATCTTTCAATAATTCTTCAGCATTCTCTGTTGCTTTATCCATGGCTGTCATACGTGCGCCATGTTCAGAAGCGTTTACATCCAAGACCGCTTTAAAAATCTGAGTGTTTAAAATTTTAGGCATCAACTCTTCAATCAACACTTCTTTGGAAGGTTCAAAAATGAAATCACTTTTTACTACTTCTCCTTCATTTTCTATTTTAGGAATTGGCAAGTGCCCTTCACAAATAAAATCTTGAGTTGCAGCATTTTTAAATTGACTATATACTAATTCTACTCGATCATATTTCCCTTCTAGATAAGCATGGCGCGCATATTCTGCGGCTTTCTTTACATTTTCAAAAGTTAGGTCAGAAAATATATTCCAAAAATCATTTTCCATAGTAAAGCCATCTCGTTCAAATGCTTCCATTCCTTTTTTACCCAAAGGCAGAATAGAAATATTACCGGCCGCTTCTTCTTTGGTATAGCTTTCAGCAATTTTGGCTTTAGTAGCTTTGATAATATTGGAATTAAACGCTCCGCACAAACCTCTATCACTAGTTACTACAATAAATAGCACCTTATTCACTGGACGCTCTTTGCTCAAATCACCTCCTAAATCTCCTTCTGAACTACTAATAATGCTGCTCAGCATTTCTTGTAACTTCTCGGCATACGGACGCATTTGGGTAATAGCATCCTGCGCACGACGCAATTTTGCGGCGCTCACCATTTTCATGGCTTTTGTAATTTGCTGTGTGGTTTTAACCGAACCAATACGAATTCGTACTTCTTTTAACGCTCCAGACATAATAATCTAATTCGGGCGCAAAGATAGTTTGCTAAATGGATAATTGACAGCGGATAGTTGATAATTTTCCACGTATTCAGCCATTTGTAAACATACAATTGCGTGAACGTGATATTCCTAAATCCTACTTGAGATGCTGATTTCTTTACAAATCTGTACTAGATTAACTAGACAGAAGTGCGTTAACAATTTGACTGTAAAATATTTTTTCCCTTTTTCTAGGAATACTAGTTTTTTAAAGACTGCGTAAACGGTCCCTTACATTGTCTCATTGGCACCGCTCATTTCGTAGTTGGCTAGTCTAAAAATATATTGAAATTATTAATATCCCAATATCAGTTACTTGGCCCGAAATATTGATTAAACCTAGACTTGAGCGTTTTGTCAGAATAAAAAAAATAGACAACTTTATAATAATTAATAACAAAAACAAACGCCATGAACATTAAAAAATTACTCACATTACTGGCCTTAGGATTTATCATCACAAGCAATGCGCAAGCACAAAATTTACAATTTTGCCTTCAATCTAAAAAGGGAGATAAATTTTTAAAAGAGAAAAGAACGACCCAGTCCAGAAATGGAAGGTCTTATATAAAAAAAGAAATTTTCATAAACGCAGTGCAGCCAATAAGTCAAATGACCAAATTCACTTTAGAACCAGTTCGAGATGAGAGCGGTTATTACTTCTTAAAAAGAACAAGAGTAGTAGATGGTAAAAAATACTTCACTTATCTAGCTTGTCATTACTCGGGTGCAAAAAAAACAAAACTAAATTTGTTTAGTAAGGTAGGAAATATTGAACATTACAAATGGAAATTTGAAGCTATTGGAGATGGTAGTTATAATATCAAGAGTAAGCTTGGAAATTACCTGGATGTACAATGGGGCAATACTACTAATGGCACCCCTATTTGGATGTGGCCCAAGAATGGCGATGATGCACAAGTTTGGAGAATCATTCCAATAAGAAACGGAAGATTTGCGGGGCGCTCTGCGCTTTGGACGGTAGATCCAAGTGACTCCAGAAGTGCACAATTTAGAAATGGTAACTCTGGCGCTAATAGCAATGCCAATCGAAATACCGGTAACAATAGACCAAACAGAACTTCTACCAATAGAGTTATTATTAATCCAAAGGTAAAAGTCACCATCATAAATATCAAAGCAACTCATGGTGATGATGGTGGTTCAGATAGAACATTTGAGTTTTATACTAAAACTAGAATTGAAAAAGGCCATAGATGGAGAGCTTCTTCAATTGACGCTTATCATTACCCGAAATATAGTAGCAATTTTCTTAGGGCCAATCCTAGCGGTAGCACAAACTCTTTATTACCCTTTGTCTATACTAAATCGCTTTATGGAGTAGACAGAGAGAATGGTTATTTCAAAGTTCATTTATCGCTTTGGGATTATGATGAAGCATCGAGTGATGATTGTTTTGACATTAGTCCGAAAAGAGGAGCCAATGAATTACCACTAGTAATCGTTCAATCAACAGGTAAAATATACTTTAAGGAATCTTCAGGAAATTGGATTGCTGTCGGAAAAAAAGGAATTCCCTTTACAATAGAAGGAACCGATTATAACAATGCTGATGAACTCACCGCGAAAATGACGTTGAAAATTGATTGGAGATAACCCACCCCTTTTAAACTGTAAATCCCATTTGTAATCAAATGGGATTTTTTTTGTGCGAATGCTTTATTTTTAAACAGGATGAATAGATCGCAGAAAAAGTAGTTCCACGGACCGAAAAACTCTGCTCCAAAAACCGCCCAGCAAAGCTTTGACAAGCAACGTTGCAGCTTGGCGTTTTGTGCTTCGCAAGTCCGTTCTCTTCATAGCCATGTACGTTACACAAACCGCAAGCACAGAATATTCAACCCCATTATATTAATACCCGTTGTACCTTTAGCGCATGCGCATAAACGGACACGGCCATATCCTTCCTGAACCTTCACAAATTCCTAAATTTATGAAGGACAAGAAACTGTTTTGGATTGATGATGATAAAAAATTCATGAGACAAAATGATTGGTCCCGACCCATTACACATTCTAGTTTTTTCTTAAAGGAAAAGTTAGAGTGGATGGAACAAAACAATATCGATCATGGCGTAATGCTTTGCCTTTCGCAATTGTATTGTAATGGTTGGGACAAACAAGATTGTGCCGATGGCATTCGCTTTCAAAATGATTATAATGCTTCCATTCAAGCCGATTATTCTGATAAGTTCACCTGTGGCTTTGTGGTGCAACCGTTATATATTGACCAAGCCTTAAAAGAGATTGAACGTTGCGTGACAGAATTGGATTTAAAATTGCTTTGTTTGCCAACGCATTTTTTAAATGCTGAAGGCGAATGGCTCTCTACTGCGGAAGCTGATGTAGATCCTATTTTTGAACTCGCTAATAAACATGGCCTAGCCGTACAAATTCATCCGTATGATGGACAGAAAATGGTTGCCTTAAAAGACCAATATTGGCGATTTCATTTAGTTTGGATGATGGCGCAATGTGGGGATACTTTACATTTATATACATTGCGCGATTTGCCCAATAAATATCCCAACATGCGGACCAGCTTTGCCCATGGTGGAATGCTCGGGATAGCGAATTACGGTCGTAGAATACAAGGATATGATGGCAGACCCGATATTTTTAAGGACCTGCAAGACCCTAGAAAAACGTTGGGCCACAAAAACCTATTTTACGACACATTAGTGCATGATTCCTATACCTTAGAATTATTGAAAAGACGCGTAGGAACCAGCCAGATCATCATGGGATTGGATGATCCGTATCCGCTAGGAGAAATGGAAGGCGTTGGTACTTCGTATCCTGGTCGGGTTGTGGACTATGCTGTAGAAACTGGCATACTTACCGAACAAGAAAGAAAAGATATGTGGCATAAAAATGTTACGGATTGGCTCGGAATAGATATAGGTAACAGTTAAAAAATTAAACTTCATCATAATTTCTAGTTTACCCAATAAAAAAGCGGGTGCTTTGTTTTTATCTTCATCAAAGACACTATTTTTACGCCTTATGGCAAGCAGTAGCCGACCCAGAAAAAATAAACGCGGAAAAGCGAATTATCTATACTCTATAGTGGGTGTGGCACTGGTATTATTTCTGCTTGGGATTCTTGGATTAATTGTGCTCTACGCCTCTAGATTGGCTGATACATTTAAAGATGATATCGAAGTAGAAATTATATTTAATGATGCCACCCGTGAGGAAAAAGCATTGCAACTGGAGAAGATAATTGCGAAACAAGCCTTCACCAGAGAAAGTGAATATATATCCAAAGAAAAGGCTGCTGAAATTTATAAAAAACAATTCAAGCAAGAGGAATCTTTTGAAGTACTGGGTTTTAACCCCCTGTATGCTTCTATCAATTTGAAATTGAATACCGATTATGTGAATACAGACAGTTTAGTAAAGATTAAACGATTTATTGAACAGAGTAATATTGTTCGTGAGGTGAACTATCATAAAAATCTGGTAGATGCCATGGTAAGCAATATGCAAAAAATCAGTTTAATCCTTTTGGGCATTAGCTTACTACTGATTATTGCTGTTGTGATATTAATTGATAATACGATTCGCTTGGCGATGTTTAGCAATCGGTTTTTAATCAAAACCATGCAAATGGTGGGTGCCACCAGAAAGTTTATTGCCAAACCATTTATAAAACGTAGTGTGATTAATGGTATTATTAGTGGGGCAATGGCGGCTCTCAGCATTTTTCTATTATATCGTTTCACGCAAAGTTGGTATCCCGAAATGAAATCCATTCAGATTGGAGCTGAGATTATGTTCCTATGTATTGGTATACTTTTATTGGGAGTACTAATATCGTATATCAGCACCAGCAGGTCTGTTGTGAAATATTTAAAGACTCAATTAGACGATTTATATTAAATTTACACCTAGTTATGGCTAAGAAAAAAAATCTAAAACAGCGACTAAAAGAAACAAAGCAAGAAGTTGAAGAAGTAACATCAGAAGTAAAAGCAACGATTTCCACTTCAGAAAAATCGAACGCGTCTTCTATGGGCATGCTTTTTCATAAGGAAAACTATATGCTAATGGGCGTTGGTCTTGTGTTGATTTT
>CAYMFF010000004.1:0-73546 GCA_964389575.1 uncultured Chitinophagaceae bacterium
AAGTAGTTGGCTCCGATATGGATTCCTATTATGACTTCCATGTAAACAAACTTTCACAAGCTGAGAATGTAGGCAACATTCAATCTGTATTTGTAATGGGTGTGATTAAGGAGAGTATGGTTGGGGTATAAATTAAAAATTATATTCAAATTGATTATATTTAGCTCTTAGCAAGTCTAAGACCGCTTGATTAATCATACTTGACAAAACAGAATAATGACAAAAGAAGAAAAATTACTTAAATTAAGAGAAGTATTCTCACCTGTATCACCAATTAAAAAGCAAGATTTATTTTTTGGAAGAATAAATCAACTGGATAACGTATGCGATGCTATTAATGAAGAAGGTCAACATGCAATACTATATGGTGAAAGAGGAGTAGGCAAAACATCGCTTGGAAATATTATGGTCACTAACTTAACGAATAATTTTCCGGTAAAAGTAACTTGTACTAGAGATGATGACTTTAAGTCTCTATGGTATCGCGCATGCCAAAGCATTCCATTATCTACAGCAAGCAATGGGTTAGGTTTTGATGCTGAACAAAAAATATCTTACCGAAGTCTGGCTAGAGATATTCAGGATATGGAAACGCTTCTACCAGCAAACATTGAGCATATCCTTATGCCGGTTTTAAACAATAGAATGTTGTTTGTTTTTGACGAATTTGATAATATTAAAAAGAATAGAGTACGAGAACAATTTGCGGATTTGATTAAATCTTTGTCTGATAATTGCGAAAATATTACAATAGTAATTATTGGGATATCCGATAATGTGGTTAATCTTATAGGAAATCATCAATCTTTAGAGCGTTGCATGAAGCAAATTAAAATGCCAAGAATGCAACCGGAGGAACTTGGAAGTATTATTGATAATGGCATTACAGCACTTGAACTAAATCTAGAAGAAACTGTTCGTCAAAAAATCATAGATTTTTCGACAGGCTTCCCTCATTACACTCATCTACTTTGCAAGTATGCTTGTAAAGAAGTGATTAATGAAGAAAACACAACTGTTGGTAATGCTCACCTCGAAAAGGCAATTAGACTTTCTGTTGAAAATGTCCAAGAACAAATAAAAGAAGCATATAGAAAAGCTACATTTTCATCAGCCAGTGAATCTCAATGGGAAGATGTATTAATGGCCTGCGCAACATCCGAAGCCGATGAATACAACTGTTTCACTATTAAAGAAATAACGGACAAATTTGGTGCTATTTCAGGTAAGGCAAAGGAAAAAATAAACATATCCTATAATTTAGGAAGATTATGCAGTGAAGAAAGGGGTTCAATACTTGAAAAAATATCAATTGATGGAAGTGTAAAATACAGATTTAGCAATCCACTTTCAAAAGCTTATGTAATATTGAAAATGAATGAGAGGAGCTAGTAATATTCGTAACATCCAATAAAAATATTTAATGACTAATCGACAACCAACCGACACTTGTCTTTTGTGTCAAACAAACCTATCGAGTAAAAAAAACTCACACATTTACCCAAAGTTCTTATCAACTAATTTTTTAGGACCAAAGGGATCTCCAAGGAAAGGATTTGACCTGAATAGCACTAAAATACTAAACCAAAAACCTAAAGTCATTCAAGACTCTCCAAAAGAAGATTACATTTTATGCGATGAATGCGAAGCATATTTTAGTGTAATTGAAGGAATCGCAAGTACAACATTCTTATCTTGGGAAGACAAAGTAAATAATGGAGAATTTAGCTTAACATCAGTTATTAAAGATCTAGATATTCTTGATTGTCATTCCGCAGATAAAAAAACAATTCACTTGTTTATTTATTCAATTTTTTGGAGAGCAAGTGTTTCACAAATTGAGTTATTTAAAGACGTAAAAATCAGTCCTGAATTCGAAGAAGAAATACGAACTGCATTAATGACTTTTAAGGCAATAAATAAAACTGATTACGTCCAAGCCCTAAATTCCTCAAACAATTTCCTGTTTTACCCAACAACAATTCAAACGGCAAAGTCGTTCTTAGATGAAACGGCTAATATCCTTTTTGCACCATTATCTTATGACCCATACAGTTTGGTTGTAGACAGGTTTAGTTTCATGCTATTCAAGAAATCAAAGGATATAAAGAATGAAGTAATAAAACCATTTAGCAATTTGACAGTAAATGATTGTAAAATAATGATCCTATCACCACAACTTTGGCAAGATGCTGTATTAAAAAAGCCATTTGAACTCCTGGCTGAACAGGCAATTAAAAACAAGAAAGGCTAACTATATTAGTCCTTGCATGTTTTAGCAATGCCAAAACAGGGAATTAAACAGAACGCCAATCAACTAGCAAAGCTAAAGCGTAACCTTCTCGCACGATTATAAGCAGCTTCGTAACTTAGCAATGCCCACAACCAACAAGAACCAGAATAGTGAAACTACAACCTCCTTTTAGAAAGATAATTCATGTAGATATGGATGCTTTTTACGCATCTGTTGCTGAGTTGGACAATCCAGCGTTAAGAGGCAAAGCTATAGCAGTTGGTGGCGGAGGTGTGAGAGGAGTTGTTTCTGCTGCAAGCTACGAGGCCAGAAAGTTTGGTGTTAGCTCTGCCATGAGTGGCGTCCTAGCAAAACAAAAATGTCCGCACCTAATCTTTGTAAAAACAGACTTCGCTCGATACAAAGAACTGTCCTTAAAGATTAGAGAAATATTTTACCAATACACAGATTTGGTAGAGCCGCTTTCTTTAGACGAGGCGTATTTAGATGTTACAGAAAACAAGAAAGGAAATCCTTCTGCTAATGATATTGCAAAAGAAATTAGAGCAAAGATTTATGAGGAAACTGGCTTAAGAGCCTCTGCAGGAATTTCTATCAATAAATTCATTGCTAAAATAGCCTCGGACATTAATAAACCCAATGGTCAAAAAACTATTCACCCGGAGGAGGTTTTGGACTTCTTAGAAAAACTGCCCATCAATAAGTTTTACGGCGTAGGTAAAGTGACTGCAGCCAAAATGCACAAGCTCGGCATTTTTGTGGGCAACGATTTAAAGCAAAGGACGCTAGAAGAACTTGTTCAACTTTTCGGAAAGTCAGGAACGCATTATTATAATATTGTTCGTGGAATTCATAACAGTGCCGTAAATCCAAATAGAATAAGAAAATCTGTTGCCGCAGAAAGAACCTTTAACGAAAATATTCTTTCTGAAAATTTAATGCTAGAGCATTTAGAAAAAATAGCAGACGAATTAGAACGAAGAATGATCAAGATAGAAGCAAAAGGAAAAACCATTACCTTGAAAATAAAATATGCAGACTTTACGCAAAAAACAAGAAGTAAAACGAAAGCAAATTTCATGCAGCAAAAAAGTGAATTCTTCCCGGTACTTAAAGAATTATTGTTTCAAGAAGAATTAGTATCATCTGTTCGATTATTGGGTATTTCTTTTACTAACCTAAACACCGAAAAGAAAGAAGCTGAAGTGACTCAGTTAAAATTTGAATTTTATAACAATCCTATAAAAAAAAGGCCAGGGTAGAAACAATAAGCGAGGACACCGCATTAAAGACAAGTCCAAAAAATATGAAATATCCTATTTTTTTGTGATTCAATGAGAAGTTCCCAGGAAGTCTTTTATTAAATCGTCTGTTCGAGATTATTATTGATATAGTCCACAAGGTAAAAGTTATTATTGCCCCTATAATATGACTTATAAATATTCCCTTAAAAAAAGCAGTTTGCACATAGGGACTATCTGCAACTAAGCTACCCGACCCGCCAGACATCCTTATATTAACTTCCAATACTAATACTGCGATCAATGAAATTAGATAAAGAACATTCTGTATTCTTCTGTGCGCCTTATACTCTTTTTTCTTAGCCAAGGAAACGGCATACAGAACTACAAAAGGGACGATTAGAAACAAAATTTGGATAGAAACTACAAGTGCTAGGTTCATAACGTTTGATTGAAATTAAAGTACAAATGTAGGTTGTAATTAAGTAAAGAACTTCTTGGGGTAACTTTCAACTACCTAATTATACTAAAACATTTGTAGCTTAGCATACACTATAAAAATCACACTTATTTTTATAGGACCAAAAACAAAACAATCTATGCCAAATTATCAAACACCCGGCGTGTACATCGAAGAAGTAAATGCATTTCCTAATTCAATTGTACCTGTGCAAACAGCCCTTCCAGCATTTATTGGCTATACTCCACAAGCGGAGCATAATGGTCAATCATTAATTAATACTCCAAAAAAGATAAGATCATTTGCTGAATTTATCGAAGTCTTTTGCCTCGCCGACCAACCAGCTCCAGCGGAACCCGTAAAACAATATAGCCCTCAATATTACCTTGTAAAACAAGCCAGCAAACCAACTCAAGGAGATTTTATAAAAATAGAAAACGAATACTATTCCATTTTACCCGACCCCAATACTATTTATTATTTATTTAATAGTGTGCGTTTGTTTTATGACAACGGTGGCAAAGAAGCCTATATCGTTTCTGTTGGCACGTATGGTACTTCTTCTGGCATACCGATAAACCCTGGTGAGCAAATCATAAATCCCAACGTTCGTTTAAACGAATTATTAAATGGCTTAGTAGGTTTAGAAAACGAATTCGAACCAACACTCTATATCTGTCCTGAGGCAACCTTACTATCAGTTGCAGAAAATGGTACGCTCATGCAATCTATGCTTTTACAAAACGAAAAAATGCAAACTGCGATGAGTATTTTTGATCTTATTGGCGGCAACAGTCCCGACCCTCTTTTATTTACACAAGACATTCAAACTTTTAGAAATAATACAGGTACCAACAGTTTAGATTTTGGCGCAGCGTATTACCCCTTTGTTGGCACAACCTTAATGCAACAAAATGATCTTGACCTTGAAAACTTATTTGGCGGCGACATTGAACAATTAAAACCGCTATTAAATTCAAGTAGTGCTCCCAATCCTGTTATTGAAACAATTTTAGATGATATTAATCTAACGCGTTCTCAAAAAAATATAGCGCTCATCAATACAAGTAGCACCTACAAAGAAATAATAAAACATGTTTTAGCTATTGCTAACTTGATCCCCGCCAGCGGAGGAATTGCTGGGATTATAACCAGAACGGATATTCAACGAGGTGTATGGAAAGCTCCAGCAAATACCAGTATTCGCAGAGTAAGCTACTTGCCCATTAATATATCCAATCAACAACAAGATGGCTTAAATGTTGACCCTGTTTCGGGCAAATCAATTAATGCAATCAGAGCTTTTACCGGAAAAGGCATTTTAGTATGGGGCGCTCGAACCTTAAACGGAAATAGTAACGAGTGGCGATATGTACCGGTAAGACGCCTATTCATATTCATAAAACAATCTTGCTTAACCGCAATACGAGTCTATACCTTTGAACCCAATGAACGAATTACATGGGTGGCGGTTAAAAGCATGCTCACAAACTTCCTAACTAATTTATGGAGGCAAGGTGGCTTGCAAGGAGCAACACCTGACGATTCATTTTTTGTGAAATGCGGACTAGGAGAAACCATGACGGCGACGGACATTCTTGAAAATAAAATGATCATTGAAATAGGCCTTGCCGCTGTTCGCCCAGCTGAGTTTATCATTCTAAAATTTACACTAAAAATGGTTGAACAATAATTAGATTGACATTGTACTGAAGCTATCAAGATAGAGCAAGAACGGAACAAATTGGGACCAAACCCTTCATCTACCATTAAATTTTCATTCTAAACTTATTTCAATAACTTCGAGCAACAATTATAATTATAATGAAGAAGCTATCTCTCCTATTACTTTTCGTAATGGCAACATTTTCTCTTTTGGCACAAGGCCCAGCTAAAAAGAAAAAAACAACTCCCAACAAGAAAAAAACATACGCTCAAGTAATAACGGATAGTGCCATTACGTCTAACGGATTATTTACTACGCATATAGTAGATGGTAAAAATTACTTTGAGATACCCGATGCAATTTTAGAAAAAGAAATATTAGTCGTTACTCGTATTTCAGGCTTTGTGAAAAATTTAAATTTTGGAGGCGCTGGTGTAAAATCAAGACCACAGCAAGTCATTCGCTGGCAGAAAAAAGATAACAAAATACTGCTGCGCTCTGTTTCTTACAATAGTGTAGCCAGTCATGAAGACCCTATCTACAAATCTGTAAAGAATAATAATTTTGAACCCGTGATTATGGTTTTT
This sequence comes from uncultured Chitinophagaceae bacterium, assembly GCA_964389575.1. Classification (GTDB taxonomy): domain Bacteria; phylum Bacteroidota; class Bacteroidia; order Chitinophagales; family Chitinophagaceae; genus JAGNRR01. The sequence continues at coordinate 6,209 of CAYMFF010000004.1, forward strand.
AATATTATTACTAAAGGGAAAAAATCATCAGTAATTCAAGCCGATCCATTATTTATAACAGACATTCCTATGCTTGGCGGGGTAAACAACGGTCAACGAAAAAGATTTGGAATCAAAGGGCTGGATAGTAAACGTAGTTACATAAGTTCAATGCGCGCCTTTCCTAAAAACGTTGAAATAAAACATGTACTTACCTATAAAGGCGGTGACAAACTGCCAGACAATCGAGTAACAGGAACTTTATCTATTGAGATGAATCAATCTTTTATCACCCTACCCGAAGTGCCCATGCAATCTCGTTATTACGATGCTCGCGTTGGCTATTTTTCGCTTTCACAAACAAACTACAGTTCTAATGAACAGCGCACAGAAAAACAACGACTTATTACACGCTGGCGATTAGAACCCAAAGACCCAAGAGCTTATGCAAGAGGTGAATTAGTAGAACCCAAAAAACCAATTGTTTATTATATCGATCCTGCAACTCCTAAAAAATGGATCCCTTATTTGATACAAGGGGTAAATGATTGGCAGTCGGCATTTGAAAAAGCGGGTTTTAAAAATGCTATCTATGCTCGTGAAGCTCCCACAAAAGCAGAAAATCCAGATTGGTCACCAGAAGATACACGCTATTCAGTAATTCGATATATTACCACTGATATTCAAAATGCGCAAGGTCCGCATGTACATGATCCGCGTACAGGTGAAATTTTAGAATCAGACATTATGTGGTATCATAATATTTTGCGCTTATTGCGTAATTGGTATTTTATTCATACGGCGGCAGTTAACCCAGAAGCAAGAGGCGTAAACTTTAAGGATGAAATTATGGGACAATTGGTTCGATTTGTTGCGGCGCATGAAGTTGGACACACCCTAGGTTTGCCACATAATATGGGAGCTAGTGTGGCCTACTCCGTTGACTCTTTGCGCTCTCCTGGTTTTTGTCAACGAATGGGTACGGCACCTTCTATTATGGATTATGCTCGTTTTAATTACGTAGCCCAACCAGAAGATGGCGCTGTTGGTCTTTACCCAAAAATTGGACCTTATGATGACTGGTCTATTATTTATGGTTACAAACTAATTCCTACAGCTAAAAACAAAGATGCAGAACGACCTATTTTAAATCAATGGATAAAGGAACGAGCAAACAATCCAATATACAGATTCGGTAGACAACGCGGGCTTCCATTAGACCCTACGGCTCAAACAGAAGATCTTGGAGATAACTCTATGTACGCGAGCGAACTCGGCATTAAAAACCTAAAACGCATTGTTCCTATGATTGAAGAATGGTCTTTTGAAGATGGTAAAGATTACAATCAAATTAAAGATTTGTACGGTCAAGTATTTAAACAATTCAGATTATACATTGGACATGTAACAGCAAATATTGGTGGTGTAATCGAAATCAGTAAAACACAAGACCAAAGAGATGCTGTCTATAATCATGTGAATCGCGAACAACAAATCGAAGCCATGGAGTTTTTAGAAGAGTATTTATTTCAAACACCGGAATGGCTCATCAATCAACCCTTAGCCAGAAAAATTGAAGCTGACGGAATGGTAAATAGAATTAAGGCGTTACAGTCATACGGCTTGACTATTCTATTTAATAAAAATCGCCTGAACCGAATGAGTGAAAACGAAGCACTTAATGGAGAAACCGCTTATTCTGTTTTCGATTTATTCACAGATACTCGGCGTTCGATATTTTCGTACGATAATAATTATGATTTGTACGGCAGAAATTTGCAGCGGTTGTTTGTTCAAAAAATGGAATCGATTCTTGCCTTGAAGGAAAGTTCTGTTGAGGTCAGTGATATAAAATCAGCCGCCCGGGCTACGCTTTATTCCGTAAAAAAATCATTGAGGGCCAGAAAGCAATTTTCTGACATGCAACAGATGCATGAACGAGATTTAAAGAAACGTATTGAAAAGATTTTGGAGAATTAATTGATTTGGATTTTATTCATTAAAATCTTCTGCTCCATGAGCCAACGCTTTCAACTTTTTCACAAAGATGAGCACTAAAACGCCTAGTACAAATGTTGATATGGCTATGCCAGTGAAAATGGCCATTTCTCCAGCATCTTGCGCAGCTTCGCCTAAAATACCGGCCAACTTATTCCCTAAACCTGTTACGGCGAAATAAGTTCCCATCATTAAACTTCCGTACTTCAATGGTGCCAGTTTTGTTATAAATGAAAGAGCCACTGGTGACAAACTTAACTCGGCTACCACATGCAAAAAGTATGATAAAAACAACCAATAAACAGGAGCCTTTTCCAACGCACCTTCTGATAATTGATAGGCCGCTCCCATAAGTGCTACAAATCCCAAACTCATAACAATTGAACCTACACCCATTTTAAAAATCGAAGATGACTCCTTGCCTTTCTTGCGCCATCGGGTCCAGAAATAAACCATTGGTGCTCCTAATATAACAACGTACAATGCATGTAAGGATTGGAAGAAACTTGTTGGTATTTCATAACCCAGGACCACACGATCAATTTTATCTCTAGCATATAAATTCATGAGTCCACCGGCTTGTTCATAGGCCGCCCAAAAAACCATTACTATCAAAAATGAAATGAACATAACAATCATTCTATCTTTTTCAATTTTGGTTAGCGGCTGTCGCATTAAGTGGCCATGCTCCTCAGAATTTTTGAGTAAATCCCCCACTCCTAATAAATACTTACGTCCAAATACGTAAACCAACTGACCGAGTATCATACCAAATCCAGCTAATGAGAAACCTAAATGCCAATCAACTTTTTCGCCATAATACCCTACAATCAATGGTGCTAAAACCGCTCCAATGTTGATTCCAATGTAAAATATCGTGAAACCTGCATCTCTACGCGGATCTCCTTTTTTATACAAACTACCAACCATCGTACTGATATTCGGTTTTAATAAACCCACTCCACAAATAAGTAAAAACAATCCGCCATAAAAAGACGCCATACTCTCAAAGCCTAATGCAAACTGACCTAAAATAATAAATAAGCCACCTAGTAAAACAGATTTTTTTTGCCCCAACCAATTATCGGCTATTGCTCCTCCAAAAATTCCAGTAAAATAAACTAACAGTCCATACCAACCGTATAGAGCCAGTGCTTCTTTACTAGTCCAACCCAATCCTGGATTTATTGCATCCGTAGTTTCAGCGGTTAAATACAAAACTAAAATTGCACGCATTCCATAGTAGGAAAAGCGCTCCCAGAGTTCTGTAAAAAACAATACAAATAATCCTTTTGGGTGGCCAAAAATGGTTTGTTCCTGCATAATATTTTGAACTTATAAATTAATTTTTAAAGATAGGCTTCTTTTATCAATCGATAGAACAAGCAAGATATTCGAATCCAGTACTTTTGTGGCAGGAATTGGTTTTCCGAACAAAACAATATGGATACAAGTGTTATTATTATAGGCGGTGGACTTTCTGGAATTACTGCAGCTAGGCAACTACAGAAAGACAAGGTAGATTTCATCCTTCTCGAAGCCACAGACCAATTAGGCGGTCGCATTAAAACGGATATAGTAAATGGATTTCGTTTGGACCACGGTTTTCAAGTTCTTCTAACCGCCTATCCAGAAGTGCAACAATGGCTCGACTATCAAAAACTAAATCTGAAAAAATTTCTTCCTGGTGCTCAGTTATTATTAGATAATGGAAAACAATCTACTTTGGGTGACCCGCTGAGAGATTTCAGCAGTTTAATTCCAACACTATTCTCTTCAGTAGCTACACTAAAAGACAAACTACTCATTTTAAAATTAAAGCAAAGACTTGCGAAGCTTTCAATAGAAGAAATTTTTAATCAAAAAGAGATACAAACAAGAGAAGCATTATCTGAGGAATATGGGTTTAGTGAAAAAATAGTAAGTCAATTCTTCAAACCTTTTTTCACTGGAATTTTTCTTGAAAAAGAATTAAAAACGAGTAGAAGAATGTTTGACTTTGTTTTTAAACAATTTGGCGAAGGTTACGCAGCAGTACCCAACAAAGGCATGCAAGCTATCCCAGAATTATTAGCAGAACCGTTGGCTAAAAATAAAATCCAACTCAATACGCGAGTTTCAAAAATTGAAAAACAAGCAGTCCAATTGAGTAATGGCAGCAGCTTGAAAGCTCCGCATATTATCCTGGCCACAGAAGCTACTGGACTTATAAATGAATTACATGAGGTAAAGACAAATTTTCAGTCTACCACTCACCTGCATTTTACTTCAAACACGCCACCTATTCAAAAACCAATCATTGCACTAAATACCAAAAAACAACGACTCGTAAACAATATCTGTACCATTAATAAAGTGGCTCCTGCTTATGCAAAAGAGGATGAAAACTTAATCTCTTTATCTGTAGTTGGCGAAACTGGGATAACAGAAAAAGATTTGGCCAAAGAGGTAAAAAAAGAACTGAGAACTTGGTTTGGCAATGAAACAGAAACTTGGGAGCATTTACATACACGCACGATTCACTATGCGCTTCCAAACCAAGATAATGTCCTACATTCAATAAATAACAAAACGTATCTGATAAGAAAAGGCCTTTACCAAGCTGGAGATCATTTGCTAAACGGTTCTATCAACGCCTCAATGAAAACAGGAAAAGAAGTAGCTCAACTAATTTTTAATGAAAACAAATAATTTCGATGCTATGTATTTAATTTTTTTCATTAAGCATTTGAAAATAAACAAACTTGACTAATTTCTAATTTAATAACTATGCCATTCGCAATTAAAAAATATACTACCACAAAAACGGAAGAACAACTTAGAAAAGACCTTCTTAAAAATTTTGATATAGGTAATTATAAGGATCAGCTTCAATTAAGCCTAAAAAGAGAAGGAGGAAATCGTGGAATCATTCGAATACTTTTTCCTAAAATTAAAACATATCTAAAGCTGGATAAAGGAACAGCTAAATGTAGAATGCAGCTGGAATGGTTAGGAGTTATTATGCTCATAGTGGCAATAGCAAATCTATTGATAATACTTTTTATTCCAGATGAAGGGCTTGAAACCATTCCGCTTTGGGGTCCAATTGCACTAAGTGCCTGGTATCTTATTTATAGTTTTAGCTCTATCCGAAGAAACTTAAAACTTTTAGAAGAAACTTTTAAGAACTAGAAATCCAACCGACATTTAAACATATTTGAAGCAAACTAAATTTTACCTTTGCCCAACTTATGGCATATAAAGAATTTAGTAATGAAGAAATAGTGAATATGGATACAGATTATCGTATCCAACTGATAAATTCCTTAGGAGGCTACAAATCCTTGTGTTTAATTGGTTCTCAAAACGAGGAGCAACAACAAAATTTAGGACTTTTCAATACTGTTTTTCATGTAGGATCAGCACCTGCACTTTTTGGTTTTGTTTGTCGCCCCGCCGATAGAGAGCGACATACCTTAGAGAATATTTTAGCAACTAAAAGCTACACCCTAAATCAAGTCAATAGAAAAATTTACAAACAGGCTCATCAGGCCTCTGCTAAATACCCAAGAGCTGTTTCTGAATTTGAAATAACAAACTTGACGCCTGAAATAAAAGACGGCATCTTCGCTCCCTTTGTTAAAGAAGCTTACGTAAAGTTTGCTTTAGAACTAGCAGAAACCCATGCTTTGTTAAATAAGAACACTATTGTCATTGGTCGAGTGATTCAAATAAGCATCAACGAAGAAGTAGTAGAAGAAAATGGATTCATTAATCTTCAAAAAGCAAAAACCATTGCGGGAAGTGGCTGTGACGCTTATCATAGCACTGAATTTATTGAGCGCCTAGCTTATGCAAGACCAGATAAAAGTTGAGTTGCAACAGCATTAAGGTCATCTAACCGTCACTTTTTCTCAACTTGAGTAAGTGATTAAATAATTATTCGTCTGATAATCTAATACCCTATTTGTTTCGTAGGTATTAAAGAGACCATTATGAAAAAAATATTTTTAGTGCTGATTGCCATTTACTCTTATAATTCACTTTTAGCAAATAGCAGTCAAGAGTTCGTCAATTTAGGACGCTCTGCTCAAGAAAACCTGAACGAGCAAAAAGCCTTAGCCTATTACAAAAAAGCGTTGAAAGTAAACCCTAGAAATATTGAAGCACTTAGTCAGTCGAGTATCTTATGTGCCAACATAGGCAACAGAAGTAAAAAAAATACAACGCGCGATGATTATTACAAAGCATCAAAAACATATGCCACACTAGCCTTAAGAATTGAACCCAATAATGCCAATGCCAATTTTGCAATGGCTGTATTTTACGGTAGAAAAGTATATACTGTGATGTTTCCTAAATCTCGAATTGCTTTATCGGCAAAAATTAAAAAATATGCTGAAAAAGCCGTTCGAATTCAGCCAAATCATTACGAAGCTCTTACAATACTTGGAATGTGGCATTATGAACGAGCCACGCTTACCGTGGCCGAAAAGCAAATTGTTTCAATTCTAGGCGGCCTTCCTAAAGGTTCTTTAAATGAAGCAATACAATATCTTGAGAAAAGCAAGTCTATTGCGCCTGAAAATATTACTAACTTACTAGCATTAGGAAATGTATATAAAGAACTTGGGAAAAAAGATCGTTGTTCTAAAATCTGGAGCAAAGCACTTCTTCTAAAAAATCAGTATCAAGACGATATTCAAAGAAAGAAAAAAATAAAACAACGATTAGCTAAACTATAAACTATTGTGACTACCGTCACAGTAAGGCGGATTCTTCGTTTGCTTGCATTGACAAAGCCATACTTTCTTATCTTCCTCTTCTTTAAAAATTTGAGGTGCAAAACCAGTGCCTTTATGTGCACCATTGCATAAAGCTTGTGTTTCACTTAGCCCACAAGTACACCAAGCATAATTTTTATCTTTAATTGCGTCTAAGCTTTTTGGCTCTTTGGCCGCGCATTTTGGTTTATCCATACCCCTAAGATAAAAAATTATTTCTTCAAGCCTCCAATCCGACCCATTAAATCTCCGAATAAATTTCCAGCTCCACCTTTTTTAGGACCTTGCCTTCCATTTTTCATTTCATAAATGCCATTGGCTAGTTTTTGTAAATGAAAATTAAAAATATAATCATCAGGCGAATCGCCTTTGCCATAAAAAGTCCCAAATCGCAAATCGTTATACTGTATGGCACTATCAATATCCATTAAACAGAAATAATCTTTACTAAACCAACGCAATGTTTTCAGCGTTGGATCAGTATCTAAATTATCAACTAGTTCATGACCTTTTTGCACTGAATTAAACTCAATTGGCACTTCGTCAAACCACGAATATTGCCCCAAATAAAACAAGCTGTCAGTTTCCAAAGTGGCGCTCCACAATATATTATTCAAAATAGTAGGACTTGAAGTAAAACGCTCAACCGGAATATTTTGTTTTGCATAAGCCTTCTCGAATTGGCTATCGATATAAAATTTATTGCATACTGTAAATGCTAAAAAAGCACAACTAACAATTAATCCTGCCGTATTCCAATACCGCCTATGGCTTGTTCCTCTTTTATAAAAAGCTGCCACAATAACGCATATTAGAAAAGGAAAGGTATATCCAAAGTCTACAACAGAAACCGTGTTGAAAGCGACCCTATAATCAGATATTGGATTAAATAATTGTGTGCCATAGGTCGTAAAACAATCTAATAGAGGATGCGTGAATAACGACCAGAAAAATAACCATTGCCAGTTTCTATCGCTAGCTTCAGGTGCAATCCATCTTCCTGAAAAATAGCGTAGTTTAAAATGTAATATCAATAAAGCCAACAATAAAACAGATATAATGATTAATGGCCAATAATTACCCGGGAAGAAAATTCGCAAAACAAAATTTAATGCCGCTACGACCAAGCCAAAAGCAAATACCTTACTTATAACAGCTATCTCTTTATGATATTTACTTTTGTACTGCCAATTAACTATCCAACCAAATACAAATGCACCAATAATTCCAAAAAAAACAGAGTGACTAAAACCTCTATGAAAAGCGAGATTGTCTAAGTCATTAAGAAACATGCCACCGAGCACATCTAAATCAGGAATTGTGCCGCCAATAGCTCCCCATAGCATGGCACGATTGCCTATCTTTTTACCTAATACAGCCTCACCAACTGCAGCACCTAATACTATTTGAGCTAAAGAATCCATTAATTGAATTTGCAAATGTATTGAACAATCAATTCTGCTAGCTCAAGTGTTTCATCTAATATTTTTATTCCTACTTTTATTCTATGCTTAACAAGCGGAGCATTTTAATCGTGTTACTGATACTTTGCCTACTCTTTCAATATTTTGAATGGGGTGAAAACACACGGGCATTTGCTATCGAAATGATGTTGGATATTTTTTCTAAATCACGCACTATTTTTCACCCCTTAATAGTTTTACCCATGTTTGGTTTGGCGGGGCTTGTATTTAGCTTAGCCAATCCAAGAATAGGTAATCGAATTCTTTGGATTAGCATAGTTATTTCAAGTATTCTCATGCTTCTTACTTTCTTTGTAGCATTAATCAGCATGAAATTGAAAATGGCAATTTCACCTATTTTATTTATCACTTGTGCTGTTATTCTTTTTCTAAACCAGAACAGAAGTAAAAAAACATTCGTTTAATTTTTTACCTTTAGAGAATGAAAAATATTCTAGCCATTCTCAGCCTATCCATTTTCTTCTCGTTAAATGCGAATGCACAAAAAGTATATTCTGTAAAATATGAATCTAGAGCAGACGTAAAAGTGTTTGTCGTAAAATACGAGTCACAAGCAGACCTAAAAGTATACAAGCAGAAATATGAAAGTCGTGCGAAAGGAAACAAAGGCGACTGGCATTTTGTAGACTATGAATCTAGAGCAGATAAGAAAATTTACTTTGTGAAATATGAATCCAGAGCAGACCTTAAAGTGTACTTTGTAGATTATGAATCTAGGGCTGGCTGGAGAAATAGCTCCAAAAAACATTTAATGTACTAACTAGAAATCGGCAATCATTTTTTGTATGAAAAAGTATTTTGCTGAATTAGTGGGAACCTTTTCTCTGGTTCTCATTGGCACAGGTTCCATGGTTTTAAATGAAGTGTATGAAAATGTGAGCCATCTCGCTATTTCAATTTCTTGGGGTGGAATCGTAACGGCCATGATTTACATTTTTGGAAAAACATCTGGCGCGCACATAAACCCCGCAGTTTCTATTTCGTTTTCGATGACTAATACCTTTAATAAAAAATTTCTTCTTCAATACCTATTGGCTCAAATCACTGGAGCACTTCTAGCTTCTCTTCTCTTAATTCTTTTGTTCCCTTCCAGTAAAATATTGGGCGCCACCCTTCCATCAGGTTCTTGGCAGCAAAGTTTTGCTATTGAATTTTTTATGACATTCATTCTCATGTGGGTAATTTTAATAGTCAGTCAGAATAGTAAACTTAAAAAATACATTGCGCTTGCTGCAGGTACGGTTGTAGGTTTAGAAGCTTTTTTTGGTGGACCGATTACTGGCGCGTCTATGAACCCTGCCCGATCTATTGCTCCGGCCATTATCTCAGGCAATACTCAACACTTATGGCTCTACATTGTCGCTACCATTTTGGGAGCACTCTTAGCAACTTTCATTTGGCTTCAGCTAAAAAAGAAAAATTAAACCACTTTTTTACGCACCAATTTTCGGGGTAGCAATCCATACTTCGGCGCTAATAAGAAGCAAACTGAAAATAAAACACCCAGCATGGCCGTCATAGAACCCGGAATAGAACTATCGAGCCACTGAGCTAATGCATATCCCAATACCGAAGATAAAACTCCAATAATAACCGCCAGAAATAGCATCTGAATTAAATCATCTGTCAATAAATAAGCGGAAGCCGCGGGAACAACTAAAAATGCCACTACCAAAATAGCACCAACCGATTCAAAAGAAACGACCGTTACTAAGGAGACCAAGGTCATCAATGCATAATGCCAAACCACAGTGGAAATCCCTACCGAAACAGCATAAAAAGGATCAAAAGTGGTTATTAAAAATCCTTTGTAGCCTATAAATAAAGCCACAACTACAATCAGTAAAACAAAAAACAAAATCCAAATTTTACGAGGTACAATATCTAAAAAAGTCCCAGTAACCAATTGATCTAACGGAATAAATAGAATTTCTCCATGCAACACACAATCAGCATCTAAATCCATTTTATCTGCGAATACGGTTAGCATAATAATTCCAACGGCAAACAAAAAAGTAAATACCAATCCAATAGCAGCATCATTTTGCATTTTAGCCTTTTTACTAATAAACTCTATTAAAAAAGTAGTCAATACACCAACCAAGGCCGCGCCAATAAGCATAGGCAAGGAACTTCTTGAACCGCTTATGAGAAAAGCAATTACGATACCTGGCAAAACAGCATGCGAAATAGCATCTCCAATCATTGACATTTTTCGAAGCACTAAAAAACAACCCAACAAAGCACATGAACTTGCAACCAAAACACCTGTGACAATAATCCAAAAAGAATAACTCATGAGGCAACTGTTTTAGCGTATGGAATGGGTTTATCATGCGGATCCGTTTCTGGGAAGCCTAACTCCTCTTCTAACATAGCCTCCAACTCTGGCGTAAAAAAATGTTCCAAACTTTCAGCTCCTTCATGCACATGATCAGCAGGAATTCGTAGAAATTTACTCATATACATTTCCCACAATCTGTGTAATTTAGCAATCCGCTTTGACTCATGCATTCCATCTTCAGTCAGGAACCAAGTACCGTCTTGCTCAGACACTAATCCGCCGCGACATAATCTTTTTAGGCTCGCTCTCATTTTGCTTTCTTCAAAATATCTACGTTCTTGCAAAGCAGTAATTTTCCTTTTGGCAAATGGATTATTTTCTTGTTCACTGAGATGAAAAAATATCTTCAAAATATTTTCATCCATGGTATTCTGAGTTTTTCTTTTTTTACTTAACCATTTAAAAAAGAAGCCACGTTCAGGAGCGAAGGTCATAGAAATAAAAGCAATAAAAGTAATTGCAATAATAATCCATGGACCCGTTGGCATTTTGGGTGCGGTATAAGAAATGTAGCTTCCAAACAAACCAGCGAAGGCTCCAAAAGCTGCTGCCAAAATAATCAAAACAGATAATTTATTCGTCCAATATCTTGCAGCGGCAGCTGGCGTAATCAACATAGCTGCCATAAGCACCACGCCCACAGCTTGAATTCCTACAGCAATAGCAATTACTGTAAGCGTTGATAAAATAAATTCTATAGAACGTACTGGCAGACCAAGCGCAGAAGCATATTCGGCATCAAAACTAAGAACAGTAAATTCTTTGAACAATAACCAAACGGCCACTACCAAAACCACACAAACTATCGCCAACAAAATGACATCGTTTCCAACCAAAGCTGCCGCTTGACCGAACAAGAAATGATCAATACCAGACTGAGCTGCATTGCCTGTTGATTGAATATAACTCAAAAGCATAATTCCAATTCCAAAAAAAACTGTTAGCACAATGGCAATAGCCGCATCCGCTTTTATGCGAGATTTTTTACTAATAAAATCTATACTCACTATACTCATCCAACCGCTTAAAAAAGCACCTAATAACAAAACCAATGGATGGCGCATTTGAGAAAAAATAAACGCCAAACAAATTCCAGGTAAAACAGCATGCGCCACCGCATCGCCCACCAAAGATTTTTTACGCAGAAAAGTAAAGGTCCCTACTACAGCAGTACTGGCACCTAAAAGCATAACACCCAATACGACATAACGCACATTGGCATTTGACAAACTCAGAAATTCAATGAGTTCTTTCATTAGCCTTTTATTGGAAATTCTTTTTGTCGGATAAAATTAGAAAGACTGTCTAACAAGGTCAATTTACCGCCATAAGTTTCTTGCAACAATTTAGTTGTAAAAATCTCTTCTTTGGGACCACTAGCGATTAATCGCATATTTAATAATATCACCCAATCAAAATATTCATAAGCCGATTGTAAATCATGATGGACCACCATAATCGTTTTTTCTTCGGCTCGCATTTCTTGTAATAGATTTAAAATTGAACTTTCAGCGGAGGCATCCACACCTGCAAAAGGCTCATCCATTAAATATAAATTGGCTTGTTGTGCTAGCGAACGGGCAATAAAAACGCGCTGTTGCTGGCCACCAGATAGTTGAGCTATTTGCCGTTTAGCATAATCTTGCATGTTCACCTTTGCTAAGCTAGCCATTGCAATTTCTTTGTCTTCTTTTGTTATTCGTTTAAAGAGCCCTCTTCTACCGTAACGACCCATGAGCACTACATCCAAGACACTTGCCGGAAAATCCCAATCAACCGATTCTCGTTGAGGCACATAGCTTATTTGCTCACGAACTTCATCTACATCTTTATCAAATACTTTTACATAACCACTTTGCTTATCTACTAATCCCATTACAGATTTTAGCATAGTAGATTTACCTGCTCCGTTTGGTCCAATAATACCAACTAACTTTCCTTTAGGAATACTAAAATCTACATTCCAAAGCACAGGATTTTTATCATAGCTTACGGTTAAATCATGAACTTCTAAAACAGGATTTTCTACTTGAACGATCATTTTTTTAGTTATGAGTTTTTAATTTTAAGTTTTTAGTTTCGATTTGAATTAATGAGCGCACTTTTCACTTAAAACAAATTACTTCAGCGCATTCACAATCGCATTCGTATTATGCTCTATCATGCCTATATAAGTTCCTTCCGGTGTATCATCCGCACCCATAGCATCGGAGAAAAGTGTGCCACCGATTTTTACATCCCAGCCTTTCTTTTTACAACCTTCTATTACCGCTTTTAAGTTTCTTTCGTTTACTGAAGACTCTACAAAAACGGCCTTTACTTTTCGTTTGATAATTAAATCTACCATTTCAGTAATGTCTTTAATTCCTATTTCACTTACGGTGGATATTCCTTGTAAACCCTGAACTTCTATATCATATGTTTTCCCGTAATAGTTGAAGGCGTCGTGTGAGGTGATTAGCAAGCGTTGTACTTTAGGGATTGTTGATATATTCTTAGTGACATAAATGTGCCTCTTTTCTAGGAAGCCTCCAAAATATCTATTTGAATTGCTCTCAAATAATTCCCTGTGATCCGGTAATTCTTTTGATACCGTTTCTAAAATTGGACTTTCTATCATTGACCAGAGAGAAACACTATGCCAAACATGAGGATCATAAATAATCTCTTCGCCTTGGTCGCTAGAGATTATCAATTCTTCTCGGGGAATATCTTTAGTAACAGCCACCACGGTTTTTTTCTTGGCAAACTTTTCAAAAACATCTTGCATTTTACCTTCTAGATGCAGGCCATTATAAAAAATAATATCAGCGTCGGTTAGTTTTTTTAAATCACCTTGCGTGGCTTTGTAGTAATGTGGATCTACGCCTGGTCCCATTAAGCTAACAACTTCTGCTTTGTCGCCCGCAATATTTCTAACCGCATCGGCTATCATTTGAGTGGTGGTTACGATATAAAGTTTGCCATCATCTCGATGACTCTTAGTTTGGTCACAAGAGCCAAATAGCAAGCAGGTTGCTATAAAAAATAAAATTGTTCTTTTCATCTTATATAATTGTTAGACTAGACTAACAATTACAAATATAAAGCATTTCCAAGAAAATAGAACTAGATTAAATGTTGATTGTAAATTCGCAAATCTATGAGCAAAGAAGTCGTTGTAAGTGGCATCAGAAGTACAGGTTACCTTCATTTGGGTAATTATTTTGGTGCCATTCAGAATTATGTAAAAATGCAGAATGATTACAATTGTTACTTTTTTGTAGCAGATTATCATGCGCTCACAACTCATCCAGACCCCAAAGAATTAAAACCCAATGTTTATCGAGTCATCGCCGAGAATATTGCCAGCGGGCTAGATCCTGAGAAAGTGGCACTTTACGTTCAAAGCGACATTCCTGAAATTCCTGAGTTGTATTTAATGCTGAATATGTTGGCGTATAAAGGCGAATTAGAGAAAACAGCTTCTTTTAAAGACAAGGCGCGGAACCAACCGGACAATATTAATGCTGGACTACTTACCTATCCGAGTCTAATGGCAGCAGATATTATTATCCATCGGGCGCATAAAGTTCCTGTTGGAAAGGATCAAGAGCAACATTTAGAAATGACCCGAAATTTCGCTGGACGGTTTAATCATCGTTATGGCGAACTTTTCCCTGAACCAACTGCATTTAACTTTGGCGAACAGCTTATCAAAATACCAAGCTTAGACGGGAAGGGCAAAATGAGTAAAAGTGAAAATGAAAATGCTACTATTTATCTCGCTGACAATGACGATAATATTCGCAAAAAGATTATGAAAGCAAAAACAGATGGCGGTCCAACAGAGCCAAATTCTGAAATGCCAGATTATATTGAAAATATTTTCTTATTAATGAAATTAGTGAGCGAAGAAAACCACTACAATAAATTCGTAGCAGATTTTAATAATTGTGAGATTCGATACGGTGATATGAAAAAACAACTGGCTGAAGACATGATAAATTTTGTCAGCCCAATTCGAAAGAAAGCGCAAAATCTTCAGGAAGATATCCCAAGCTTGCAAAAAATCATGAAAGAAGGAAAAGACAAAGCACGTGCTAGTGCGAGTGAAACCCTTACTGCAGCTAGAAAATTAATTGGAATAAATTATTAATGCCACTCGCTTTTTAAATATTATTGACTAGATTAGCGCTGAATTTATGGCGAAGAAGAAAAAGAAAATCAAACACGTTGCAATAGCCGGAAACATTGGTGCTGGAAAGACAACGCTTACTAAAATATTAGCAAAGCATTTCAATTGGTCACCCAATTATGAAGATGTAGAAAACAATCCGTATTTGGATGACTTCTACAAGGACATGCCCCGTTGGAGTTTCAACTTGCAGGTTTTCTTTTTAAATAGTCGTTTAAAACAATTGGTGGATATTCAAAATGGAGACCAAGTGGTTATTCAAGACAGAACCATTTATGAAGACGCCAACATCTTTGCTCCCAATCTTCATGAAATGGGTCTTATGAGCAAACGTGACTTTGAGAATTACAGCAACTTCTTTGATACCTTAAAGTCTATGGTCAATCCGCCAGACTTATTAATTTATCTTCGAGCTAGTGTACCTGCTTTGGTTGGTCAAATTCAAAAACGTGGCCGAGAATATGAAGAGAACATCCGTCTGGATTACTTAAAACGACTCAACGAATACTACAATAATTGGATTGACAAATACCAAGATGGCAAGTTGCTAATTATTGATATTGACAAAATCAACTTTGCTGAGAATAAAGAGGATACTGCTAAAGTCATAAACATGGTGAATGCAGAGGTGAACGGCCTTTTCTAAGGTGGCACAGAACTTGCACCTATTAGTTATATAGCGTATGAAAAAAAAATCTTTACTATCTAGTTTTATCCTTATTGTTGGACTGAGTATTTACATGACTATCAACACATCATATAGCGGTGTGATGGGTGGAACATTTAATTCTTATTCAAACACGGCCTGTACCACTTGTCACGGGACTAGTGCTCCAACGACGAGCATTGCCGTAAATGGCTTACCTGCTAATTATAACAATGGTCAATCTTATCCATTGAGTGTTACAATTACTAATGCCGCAAAGGTGATTGCTGGTTTTCAAATTCGCTCTAACATTGGAACCATTACTACAACAGATCCAGGTATAAACGTTTATAGCGATAACAGAAGTGCTGGACATAATTCGCCTAAAGGAATGACAGCTGGTGTTGCCACCTTTAATGTGATATGGACAGCTCCTGCAACAGGAAGTACCATAGCGAATTTTGGTGCTCAAGGAATTGGAGCGAATGGAAACGGTGGTGCTGGTGGAGATAGTGGTGATTTTATTACAATCAGTAATATAGCCTTGCCGGTGAGATTCGTACACTTTTCTGCCAAAGCTGAAAATGGAGTTATCAAACTATTCTTTGAGACACAAGATGAAAAAAATATAAAAAAATATTTATTAGAACGAAAATCTGAAAACAATGGTTTCAGAACGATTCAAGAAATTGCACCAAAGGGTAATGGCCAATATGAATTAGTTGATCAAACTATAGAACCCAATAAGAACTATCTCTACAGAATAGTAGAGGAAGATTTAGAAGGCCAAAAAACCTATTCTAAAGTTATTAGTGCACAAATCAATATTAATAATGATTTAGCCATATACCCAACCATTGTGAAGAATAATATCCTTCATATTAAAGGGCTCAATACAAAATTAAATCCCAACTTAATTCTTTATAGCATTACAGGTAATCCGGTACTAACCACTGAGGCTCATGCTAATATCTCTCTTTCGAACACGATCGCTAAAGGACTTTACATTGCACATATAAGAGTTGATGACCAAATATTATTGACTCAAAAGCTTAGTATTCAATAGATAAATCAATAGAAACTTTACTTTGTAACCTTCGTTGAAAACAAAGCCTACATTTTGATTTAAATAATACGTACCTTTAAGGTAATACAAACTATAAAACTTTATCTATGAAACAAAAATCTTTACTTACAACTTTATTATTAATCATTGGTTTAGGGTCTTATACGGTTCTAAACACCTCCTACAGCTCTGGCTTTACAAGTTACACTAACAATTGTGGTTGCCATGGAGGTGCAAACTCAGCTACTTCTGTAGTAATTAATGCACCTACATTTTATAATCCAGGTCAAACTTATCCTGTTACCGTAACGGTTACGAATGCTATGCTAAACCTGGCTGGTTTTCAAGTTCAAACTAGTATCGGAACACTGAGTACAACAGATCCCGACGTAACCATTCAAAGTGGTAATATGAGTGCTGGGCATAACAAACGAAAATCTATGGTAGGAAACACGGCGACCTTTAGCCTGATGTGGACTGCACCAACTCCTGGCGGAACGGCCGCAACATTTAATGCCGTAGGAAATGCCGTTAATGGTGGAGGAACCGGTGGTGACATGTGGAACGCTGCAGCTTCTACTAATACAGCATTGCCTATTAATTTCAAAAATGTTTCAGCCAAACAAATGGAATCGCATATTCTGGTTCAATTCTATACGAACGATGAGTTTAACGTAAAAAGCTTTGAAATAGAAAAAAGTATTGATGGAGTAGAATTTTCTACCGTTACTAGCCTTACTCCTAAAGGCAATGGCTTATATCAATACCGAGATCATGAAGTTACAAATGAAGCATATTATTACCGCATTAAGGAATTGACAAACAACAATGAATTTTATTATTCCAATGTGGTTAAAACAATTGTAACTACGTCCAATGAAATTGCTATATATCCAACCCTAATTGAAGGAAATCAGATTACAATTTCCAATTTAGCTAAGGACAAGAATATTGAACTAGCACTTTACGATTTCTTAGGAAGAAAAGTACATGAATCAAGAATCAAAAATAGTAGCCATACATTACCTAGCTTAAATGGCAACTTTATTGCTGTTTTAACCGAAAACGGTACTGTGCTAAAAGTTCAGAAACTTACGATTCAATAAGAAACTTAAATTGAATAATAAAAAAGAAAAGCGTCACTCATGTGACGCTTTTCTTTTTAGATTAAACATTAAATCGGAAATGCATAACATCGCCGTCACTTACTGTATACTCTTTTCCTTCAATACGCAGTTTACCCGCTTCTTTGGCTGCCGCTTCTGAACCTAGATTCACATAATCATCATAGGCGATTACCTCCGCTTTAATAAAACCTTTTTCAAAATCAGTATGTATTACTCCTGCTGCTTGAGGAGCCTTCCATCCTTTATGAATAGTCCAAGCTCGAACTTCCTGAACACCCGCTGTGAAGTAAGTAATTAAATTAAGCAACGCATACGCACTGCGAATCAATCGGTTTAAACCAGGTTCTTCTAATTTATACTCTTCTAAAAACATTGCGCGATCATCAGCGTCTTCCATTACGCTTATTTCAGCTTCAATGTTATTATTCATAACAATTACTTCATTACCCTCTGCTTTTACCGCTTCAATTAATGCTTCAGAATATTTGTTACCAGTCAACATAGATGCCTCATCTACATTAGCTACATAAAGAACAGGTTTTGAAGTAAGAAGAAATAATTCATTCACTATAACCCACTCTTCATCTTCTAATGACATAGTTCGAATGCTACTACCTTCCATTAAATGAGCTTGACACTTTTCTAAAATGGCAACAATTTCCTTAGCCTTTGCATCGCCATTTTTGGCTACTTTACTATTTCGTTCTAGTTGCTTTTCGACGCTTTCTAGATCTTTCAGCTGAAGTTCCGTATCAATAATTTCCATATCGCCTACTGGATTGATGGCACCTTCCTCTCTCAGGATATTTTCATCTTCAAAACACCGAATTACGTGAGTAATTGCGTCTACCTCACGAATATTGGCTAAAAACTTATTTCCCAAGCCCTCTCCTTTACTGGCTCCTTTCACCAAACCAGCAATATCTACAAACTCAATACTTGTTGGAATTACCTTTTCTGGCTCAACTAATTCTGCTAATTTATCAATTCGGGTATCAGGAACGTCCACTTGTCCAACGTTGGGGTCTATCGTACAGAAACGATAATTACTAGCTTGCGCTTGCGCTTGCTGATTAACTGCGTTAAACAAGGTTGATTTTCCTACATTGGGTAATCCTACAATTCCTACTTTCAGTGCCATGAATAATAATTTATTATTGCAAATAAGCGTACAAAAATGCACACTCAACTGCGTGGCAAATGTCAATTAATTAATTGAAAGTTCAAGATTTAATATTTAAAATTCTTTAGACTTTATATGAAGATCATGTTGCGGGAAAGGAATTTGAACGCCGGCTTTGCCAAATTCATCAAAAATCTGAAATCGCATATCACTCATAATATTCTCAACTATAAACGAATGTCTTGTCCAGAAGAAAAGCTCGAATACTAAAGCCGAATCTCCAAAGTCAGCAAAACGCACCATGATAGGAAAAGCTGGAGAGTCTTTTATTACAAAAGAATTTGTTCTGGCAACGTTTTTTAATATAGAAGCGACTTCCTGTGGATTGGAAGTGTAATCAACACCCACTTTGACACGAAATCTTCGCTCCTCTTTTTGATGGCTCCAATTAATCACTTTCTCAGTCACAAATTTGTGATTGGGCACTATAAGATTGACCCCATCTCGGTCTAAGACTACCGTGTGACGCAGTTTAATCACTTGAATTTTACCGACAATATTGTCTACTTCAATCACGTCTCCTAACTCTATTGGACGCTCAAACAACAAAAACAGTCCTGAGACTAAATCGGAGAAGATATTTTGCAATCCCATACCAATTCCTACCAATAAGGCTGCAGAACCCACTAAAAGAGCATTGACTCCAATACCAACTACCTCCAACACCAACACAAAAGCCATAACATACAATATGTATTTGACTATCATGTAAACACTGAAACGCCTACCAAATTCTATATTTTCTTCTGAACGTTTGCCTACGATTACTCGTTTAATAACACGAATTGAAACCCAGGTAAAACCTAAAACGATAATGATAAGCATTATCATGCCTGGCGTTAGCGTAAAATTACCAATGTGAAAAATATTGTAATTTAAGAAACCATCTAACCCATGAATATCAGTATCGAATTTATTAAATTCAGTAAGGTTAGAATTATTTTTCTGTTGCATGAGGTAATGTAAATGTAATGCTATCCATGAAATAAGTGTATTCCTAGAGACAAATTACTAAGTATACATTTTTTCAAATTAAGGAAAGTAAACTAATTCAAATTTCTCGCAGGTATTTCCATTCATTGTCATAGCGCCTGCCCAACGTTTTACGCTTTGATCATCTAAAATTCGATAAGAAAAAGCCTTTGTTCTGGCACTTAACAAATCACGCTCAACCGTAAGTGCATTAGTCGCACCACATTCTGGCGCTTCTGTAAAATTCTGTCCTGTTAATGAAATCTGACCTTCAATATCACCGTTTATATAAACCGTGAGGCCTTGAACTCCGTCATCAACCATTTCTTGGGCCGATGAATCACTAATCCAAAACACCAGAGAGCCCATGTAGCGACATGTGCCGTCGTCCTTTTTTGCTTTAGAATTATAAGTGGCAGCATTAGAATCGGTACAACCTTTTTTACCACAGTTTGTAAATAACAAACAGCATAAAGCTATAAATAGAACAGAAAAAGTATTCACTCGTAAAGCCATGCCTTAAAATTACTACTTTAACCGAAATTCCTTATAAATAAAAAGATCAACCATTCGGTTGACCTTTTTTGTGGAGAATACCGGAGTCGAACCGGTGACCTCTTGCATGCCATGCAAGCGCTCTAGCCAGCTGAGCTAATCCCCCATGAAACGAGCACAAATATAATGTCTTTAGTTAAACTTGATTCAATCCTTGTCAGAAGTTCTTCATAGAAAAATTGTATTTTTGCTGTTGATGAAAAGAACTTTTTGGCAACAAATTTTAGAGTATCTCTATATCAAGAAAAAAGATCCTGAAGCAAATAAAGGCATCAACGTAAAGCTGATGCACGGAATGAATAAAATATCAATTATTGTTTTTTTATTGGCTTTTATTCTGATTCTCTATCGCTTATTCACTAAGTAAGAATGGATTAATTCCGCTGTGGTTTTAGAGGCCGTTCCTGAACCCAATAACCTTTTGATTTCACGATATTCTAATTTTATACTATCTCCTTTACTTTCCAATATTTCACTTAAACATTTACTCAATTCATTTTTATTTAAATCTATCTGAATCAACTCTTTAACCACTTCTTTATTGGCAATCAGGTTAACTAGAGAAATATACGGAACCTTGATTAATCGCTTGGCAATTTGATAGGAAACCGTTCCACTTTTATAACACACGATTTGGGGCACTTCATACAACGCCGTCTCCAATGTAGCTGTTCCTGAGGTAACTAAAGCTGCCTTAGACTCATTGAGCAAACTAGCCATTCCAGAAGTATGCAAAACAACTCGGTCATGGTTAATATAGTCAGTATAAAAGGATTCATTTAAATTAGGTGATTGCGCTATTTTAAATTCATAATCTGGAAAATCGTCAACAATGCTAAGCATTTCAGGCATCATGCTTTTTACCTCTTGACGTCTGCTTCCGGGAAGTAGAGCTATTGTGTTATTATTGACTCGATGGTTCAGTTCAATCTGTTCTAACAAGGGATGCCCAACATAGTCTACTTTTAAACCTCGATCCTCAAAAAACTTTTTTTCAAAGGGCAATATACAAATCAGCTTGTCCGTATAAGCCTTTAATTTTTCTACTCTATTTTCTTTCCAAGCCCAAGCCTGCGGCGCGATATAGTAGATTATTATGTAACCTTTTTCTTTTGCCCATTTGGCCAAGCGCAGGTTGAAGCCCGGATAATCTACAAGAATAATGGCATCAGGATTGCATTTTTCTATTTGAGTTTTAATTAGCTTAAAATTGTTCAGAATTGTTCTGATATTAAGAACAACCTGCGAAAAACCCATGAAAGCTAATTCGCTAATGTGCTTGAGAATATCAACTCCACTTTTTTTCATTTTATCGCCACCCCAACCAATGAATTTAGCGTCAAGATCAACTTGTCTCAATTCCTGAACCAAACGTGCCGAATGCATATCACCACTAGCCTCTCCTGCTACTATAAAATACTTCACCTAGATAATATTAAATCGATATTGCATTACAATCAGCGCATAAATTGCCACGGCTGCAAATATGCCATAGAGTGTTTTATACAACTTTCTGCTTCGGTAATAAGTAAATAATGGAATGCAAGTAATCAACCCTAACGAAATTGTAGAAGATACAGCTCTTGGGACATCTTGTAATAGTTGAATAAAATACTCAACTGTAACCCCTTTGAGCATATATCGCAACATATATACCAATACAAAACCCAAAAAAGGAATAATAATTCCTAGCAAAAAACCAAAGAAATAATTATTTCGTTGCATTGGGCAAAAGTAAGCTATGGTTTAGAAATTATAGCTACGACTTTCGCCTGTTTAAACCCTAATTTAAACAAATTATAAACCTATCAAACTTTTATAAACCAACTCAACCTGTCCATCCGAATTAATATCTATCTTTGCATTTCATTTCAAAAAAGATTAGGCCATGAGCAACGGATATTATTACTTCCCTACCCCAAAAAATGAACCCATTCGTCAATTCGAAAAAGGGAGTGTAGATAAGAAAAAATTAAAAGAAGCTTTGGCCCGCGCCAAAAAAAATCCGGTAGATGTACCTATGTATATTGGTAAGGACGAAGTACGAACTGGTAATACACAAAGTATGCATCCGCCTCATGAAATCAAACATACCTTAGGTGTTTTTCATAAAGGAGAAAAGAAACATATAACCCAGGCTATTAACGCCTCATTGCGAGCTAAAGCAAAATGGTCGGCAATGCCTTGGGAGCAACGAGCTTCTATATTTTTAAAAGCAGCAGATTTAATAGCCGGTAAATATCGATACGATATGTTGGCTGCCACTATGTTAGGACAAAGTAAAAATGCTTATCAAGCTGAGATTGATAGCACTTGTGAGTTTATAGACTTCTTGCGTTTTAATGTTCATTTCCTAAGCGAAATTTACAAGCAACAACCAATATCAGATACAGGAATTTATAATCGAGTTCAATACCGTCCGCTAGAAGGATTCGTATTAGCCGTTACACCTTTTAATTTCACGGCGATTGGTGGCAACCTACCTACTTCAGCGGCAATGTGCGGAAATACTGTAGTTTGGAAACCAGCAGAAACTCAAATTTATTCTGCTAACCTTACTATGAAAATATTGCAAGAAGCTGGTCTGCCTGATGGCGTTATTAATATGATATTCTGCCGTGGACCTGAAGTTGGAGAAATCTGTTTCTCGCACAAAGATTTTGCTGGTGTTCACTTCACTGGATCTACCGGCGTTTTCCAAACTATGTGGAAGACGATAGGAGAAAATATTCATACCTACAAATCATACCCACGCATCGTTGGCGAAACGGGCGGTAAGGATTTTGTTATGGTTCACCCAAGTTCGCAACCCGATCAAGTTGCTACTGCTTTATTAAGAGGCTCATTTGAATTTCAAGGTCAAAAGTGTAGTGCTGCATCACGTGCTTATTTACCAAAGAGTTTGGCCAAGCAAATAAAAGCCAAGCTTATGGAACAAATGGCGGAACTAAAAATGGGTACAACAGAAGACTTCAGAAACTTCATTAATGCTGTAATTGATGAGCGTGCCTTTGATAGCATTGCGGCATATATAGATAGTGTTAAAAAAGAAAAAGGTACTAAAATAATTGCTGGTGGTGGTTACGATAAAAGCAAAGGTTACTTTGTAGAACCCACGCTTATTGAAACTAAAAATCCGAGTGCTACAACTATGTGCGAAGAAATTTTTGGCCCTGTACTTACTATTTATGTTTACGATGATAAAGACTTTAGCAAAACGCTCAAAATTGTAGATACTACCTCTCCTTATGCATTAACTGGTTCAATTTTTGCGACTGATCGTTATGCATTAAAAGAAGCTTTAGAAAAATTAGAAAATAGCGCCGGTAACTTTTATATTAATGACAAACCTACTGGAGCCGTAGTTGGTCAGCAACCATTCGGTGGTGGCCGCGCTAGCGGAACGAATGACAAGGCTGGAAGTATGATTAATTTATATCGTTGGTTAAGCCCTCGAACAATAAAAGAAACTTTTAACGCTCCTAGCGATTACGGTTATCCATTTTTAGAGGAGAAATAGCTTTTAATTGGATTTCTTTAAAAAATATTGGTGGAAAATTAGTACGGCTCTAATAATGAGCTGGGTAGTTGTGGGTGGTTTGTTGACACCAGTTCCTAATCTGCCATTACTAAATGAATCTGCACGTAATCTATTTTTTCATGTGCCGATGTGGCAAGCCATGCAAATGTGCTTTTTCCTATCCGCTGTGTTTGCCATAGTGTATTTAAAAAAAGAGGACTCAAAGTTTGACCTTATTTCTACGACCTTTGTGGAGACCGGTTTTTATTTTGGCGTAATGGGGCTTTTTACGGGAATGTTTTGGGCCAGCGGCACCTGGGGAAAAGCCTATCCAGATGACCCTAAAATTTGGGGAGCTACATTAACTTTATTTGCGTACGCGGCTTATTTAATTTTAAGAATTAGTATAAAAAATAAAAAGCAAGTAGCTCGAATAGCTGCAGTATATAACATTTTTGCTTTAGCGCTAATTGTTCCTGCTCTTTATATTATTCCTGCTCGAATGCCTGGTTTACACCCCGGCTCTGCCGAAGATGAAACACTTTCGGCTTTGCGTGGACAAGCCGATGTGTTTAAACATGTTTTTTACCCTGCGATGCTTGGTTGGGT
Source organism: uncultured Chitinophagaceae bacterium (assembly GCA_964389575.1). GTDB lineage: Bacteria > Bacteroidota > Bacteroidia > Chitinophagales > Chitinophagaceae > JAGNRR01. Next base: position 30,635 of record CAYMFF010000004.1, read on the forward strand.
ATTAGTAAGCCTTTGGCTTTTTGATATTCGATATCGAACCAAAAAACTAATGACCCTTAAAAAGTAACTTCATATGAAACAACTACTTACCCTATTCATATTATTTTGTAGCAATCCCCTTTGGGCTCAAATGGCTGACTCCTTAGCTAAGCCAAAACAAATCATCGCTCAAAATTCAGATTTTGCCACCACGGCATTCCTATACGAAAACGGAAGAATAAACCTTGTAGTATTCGTAATCGCGACTATCTTTGCGGGCATTATTCTGTATTTAATTCGCATAGAAAGAAAATTAAATAAACTCGAAAAAAAATAATTTATTAATCACCTTCCCTCTAAAAAAAATTTATGTCATCAAACTATAGTTTCTTTGAAAGCGTAGAACGCAACTTTGATAAAGCGGCACCTTTCACAAAAATTGAAAAAGGAATTCTCGAACAAATTAAGGCTTGTAATTCGGTATACCGAATGAAGTTTCCTGTTCGAGTAAAAAACAAAATTGAAGTAATTGAAGCATACCGCGTTCAACATTCACACCATAAGCTTCCAGTAAAAGGTGGCATACGTTATAGCATGGATGTAAATCAAGATGAGGTAATGGCATTAGCTTCTTTAATGACTTTTAAATGTGCTATCGTAAACGTTCCGTTTGGTGGTGCAAAAGGTGGAATAAGAATTGACCCTAGGAAATATTCTGAATATGATTTAGAGAAAATTACACGTCGATATACTGCAGAGCTAGTTAAAAAGAATTTTATCGGTCCTGGTATCGATGTACCGGCCCCAGACTATGGAACCGGAGCTCGCGAAATGAGCTGGATTGTTGATACCTATAATTCATTACGTCCAGGTGAAGTAGATGCTATGGGTTGTGTTACCGGTAAGCCGGTTACTCAAGGAGGGGTTCGCGGCAGAACGGAAGCTACCGGACTGGGTGTTTTTTATGGCATTAAAGAAATGTGTTCTGATGATGATGTAATGAAAATGCTTGGTATGGAAACCGGCTTAGAAGGAAAAAAGGTAGTTGTTCAGGGTTTAGGTAATGTAGGTTATCATGCGGCTAAATTCTTTCAAGATGCAGGTGCCCTGATTGTGGGTGTAGCAGAATACGAGGGTTCTATCGCTGACGAAAAAGGAATTAATGTAGACAAACTAATGTCCTACCGTAAAAAGAAAGGAAGCATTATTGGTTTTGACAGAACAAAAAAACTAGCAAATAACACGGCGGCATTAGAATTGCCCTGCGATATTCTTATACCCGCTGCATTAGAAAATGTGATTGACAAGAAAAATGCTAAGAAAATTAAAGCAAAGATTATTGGAGAAGCTGCTAATGGGCCTATAACTCCAGAAGCTGATGTTATCTTAAATAAAAAAGGAATTTGTGTAGTTCCTGATATGTTTTTAAATGCAGGTGGTGTGACAGTTAGTTATTTTGAGTGGTTAAAAAATCTAAGTCACGTTCGTTATGGTCGAATGGAAAAAAGATTTAGCGAAAGCACCAACTCAAAATTCGTTGATAGCATTGAAAAAATGACCGGTCAAAAAGTATCAATGAAACAACGAGAGCAGCTAATTCATGGTCCTGATGAAGTCGATTTAGTCTATTCTGGTTTGGAGGATACAATGATTAGTAGCTACAAGGAAATAAGAAATATATGGATGCGCAGTAAGCGTGTAGAAGATATGAGAACAGCAGCATTTGTTGCCTCTATCAATAAAGTAGGCTTATCTTATATGGAATTGGGTATTTTCCCTTAAAAACTGTTTGTTTTATTAATAATTTCCATACTTTTGCAACCCCAAATTAATGGGACTTAAAAAGCAGAGCAATGCAAGAAGCAGTAAAATTTGTACAGGATCAATTAGCAGGAGAATTTAACTTGCCTAGTTTTAAGGCTGGTGATAATGTAACGGTTAATTACAGAATTAAGGAAGGTAATAAAGAGCGTATTCAGTCTTTTAAAGGTAGTTGTATCAAATGTCAAGGCAAAGGAGCAACAAAGACTTTTACCGTAAGAAAAATCAGTGATGGCATAGGTGTTGAGCGTGTTTTTCCTTTATATTCTCCTTTCATTGAAAGTGTTAAAGTGAATAAAGTTGGTAAAGTTCGTAGAGCTAAGCTCTTCTATCTTAGAGAAAGACAGGGTAAATCTGCTAGAATCAAGGAAAAAAGAGTTCTTTCTTAGTTTAAAGAAAAACAAAATATTTAAAAGGCTGTATAATAAATACAGCCTTTTTTCGTTAATTTACAGAGTATTAAGTACTAAAATGTTGGCATTCTTGCCAAACAACGGTATTTTTACTCAAACGTAATTAAACAACTATGTTAAACTCTATATTTCTTCTTGGAATGCCTGCTGGCGCAGAATGGATTATTATCGTATTGGCGGTTCTTGTTCTCTTTGGAGCAAAGAAAATCCCTGAATTTATGCGAGGTGTAGGAAAAGGAGTTAAAGAGTTTAAAGATGCTAAGGATAGCGTAAAGAGTGAGATTGAGGCTGGAATGAAGGAGTCAGAAAGCGAAGCTTAAAAGCTTTCCAATTTAAATTGTAAAAAGTGAGAGGAAATCTGGTCGGTACCATATTGATTATTTTAATCATAGGGTTCGTGCAAAACGCACGCGCTCAGGTTTCTGCAATTGGCGATGAGAAGAAAAAAGGTAAGAAAACAGTAACCGTTATAAAAATTACGGACACTACTTTAATACCTAAAGGAGCTAAAATTGTTCGAGCGCCGAAAAAGCAAAAACAAATTGACAGCTCACGTTTTATTAAGAAAAAATATAAAATTAAAGATGAACGTGTACGTACTAAACGTGTATCGTTTGTAAAAGTGAATCCTTCTGTTTATGGCAAACAAACCGACTACATCGTAAAGTATGTTGCTAATTATCACAAGAATCATGGCAAGCGACTGACAAGAATCAAGAGACAACATCGTTCGCATTTTTCATTTATAGAAAATGTCTTTAGAAAATACAAAGTTCCTAAAGAGCTAAAAGCGCTGGCTGTTATAGAAAGTGCTATGAATTTTAAAGCGCTGTCTCCTGTTGGTGCTAGAGGTCCTTGGCAATTTATGCCAGAGACAGGTAGACTGCTAGGTTTACGAGTTGATAGCCGTGTAGATGAGCGTGTTGACTTTTACAAAAGCACCAAGGCTGCAGCAAAATATCTTCGTAGAATAAATAGAATGTTTAAGGGCGATTGGCTATTAACTGTTGCGGGTTATAATTGGGGTCCTGGAAATATCACGAAAGCGTTGAATAGATCCAAGGGTAAAACTTTTTGGGATATTAAAAATAAACTGCCTCGTGAAACGAGAAATCATGTAATGGCTTTTATAGCGACATCTACTTATTTAGACCGAAATTCTAATGCCTTATCATTGGGCCGAGCACCCGGAGGTATTCAAGCTCCCAGACCCAATTTTGGCTCTTTTGCATCTGCCTATGATGAAATTCCAACCTTAGAAAATAACTCCATGAAGTTCAAAGAAGGTCAACCCAAAATTGCGCCTGCCGAGCTTGATAATATTGCAATTCTAAAAGTGAAAGGGGCATATAACCTGGGCGTAATTTGCAAGCATATTTCATTTGACCAAACCACCTTGACTAGATGGAACCCAACCTTTGATACTGAAATACTAACAGCTGAGAAACCAATTTATTTGCGAATTCCAGCCGATAAGTTAGAGTTGTTTATTTTGAAGAAAAATAAAATCGTTCGCGATTCTCGCCTATATATCGATAAGAATATTGCACCTAAGAAGCAATAAATCCAATGCCACGTTATTTTATTGAATTAGCTTATCATGGAAAAAACTTTGCTGGTTTTCAACGCCAACCAAATGCTGAGACAGTACAAGGAAGTGTAGAAAAAGCACTTAGTACTATTCTTCGAGCACCTATTGAAACCACCACAAGTAGCCGAACCGACGCAGGTGTTCACGCTTTACAGAACTTTCTCCATTTTGACTTTGACTATGAATTGCCTAACACATTAGCTTATAATGCCAACGCAATTCTACACCGAGACATCGTGATTATCGCTATGCACAAAGTAAACGACAAGGCACACTCTCGTTTTGATGCTATGGCCCGAACCTATGAATATATTATTTATCAAAATAAAAATCCCTTCTTAAAGGAAATAGCCTACTTCTACCCTTTTCCCTTAGATATAGAAATTCTGCAGAAAAGTGCATTACAGTTTAAAGAGAACACTAATTTTCAAAGCTTTTGCAAAAGACATGTTGAAGTCCGTCATTACGAATGTAACTTACTTAAGATTGAATGGGCTGAAGAAGCTGACCATTTAAAATTCACAGTAAAAGGAAATCGGTTTTTGAGAGGAATGGTTCGCGCATTAGTTGGAACTAGTTTGCAAATGGCTAGAGGAAAAATAGAACTAAACGATTTACAATCCATCATAGCATCTAATGATTGCCGTCGAGCTGATTTCAGTGCTGATGCCAAGGGTTTAAAATTGGTAGCAGTAGAATACCCCAAAGAAATATTTATTTAATAAATCGGTAAAAGAGCTTCTATAAAAATCAAACCGATTGAGTAGGTGCGGCTACTAAACAGAGTTTATTATATGAATCATTTAAATTCGGATTATCTTTCTCTGATTTTTCTATTGGCACAAAAGAAGATAGAATATCCGCCTGCCCTTTTCTAACAGCAACCGAATGTTCATAATGAGCGGCATATGAGCCATCTTTAGTCCGTATCGTCCAACCATCTTCTTCACAGAAAATAGAACGATCTCCTAAAGTAATCATTGGTTCTATGGCAATCGTTAAACCGTTTTGTAATTTAACTCCCTGCCCTCTTTTCCCATAATTGGGCACTTCAGGTTCTTCATGCAACAGCTTTCCTACTCCATGACCAGTAAGTTCGCGCACAACTCCATAACCATATTTTTTGTCCGTAGCGTTTTGAACCGCAAAAGCAATGTCACCGATTCGTTTACCAACCACCGCTTGTTCTATGCCCAGATAAAGCGAATCTTTTGTTCGAGCTAATAACTCTAAGGTTTCTTGTTTTTGCTCTCCCACTGCATACGTATAGGCACTATCACCTACAAAACCATTCAACACAGTTCCGATATCTACACTTATAATATCACCATCTTGTAATTCATAATCAGAAGGAAACCCATGAACTACAGCATCATTGATACTCATGCAACACCCTGCCGGAAAATCATTATAACCTTTAAAGGCCGGTGTGGCTTTATGATCATAAATAAATGTTTCGGCCAATTCGTTTAAAAAATTACTAGTTACACCAGCTTTAATTTCTTTGGCCAAATGTGCGTGTGTATTAGCCACTAACATATTGGCGGCGCGCAACAATTCTACTTCTTCGTCTGTTTTGTAATAGATCATTTGAGTTGGGCAAAGTTATTTAAATTGAATGAATTCCCAGTTTTGAATATCAAGTTTTGATAATAATATTCGTACGTTTTAGTCTAATATTTAAATACTTAGAATTATTCCTGCAATGGCCGCCGACATATATGAAGCCAAGGTTCCGGCGAACATGGCTTTTAAACCTATACTCGCAATATCTTTTCTTCGCTCTGGACATAAGGCAGAAATTCCTCCGATTTGAATGCCTACAGAAGCAAAATTAGCAAATCCACAAAGCGCAAAACTGGCGATGTATTTGGATTTATCCGAAAGAACTCCGTCAGCCATCATTTGTTTCATATCCAAATAGGCCACAAATTCATTAATAGAAAGTTTGGTTCCCATTAACTGGCCAACTGACGCTAAATCTTGAGAAGGTACACCTAATAACCATGCTATTGGATAAAAAATCCAACCAAAAATTGTTCTTAATTCAATCGTTGGATCAACGGGGATATAGGACAAGCCAGCATCAATCAAAGCAATCAGCGCTATAAAACCAATAAGCATGGCGAATACATTTAATGATATTTTCATACCGTCAGAAGCTCCGTGCGTAATAGCATCTATGGCACTATCGTATTGACTTTTAGTACTGATTTTAACTTCACCCATGGTTTGAGATTTTTCAGTCTCTGGAAACAATATTTTGGCAATGACTAATGCTCCAGGTGCCGCCATTAAACTCGCAGTTAGTAAAAACTTCATTTCGATACCAAATGAGGCATAAATAGCCATCACCGAGCCAGAAATACAGGCAAAACTACCGGCCATACTTGCCATAATTTCGCTTCGTGTCATATTCTTAATAAAAGGCTGAATCATTACTTGTGCTTCTACTTGACCCACAAATGCGCTACCAACATTACTCAAACTTTCGACTCCTGAAACTTTAAGAATTCGATTCATCCATTTTGCCAAAAAACCTACAATTCGCTGCATGATGCCAAAATGATAAAGCAACGCCACTAATATGCAGATAATAATAATAGTAGCCAATACATTAAAACCAAAGATAAATGGACGAGCAGAAGAATCCATTTGTTCTCCAGCGCGATACGCCATAGGTCCATCACTACCATTAACTAATAATCCACCATAAACAAATGAGGCACCTTTAAATGCGGCAGCATCGATTTTTTCAACGACTTTACCAATTAACTCAAAAAACGTTTTTATGACTGGCACTTTCAGAATGAGCATACCGATTAAAACCTGCAAGCCCAGTCCTCTAAAAACAAGTTTGCGACTAATATGCTTACGATTATTGCTAAAGAGCCAAGCAATACCTAAAATGAATATGATTCCTAGAACTCCTTGAAATTTTTCCATAATTAAGAAAGGTGAATATAGTGATAGTCAGTGGAATATAAAATGATAATTATGGACATAAGTTCTGATACATTATTTGTAGATTTATACTTTATGAACGAATATTATTCTGGATCTTACGAGCGATTGGAAAACATAATGCGCGAGCTAAGAAGTAATTGTCCGTGGGATAAAAAACAAACGATTCATTCATTACGAAAATTGACCATTGAGGAAACTTATGAATTGGTTGACGCAATTGATAAAGAAGATTGGCAAGGAATTAAAGAAGAGCTAGGCGACTTACTACTCCACTTAATTTTTTATACTAGAATCGCTGAAGAGCAAAAAGTATTTACACGAGAAGAATTGATACAAACCATTTGCAAAAAATTAGTTTCTCGTCATCCCCATATTTATGACTCTACCAAAGTTGAGAATGAAGAAGAAGTAAAACAAAATTGGGAAAACCTAAAACTAAAGGAAGGCAAAAAAGGAGTTCTGAGTGGCGTCCCACAATCATTACCGGCTATTATCAAATCGCTTAGAATTCAAGAAAAAGCAAAACAGGTAGGTTTTGAATGGGAAAAAGCTTCACAAGTAAAAGAGAAGATTGACGAAGAGTGGCAGGAATTAGAAGAAGCTTTATCATCGAAAGATCAGTTAGCGGCAGAGTTAGAATTTGGCGATGTATTGTTTTCTATGATAAACTATGCCCGATTTTTAGATATTGACCCTGAGGCTGCTTTAGAAAAAACAAACCAAAAATTCATTAATCGGTTTAATAAAATGGAAAAAACGGCATTGAAATCAGCGATCTCATTAAAAGATCTTTCCTTGCAAGAGTTAGATGCCATATGGAACGATGTAAAACAATATGACTAGTATCAGAAAAAATACCGGTCGTACATTTAGGTTCCCTTTTGATATAGATCGTAGGGTATTTTTATTACTTTCTGCATTTTTTTTCATCCTCTCTATTAAGCCAATAAATAATTTTCTATTTCCAAGATTATCTACAGAGTCACTGGCAAAAAAAATTGACAAATCGTTTCAGAAAGAATATGAACAGTACACTAGAACTGTTGACCAACTTACTGATGAAGATTTATATTTTGATGAAATTTCAACTGAAAAACTGGAAGAATTAAAAGAAAACAATTGGTCTTATACAATTGTCCAAAAAGACTCATTACTTTTTTGGAGTAAGCCGATCAACCTAAATAAAAATTCATTTGACATTAGGCCAGACTCCTTATACACCTATGAAAAAGAAGGTGAGGTTGGAATAATGATACGAAAAGACAAAACCATTGGAAAAAGTAATTTTAAAGTCATTGGTCGATTCCCTTTATATTTTAATTACCCGATAGAGAATGAATATCTTCAATCTAATTTTACTTTCTTACGTACTAAAAAACAAGAACAAGAAGACTATGGTTATAAATTAAAAGTAATAACCCAATCAGCAAATAGCCTTGAAGGAGCAGTGACTATTAATGGATCCAAAAGATTCACGTTAAAAGAAAAAACTAGTTTTTTAGATATTACGGATAAAAATTTCTGGAATTTCTTTTTAGCGGCTATCCCATTTATCCTTTTTGGTGTTTCAATTCATACCTACTTCAAAGTAGTGGTAAAAGATAATCCTCTCTTATACTTCACTCTTCTATTACTGACAGTAATTGGCATCCGAATGACAGGATACTTTTTTGGTTTTCCTGATGATTTTTCTGAATTCTACCTTTTCAATCCCAAACTGTACTCGGCAGGATATGTAAATATTTCTTTGGGCGATGTTTTTATTAATGCAAGTCTTGTTTTTTGGATATTATTCTTTTTCATAATGAATGTGCAGAATAAGATATTTTCAATTAAGACTAAATTCTTAAAAATCCTATTTGTACTGATCTTATCCCATGTTTTATTTGCTACAGCCTATCTTTCTTTATTTACCTTTAGAAGTTTAATTTATGATGGTCTTCTAAATTTTGACACAACCAATTATCACCAACTTAATTCGGAAACTATAATTGGGCTTGGTGCATTAATTGTCATTTTCATGAATTACCTCTTGACCACCATTATTTTTAACCGATATTACGAACGATATTTTACAGGTAACTTCCTAAAATACATAATCCCGTTAGCCGGTTTTCTTCTTTCATTTTTAGCAAATGAAAACAACTTAAGTAATTATATTTTGATAACCGCAATTTGGACAAGTCTAACCTTATTCTTTTTGAGCACTAAATTTTTAAACACCAAATTTGACTTCAATTCATACAAACTAATTTATTGGCTTATCTTTTTATCGGCAAGCTGTGTGCTAATCATACATCATTTTGATGTTCAAAAAGAAGTATCGTTGCGACAAGACTTTGCAAAAAACTTAATCCATTTTGAAAATAAAAATACTGAGAGCAACCTGATAGCGTTGGGCAAATATCTTAAACAAGATTCTTCAAAACTAACTAACTACAGCAGTGATGAGCTTTTGGCCTATATCAGCCAGCACCATTTATCTAAATTTGAATCTATCTACGAAACAAATCTCTCATTATATAATTCTAGTGATGCCATATTATTGACGTTACGGCCAGAATTAAAAGGAAGAGTTCTTAACCAAGCACAACCTTTTATTAAACGATTAGACCAGTTTGGTAAAGAAGAGTATCTACTTTCCTATACCATAGGCGAAAAGACTCTCCTGCTATCATTATTGCCATCGTACACCTTTGCAGAAAACTCAAGTCCTTTTCTTTCTGAATTAAAGCTAAATGAAAAGAGTGCAACACAGAAATATCAATTTGCATATTATTTTAATGACACATTATTGCGTCAATCAGGAATAGACAACTTCCCAATTTCATTACCTCAACATGCCAAATTAAAAAATGGGAAAATAAGTGCATTAGGTGCTAAATTCAGTGAAGTAATAGCCCATAGCTCTTCAGAAGAGGACAAGAAGTCGGTTATTATTCGTAAGAAAAACAATGCCGCTTATCGTATCAGCACCACCTATGCTTACGTTTTCACAAGCATCTTCATTTTAATGACCCTTTACATTTTAGGGAACATTATTGCACGGTCTAACTTACGACGTAAACGTTTTATTAATCTATTAGGGCTTACATTAAGAATGAGAATCCATTTATCCATTCTTCTAGTCGAACTTATCTCTTTAGCTATTATTGGTTTCGTTACCATTTACATTTTTACAAATCGTGAAAAAAATGAAGCGAATAATAAAGCCGCAAATATCTCCTCTGAAATAAAAAAAACTATCGAACTTGGTGAAAGAACCAATCAATTCAATCTAAGTGATGATAAAAATACAGATTGGAATCAATTTAAATCCACCATCAGTCCTTATTTAGATAAGCATAAAGTGGGATTAAATCTTTATAATATGTCAGGCGAAAGAATATTCACAACAGTTTCGCATAAAATCAGCAATATTTTTCCAAGCCTAATTAGTCCTACAGCGTTCTCTGAACTAAAAATCAAAAAAAATATTTCTAAACTACAGCAAGAGAGCATAGGAGGTTTAGATTATTATACTATTTACTCTAATCTTATGAAATCAGATGGCTCCATTAATGGAATATTAGAAATACCAAATTTCTCTTCTAGGCAAATAATAAGAAAAAGTAATTCGAACATAATTACCATGCTTATCAATATATATGCCTTCGTGTTTCTGTTGTCATCGCTATTTGCATTTTATATAACCAAACGACTCACTTCTTCATTTTCAAAGATTATTAGTCAATTCTCAAAAATTAATTTGACGGAGACGAATCAGCCGCTTGATTGGCCCTATAGTGATGAAATTGGCCTATTGATAAAAGAATATAATAGAACACTAGTCAAATTAGAAAACAGTACGGCACTACTCGCAAAATCCGAAAGAGAATTTGCTTGGCGAGAAATGGCAAGGCAAATTGCTCATGAAATAAAAAACCCCCTAACACCAATGAGCCTTTCACTACAATCATTACAAGCGGCCATTAAACGCGAAGACCCCAATGTTCCTGCTCTTACAGAAAAAATGACCAATACTGTTTTAGAACAAATTAATGTTCTTACTAGAATTGCTTCTAATTTCTCTGAATTTGCCACCATGACGGACATTGATGCTAAAAAAGAATCTCTTATTGATATCCTAGAGTCTACAACAGGAATTTACTCGGATAGCGATGAGTTTGAGTTTCTTTTTGTGTTCCCAAAATTTGATGTTTACGTAAATATTGACAAAGTCAAAATCATAAGAGTCTTAACCAATATTATTCAAAATGCCCTTCAAGCTATACCCAACGACCGTGTAGGGCAAATTATTTTAATGGCTACTAAGCAACCCGATAATTTTATTGATATTACCATTAAAGACAATGGGGAAGGCATACCACCCGACTTAGTCGATAAGATTTTTGAGCCCAATTTCACAACTAAGTCATCAGGATCAGGTCTTGGTCTTGCCATGTGTAAAGACATTCTTACAAAAACTGGCGGAACCATTTATTTTGAAACAGAAGAAGGCGAAGGAACAAGCTTCCATATTCTACTTCCCATATTTATTGAAGAAGAGATTTAAAGCTTTGTCTCACCCATTTTCATAACCAAATCAAACTCCTTTTTCTTGACCTTGCCTACTGATAATCTCATAAGTCTTACTAAGTCCATGTCTGCTAGTTTAGGTTCTGCTTTAATTGCCTTGAGAGTAACCGGGTTCTTCATTGCTTTTTTGGGCTTGATGTCAACTGCAACCCATCGGTCATCATCAGTCGTTGGATCTTGATAATGCTCCTTTACAATCTCCACTACTCCAACTATTTCAAGACCTTCATTGGAGTGATAAAAGAATGCTAAATCCCCTTTTTTCATTTCTTTCATATTGTTCCGCGCTGCGTAATTACGTACTCCATCCCAAAATGTTTTTTTATCTTTCTTTAAATTATCCCAACTGTATTTAAAGGGCTCAGATTTCATTAACCAATATTGCATGTCTTTCAATTTTTTTCAAATTTACAAAGTATTTTTCTCCTATTTTTACACAAATGTCTCAAAGATTATACTACTTCGTTTTTATTATTCTAATTACAAGTTGCGCTGTAAAAAAACCAACTGAAAATCCGGTTATATTAAAGCCAATTAAAATCAGTAATAAGAATAAATTATTTCGTCAAAATCCTCCTAAAAAGATTGACCTCTTACATACAGAACTAAATGTATCCTTTGATTGGGAAAAGCATTTATGTTTTGGAAAAGAAAAAATAATTTTAACTCCCTACAGCTATGCAATTGATTCTTTCAAGCTAGACGCTAAAAACTTTCAAATAAAAAATATAAAACTTAGTAAAAATGGCTTGCCATTTGCTTTTAGAAAACGGTATAATAATAAAAAACTTAGCATTTACCTCCATAAAAAGATACTGCCTACTGACACGCTATTACTCACCTTAAATTATATCGCATCGCCTGATAAAAATCAATCCAATGGAAGTAAGGCTATTAAAGATGATAAAGGGTTATACTTCATAAACACAAATGGCGCAGAGCCACATAAACCCATGCAATTGTGGACGCAAGGAGAAACCGAATCAAATTCGAACTGGTTTGTAACCACCGATAAGCCATTTGAGAAAATGACTTTTGATATCAACATTACGGTTCACGACACGCTAACGACCTTAAGCAACGGTCTAATGACGAAAAGTATTACCAAAGAAAATAATCTACGTACAGATTATTGGCAAGTCACCAAGCCAATGAGTGCTTATTTAGTAATGATGGCGATTGGTAAGTTTAAAAAGACCCTAGACCGCAGTTACTATGGAAAAGAAGTAAGCTATTATTTAGAAAACGCTTATCACAAATACGCCAAAAGCATTTTTAATCATACGCCCGAAATGATTGAATTCTTTTCTTCAAAACTTCAATATCCGTATCCTTGGCAAAAGTATTCCCAAGTAGTCGTTCGAGATTTTGTCTCTGGTGCAATGGAAAACACGAGTGCTACTCTACATGGTGATTTTGTTCAAAAAAATTCACGAGAATTATTAGACAGCAAGAACGACGGCATTGTGGCGCATGAACTTTTTCACCATTGGTTTGGAGACTTGGTAACCTGTGCTTCATGGTCTCACTTAACACTCAATGAAGGTTTTGCAACATTTGGCGAGCAACTATGGTTTGGACATAAATATGGTAAAGAAGCAGAACTTAAAAGAATATATAAAAGCATGAATTCGTACTTGCGTTATTCTGAACGTAATGATAAACCCATTGTTCGGTTTTACTATAACGATAAAGAAGAACTCTTTAATTCTATTACTTACCAAAAAGGTGCTCGCGTATTGAACTTATTAAAATTTACATTGGGAGAAGAGAAATTCTTTACTGGAGTAAAAAATTATTTAACTAAATACGAATACAACACCGCACAAATAGAAAACCTAAGACATGAATTTGAAAAAGTATCTGGTAAAGACCTTCGTTATTTTTTCAAACAATGGTTTCTTACCGGTGGTCATCCAATTGTAGATGTAGAATATGATAAAGAGAACGGACAACTTTTGGTAAAGCAAGTTCAGAAAAAGGAGGTTTTTCACTTTCCATTTCAGTATAGAATTGGCGATGTTATCAAAACTGTTTTCTGCACGAAGAAAAAAACGACTATCAAATTAACAGAAAGCAATAGTTCCTTGATTTATCCAGATCCTAATGGCATATTCATTGGGAAAATAAACAATAAGCTCTTCGACGAAAATAATCTACTCGAATATTTCAAAAATGCCAATAACTACATTGAAAAAATGAGACTTATTGATAAATCAAAAGATAAGAAGAACCGTTCAATACAAGAAGATCAAATGTTACTCAACGCCTTGAATGATGGCAATCCAGAGATTTCTTATGCAGCCATGCGAAAAATCAACTGGGAAGACGAAACGAATATTAATAATGCAAAAGAAGACTTAAAGCGAATTGCGCATTTTAGTTCTCATTCTAACCAGAAATCGCAGGCTATTTATGTACTAGGCGGTTTGGGCGACAACCTTCTTTTTAAAGATTTTGTAACATGGAGTGAAGATTCGTCTTATCAAGTGGCCGCTGCAGGTCTTTATGCTATAAATAAAATTAAACCTTTAGAAGCATTGCGCATTGCAAATGCGCTAGAGCAAGATGCCGAATCTGCCCTCTTCAATCAGCTCAGCACTGTTTATGCAGAACAGGCTGATAGCAATAGCGATTATTTTGAAAACGAATTATTACATCGTTTTGGTTCTGAACGAAATCATTTGATAACTTCTTATCAACATTGGGCCAAACGCTTTGGACCGTCGCAACAAAATACTTTTTGGAAAACTATCATGAATCGAGCAAAGCAAGATGAAAATAAATGGACTCGTTTTTATGCCATGAAAAACTTACATGAATTATCAAAAGACAGCAAATCAATTAGTGAAAATCAAAAAAATGAATTGATGCAAGTAATGCAAAATGAAAAAGAAGGAGCCGTTAAAAGGAGACTACAAATTCTAAAAATATTGCCCACAGAAAAATTAGAAAAATGAAAAAAATAGGAGTCTTAACCAGTGGCGGCGACGCACCCGGAATGAATGCTGCCATCAGAGCCGTTTGCCGAACGGCGATTAATAACAAGCTTGAATGCCACGGTATTATGAGAGGCTATCAAGGATTAATAGAAAATGATATAAAAAGACTATCAACCACCGATGTTGCCAACATTCTTCAGCATGGTGGCACAGTATTAAAAACGGCTCGAAGCAAAGACTTCTTCTCTGCTGAGGGTCGGGAAAAAGCGGCTAACAATTTAAAAGAAAGAGGAATCGAAGCCCTAGTTGTTATTGGTGGTGACGGAAGTTTCAGAGGTGCTTTTAAAATATTTACTGAGCATGATATTAAAGTAATTGGCATTCCTGGTACAATAGATAATGATATTCCCGGCACTGATTATACTATTGGCTATGATACAGCACTCAATACTGCGGTTTCCGCTATTGATAAAATCAGAGATACTGCAGAGGCCCATGATCGAATTTTTATTGTAGAAGTTATGGGTCGAGATGCGGGCTATCTTGCTCTGAATAGTGGAATTTCATGCGGCGCAAGACACATTTTCATCCCGGAAGAACAGGAAGATATTGAAGCCTTTTTAAAAGATGTAACGGATGACCGAAACCGAAAAAAAATGACCAACTTAATTATAGTAGCCGAGGGTGATGAATTTGGCGGTGCGCAAAAGTTGAACGAATATCTATTAAAAGAACTACCAGAACTTCAAAGCAGAGTGACTATTCTTGGACACATACAACGAGGAGGTTCGCCAACAGCCAATGACCGAATTTTGGCTAGCCGAATGGGATATGCCGCTGTACATGCTTTATTAAAAGGAAATAGTGGGAATATGATTGGCATTCAAGGCGATCAAATGGTTAGCTTCCCTTTTGCTGAAATGCAAAACTATGAGCATAAAGTAAACAAAGAACTCACTGAAATAGCGCGAGTACTATCTAAATAACGCTATAATTTTAATATTATATAACATTATTAAAAAAGACTAAAAGCATTTGGTTGTACCTTTGTATTATGCGTCTTATAGCATTTGTAATCATAATTTTAAGTAGTGTTTCGTTCGATGCGAACTGTCAAGTTTACTATCGAAACACTGAGTTTGGAATTAGTGCTGGTGGTGCAAATTATTTTGGAGATTTAAATCAAGAATATGGCTTTGATTACTTTCGTCAAAGTGGAGGTGCATTTATTAAATACAACTTCTCTCCTTACATAGCCTTACGTTTAGCCGGCAACTATGCTCATGTAGGATTTGCCGATAGCTATACGCAAAACTTTTTTCAACAGCAACGCAACTTGAGTTTCAAATCTGATATATATGAAGCCTCATTGATGGCTGATTTTCACTTTTTCAAATATGATATTGGCGATTTTGATAATAGATACACTCCCTATATCTCTTTGGGTGTTGGTGTTTTTAATTACGACCCATATGCAGAGATTGATGACACCCGTGTTAGGCTGCGTCCATTAGGCACAGAAGGACAATCTTACCCCCAATTTAGTGATCGAAAGTACACAACTACAGCCGTTAGCTTTCCAATAGGTGCCGGTATAAAAT
Source organism: uncultured Chitinophagaceae bacterium (assembly GCA_964389575.1). Taxonomy (GTDB): domain Bacteria; phylum Bacteroidota; class Bacteroidia; order Chitinophagales; family Chitinophagaceae; genus JAGNRR01. The sequence goes on from CAYMFF010000004.1 coordinate 46,527, forward strand.
TTTGGTTAGCCAAAGGCATGACCGTAGGGTTTGAAGTAATTAATCGAATGACTACAACGGATTATTTGGACGATGTAAGTGCCACTTATGTTGGAGCTGATTTATTCCCTAATAACTCGGGATCACCTTATCCAACATTTGCGAGCCAACTTCAAGATCGATCTCCAGAAGTAACCAACACGCCCATTGGAATTCAAGGACGACAACGTGGTATTAGTTCGACAAGAGATCAATTTTTAACCGCACATTTATTTATCAGTTTTCGATTACCTACTTATCGTTGTCCTGACACTCGTTAAAAAACATTATGGCTAAAATTAGTATTAACCTTGCAACCGGAGGCATACAGAAAGATGAAGTAATTGTTGGAATAGACCTGGGCACCACAAATAGTCTCGTGGCGGTTATTCACCCTGAAACTAAAAAACCAATAGCGCTTAAAGAAATCGATCAGCAATCTATCGTTCCTTCAATCATACATTTTGGTGATACAATTTCGATAGGAAATGATGCCAAAGAATACTTAGAGACCGATGCGCAAAATACTATTTATAGTGTAAAACGCTTATTAGGCCGATCTTATGAAGATATAAAAGAACAGCAAGATTACTTTTCTTACAAAATAATAGACAACGAACAGTCTGAACTTGTGAAAGTTCAAGTCGGCGAAACATTTTATAGTCCCATTGAACTTTCATCTTACATTTTAAAAGAATTGAAGAAAAGAGCAGAACATATATTAAAGACTAATGTCAACAAATGTGTTATTACAGTTCCCGCCTATTTTAATGACTCGCAACGACAAGCAACACGCGACGCAGGAAAACTAGCCGGCTTAGAAGTTCTGAGAATTATAAATGAACCAACCGCCGCTAGTTTGGCTTATGGCATCGGAACAGACAGTAGCACTGAAAAAACCATCGCCGTATATGACTTAGGTGGTGGAACATTTGATGTTTCTATTTTAAAGTTATCTGATGGAGTTTTTGATGTTTTAAGTACGAATGGTGATACTTATCTGGGTGGCGATGATTTTGATAAAGCAATTTTCGACCACTTCGTTCAAGAAATGGAGTTAACAGAGGATTTCTTCGACGATAAAGAGAAAGTACAACAACTAAGACTACTCAGCGAAAAAGCAAAAAAAGTATTGAGTCAGCAAGACGAGTTTTCAAGTTCTTTTTTAAATAAGAAAATATCTATATCTCAAAATACCTTTAATCAATTAATAAAACCATTAGTTAAAAGAACTATTGAAAGCTGTAAAAAAGCAATACAAGACAGTGAAATAGATAAAAGCGAAATTGACGAAATAGTCATGGTTGGAGGCTCTACCCGAGTCCCCTTTGTTCAAAAAGAAGTGACCCAATACTTTGATAAAGAAGTAGATAATAGCGTGAATCCTGACGAGGTGGTAGCTCTGGGCGCCGCTATACAAGCAGATATTCTAGCTGGCAATACAACAGACGTTCTACTACTAGACGTAACGCCTTTATCTCTTGGCTTAGAAACTATGGGCGGTCTAATGGATGTTTTGATTCCTAGAAATTCAAAAATTCCTTCTCAGGCATCTCGAGAATACACCACACAAAAAGATGGACAAACGGGTATCGAAATCAGTGTTTTTCAAGGCGAGCGAGATTTAGTAAGTGATAATAGAAAACTAGGTGCTTTTACGTTGAAAAACATCCCTCCTATGCCTGCGGGTTTAGCTAAGGTAGAAATCAAATTTATTCTAAACGCTGACGGCATTCTAAAAGTAAAAGCTACTGAATTACGAAGCAATACCGCGCAAGAAATTGATATCAAACCTCAATATGGATTAACGGATGAAGCCGTTGAAAATATGCTTATGGCTTCCATGGAACATGCAAAAGAAGATATAGCTACGCGATCATTAATTGAAGCAAAAACAGAAGCAGAACATTTGATAGATCAAAGTGAAAAGTTTATTCAAAAACATGCAAGTTTTATCAGCGCTGATGAAATAAAGAACACCAACGTACAAATAGAAATATTAAAAGTTGCAATAGAACGCAAAGACAAAAATGCTATTCAACTTGAACAAGAAAAACTAAATGATATTAGTAGGCCCTATGCCGAGCGTGTTATGGATCAAGCAGTGGCAAATGCTATGACCGGTAAAAATATAAAATAAGTTACTGGAAGTTATTTTACGTAAAGCACTTCTACCCGTCTGTTCTGGCTCTTACCCGTCTTTGTTTTATTATCAGCTAATGGGTCTTCGTCACCATTAAAGTCCATTGTGATGCTGTTACGGTTCACACCTTTCAACACTAAATAGTTTCGCACTTGTTGAGCTCTTCTTTTAGACAAAGCCAAATTAGCCGCAGCATTCCCCGTTGCATCAGCGTGACCCGTAAGCTTAATATTTAAGGCAGGATACTTTTTTAATTGCATGGCATAGTAATCAAGCTTACTTCTATATATTTCTTTCACCGAAGCAGAATTTACGTCAAATAAAATAAAATAGGCAGGCATTTCTAACAAACGACCTTCTGTATTATCTACTTCAACTTTTACTTCTTTGGTTTCAGTTTTTGTAATAATATTATTCTTTTCAATGGTGTTGGTTATCGTATCTCGAACAATTTTAGTAACAACTGTTTCAACTGGTTTTTCTAAATAGATAGTATCACGAATAATCTTGACATCAGTATTATTAGTAACAACGTTCGTTGATCGAGTATTCTTTCCGTTATTAAAAGGCACCCAATTTACTTTTCTTTTTTCGGTTTTTTTGTAATCCTTTAATTCAGAACGCAAGGCTCTAATTTCTTTCTGTAGACTTTCATACTGCGCATTGTTTTCATATGAAGATGCTTTATTTACGTTTGCATTATATCGGTAGATATTCGAACCTTCTTTGCGGTTACTATAAAATCGATCCACTTCAATTGGTGTAATGTTGGGCGAATTATTTGTTCTGACATTATTATCATAGCCCAATTGTGGCGATTCGTGATAATACGTTTTTACTGGTTTTACTGCCAAATACTCCTTCGTTCTTAAATTTTGCATGGTTAAGCCTAAAGCCGATAAAGCTTCTTTATCAGACTCTTTTGCACTTAATTCAATAATTTCGTTTTCTTTGGTTATTTCAGCTGCAATAATATCTAACTTGGTATTCTTGGCATCTAATGCTAACAACTCCTTACGCAATTCAAATAATTGAGTTTCAGAACTTAAAACGGAACCAATGGTATCACCATTCGTTCCGTTCCAGACAAAATTGTTGTTGTAGAAGTAATCGTTACTTAACGAATCAATTTTTTTTTTACTCTCCTCGTTGGAAGTTCCGTTTTTAATGCGCTCTTGCTCCTTTTCCATTTCGTCCAGCAAATTTTGTTTTTGCTTTAGCTTGTACTTAAGATACTCAATTTGCTGTTGCATATTATTTAGCTCTGGCGAATCAGAATTAACATTATTGTACTCCTCATAAGTGGTATTATCATCAATGGTTACTTCACGCTGAATGCTTTCTCCAGATTGAGGATCAACATCTATTATTTGCTGTCTATTCTTTTTAGCACCTGAAGATGTGTTGTAATTATTAATAATAATTTGAATCGGACGAACCGGCTCTTTCTTTTCTTCTTTCTCAATTATCTTTTCATTTTCTATTTCAACCTCTTTTTCGATAATTTTCTCCGAATTTGTGTTGTTATTTATGATAGTGGTTTCATCCTTTTCGTTGGTAAATTTCTTGAACCAATTTGCCGCCTTACTAGGTTTACCGTGGGCAAAAGGAAGCTTAAATCCAACATGCAAATCGGCAGATTGAATATTATCTTTTTTGAACAACGTCAACACATTAGATGTTCCGACAAATAAAGGTCCAACGCGAACTGTACTTCCAATAGTAAAGTCTTTGTCTTCATTATTATTGTTATTGTAAACTAATGGCACATACAATCCTACCGCTCTGCTTTCCCAACGTGGGGTTACGGCATAATAATTTGGTGTGAAAACTCTATAATCAGCATCCTTGTTTAAACTATTAAATGGCAGATAAGCCATTGCATTCACATAAAACCCTTTAAAAAGGTGCCAGTCAAATTGCGCACTAAGCGCAGTTGGCATGGCCACCGTGTAAGAGGTTACATTTGCAAAATTAGTATCCAAATAATCTACATTTTTACTAATAAAAGTATCTAAGGTTTGAACATTTCGAATTCCGTTATTCTTAAGATTTATTAAATTAGGCGTAGATGCAAAATCACGGGCCAATGGCGTTGAATTAAAAGTAAGCTGACCAACATCTACTAAAGAAACTCCTAGTTTAAAGGAATACTTATTTTTATCACGTCTTGTACTGGTATAAACATCGTCGCCTTCTTTATTCAGTTTTAAAAACTTAAACTTATTTATGCGCCCTCTAAACTCATAAACTAGACCTGCGTCGAAACCAAAACCGTTTGCGTCAGGTCGATAGTCTCCTATTTGACCAGAAATATTTGTTTCACTGTGGCCATATCGTACTTTACTTCCGACTAATCGTAAGGTTGAATCATTATTGGCAATAGCGTCCATATCATCGGCATGTAAATACCAAGAAGAAATTCCTCCTAAATATTTACCGGTTACACCTGCTTTCAAAAAGTGCTTGCCGTTATCAATTAAAACTCTTCCGTAAGTCAGACTTCCTTCAAACCAATTTAAAGCTGATAAATCCATACCATCCAAGTTATATCGAACACCATAGGTTGGAGAATGCTGCCATTCATCATAAAGCTGTTTGGCAAAATCTGAATTCATATTATCTACTGCTATAGCCGTGCGAGATTGTAATCCAATCGCAATACCGGATTTTTTTCCGGTTGTTAGAAGTAAGGATGGCAAATTCAATCGATTGCTTAAATTGAACTGAACACTATTTCCCGAAACAGCATTTTCAGTCATTACATTTCTCTTGAAATCGTCATATGAATCATAATCATCAAAAGAAAAACGATTATTTACAAAGTAGTTTCGCGAAAGACCAATATAATTATTCTGAAATCCAATATTCGTAGAAACCAAATTAAGTTCCCACTTATAACGATTATCAGCAACATTAGCTGGCTGCAACATTACACCCTGTATACCAGAATAATTTCCTGTGCTTAATCCTAGGTAATCTTGTGCATCTGCCGAAGCTATTGCCAGAACAGAACAAAAAAGTAGTAGTAGTTTTTTCATATTCGTATTAGTTTGAGTACAAATATTGTGTTTTAAAATTTAGGAAATGCTAAGCAGTTATTAAAACGACTGAATTATGGTTAATGACTAATTAAGCGTTTATAAAGTGTTAGTTTTGAGGACCAATATCATGAATCTGCATGAAAAATATATCCTTAGATGTTTGTTCCTTGCTGAATTAGGCAAGGGCGATACTGAGAGTAACCCAATGGTAGGCGCAGTTTTGGTCTATAAAGATAGAATTATTGGTGAAGGGTATCATGAAAAATATGGAGAAGCACATGCAGAAGTAAATTGCCTTCAAAATGTAAAAGAAGAAGATAAAAAACATATCTCCCAGGCTACACTATATGTTTCCCTGGAACCTTGTAATCATAAAGGTAAAACGCCACCTTGTTCTCATGCAATCATTGAGGCCGGAATAAAAAAAGTAGTTATTGGAACGACTGATAATAACCCACTTGTCAATAATTCAGGCATACAATATTTAAAAAATCATCAGGTGGAGGTAATCGTGGGTGTTTGTGAAAAAGAATGCCGCAATTTAAATAAAGTATTCTTTACAAATCACAGTAAAAATAGAACGTTTATTAAATTAAAATGGTCTCAAAGCCTTGATGGATTTATCGGGGATTCAACAAAAGAGGTAACAATTAGCACTCAGGCTACTAATGTAATTAATCATAAATACAGAACTGAAGTGGACGGCATTCTTGTAGGCTACAATACTGCACTTTTGGATGAGCCCAGTTTGAATGTACGGCATTGGCAAGGAAAACAACCCGCTCGAATTTTTTTAGATTGGGAACTCAAACTCCCCCATCGTATTATTTATAAAAAAGGGTTTCACAATATTGTATTGACTACCCGAGAAAAGGAAAGTACCAACGAAGTACGTTATTTAAAAATAGAAAAAAATGTTACGTCTATTGCGGAAAGTCTATATAAAATTGGCATCAACAGTTTACTAGTTGAAGGAGGCGCTAAAACACATCAGCTATTCATAGATGATAACATTTGGGATGAAGCTATTATTATTAAAAGTGATAAAAATATTTTGGCATCTTCTAGTAATAGTAACAATTTGATTAGCGCAGCAACATTAAATAACGGAGCATTAATTCAAAGGACACGAATTGCAAAAGACCAAGTAGAACACTATAGTAATTCTGAATTTAAAAGATGATTTTCATTCTACTTTCTATATTATTCAATGCTTATGTTGGGGTAATCTTTAAATACTTTGGTAAATGGGGTATCAATTCTCAAATTGCAATTGTCATTAACTATTGGGTTTGCGTTATTACCGGCTCTTTAATGCTTCAAGAAAATCCGTTTGTGGCTGGAAACTTCACTAGTGATTGGTTTCCTTGGAGCTTGGCTATTGGAGTTCTATTAATAAGCATGTTTAATATCATGTCGGTTGCCTCTGTGAGAATAGGCGTTACTCTTACGCAGGCTGCTAATAAAATGTCACTCGCTATACCTGTATTTTTCTCGTTTTATTTATACCATGAAAGCTTGGGCATAATCAAGATTCTAGGAATTCTGACGGCATTGCTTGGAGTATATTTTATTACCCGTTCATCAAAAACTTCGGATAAGCAGAAAAGTAAAAACTGGTGGTTGTTACCCATTTTATTTATAGGCAGTGGATCTATTGACACCATCATGAAATTTGTGGAAACTAATTTTATCAGCACGAGCCAATCACTTAATTACTACCTAATTTTTTGCTTTGGAATGGCCGCTAGTATTGGAACTTTATTTTTAATTACCCAATTAGTCATGGGTCGATTTAAAGTAAATTCACGATCGTTATTAGCTGGAATAATGCTGGGTATCCCTAATTACTTTTCGATTTATTTTTTGATAAAAGCACTTCAATTTAAGGACCTTAACAGCTCATCAATTATCCCAATAAACAACATAGGCATACTCATAGCGGTTACGATTTACGGATTTATTATATTTAATGAGAAACTAAGTAGTCGAAATAAAATTGGTTTAGCCCTAGCCGCAAGTTCAATAATCTTATTAATATTAGGAAGCTAGATGAATACTTATAAAACAGTTGATAAAAAATCTCAATCCCTGTTCAAAGAAAAGGGAAGTAAATTCCTTGGTTTTGTATTTCCAGTCCAATCCGAAAAGGATATTGAAAACTACTTAAATGATTTGAAAGAATCACACCCTAAAGCTACGCATCATTGTTATGCTTATAAATTAGGCTTAGAAAAAATTACATATAGAGCGAATGACGATGGCGAACCCAGCAATAGCGCGGGCAAACCGATTCTTGGCCAGATAGAAAGTTTTGATTTAAGCAATGTATTCATTGTAGTGGTTCGGTATTATGGTGGGACCAAACTAGGCGTAGGCGGACTTCAAACTGCTTACAAAGCAGCCGCGAAAATAGCATTGGAGGAAAATATTATTGTAGAGAAAGAAATCCCAGTATTTTATCAACTCAGCTTTCCTTTTGACAAACAAGGAATTGTTGACCATTTAATTAAAATAACCACGGGGGCAATCATCGATAAAACATTTCAAAATCAATGTGAGTATGAAGTAAGCATCCCGAAAAGTAATGCTAAACAATTTGAAGAAAAGTTATTCTCTGAGAGAAGTATCAGTGCAATTAAAGAAAACTAAGCGCTTCCTTAACCATGTTTTTTGAACCAATAAAAATTGGAACCCGTTGGTGCAATTCGCTAGGCTCAATTTCTAAAATTGACTTTTCCCCATCAGAGCTCAATCCATTGGCATGTTCAACTAAAAAAGCCATCGGATTGCATTCGTATTGCAATCTTAGCTTACCAGTCTTATTACTTTTATCTGCCGGGTAGAAAAATATACCTCCTTTTATTAATGTGCGATGCATATCCGCAACCATGCTACCAATATAGCGATGCGTATAAGATGATTTATCTCCTTCATTTTTCATACAATGATTTAAATATTTTTTTAAACCATCAACATACTTTTGAGTATTTCCCTGATTCACAGAATAAATTTTACCATCTTCTGGAACTTGCATATTGGGATGCGACAAGCAAAACTCTCCGATGGAAGGGTCTAAGGTAAATCCATTCACACCTCCTTTTGTCCCATATACCAACATGGTACTAGAGCCATAAATAACGTAGCCAGCTGCCATTAATTTACTTCCTTTTTGCAAGAAATCTTTTTCAGTGACCGCAGTGCCCAATTCTGTTTCCCGGCGATATATCGCAAAAATGGTTCCAATACTCGCGTTCACATCAATATTAGACGATCCGTCTAATGGATCAAAAAGAACCACATATTTTGCATTCTTAGAATATTCATCATCAAAAGAAACAAAATCATCATTCTCTTCTGAAGCAATACCAGCACAATCCGCACTACTTTTAAGAACACGAATCATAATATCATCAGCATATACATCTAATTTCATCTGCTCTTCTCCCTGTACGTTTTCAGTACCTCTTGCGCCTAAAATTCCAACCAGACCCGCTTTATTTACTTTTTTATTAATCAGCTTACAAGCTATACCTATATCACGTAAAATGCCTGACAAACCACCGGTTGCTTTTGGAAATAATCGAGTTTGCTGAATTGTAAATTCATCCAATGTTGTTATTGTACTGTACGGTTTCATTACCGCAAATATAACGAACAGAATTAATGCATTCTATCTCCTCGCACTGGAAGATTTCCAAGTATTTCTTCCTCTTTATTGAGCCAAAACGACCATCTTTCTTTCACTTTATCCTTGTCAAGATATAGATAAGCTAAATCCAGGAATAAGCGATAATGCCCAGCTTCGCTTATCATAAATTTATGGTAGAATTTTTTTAGCTTTTCATCATCCAAGCCTTCGCTTAAAAGCCTGAAACGCTCACAACTTCTTGCCTCGATCAATGCGAAAATGAGAAGTTTATCTAAGAATCTGTCATTATAGGACCCACCCTTTTTTTCATGCTTTTTCAAGGCATTTACATATTCGTCTTTTCGTTGTGGTTGCAAAGTGATATTCCGTTTCTTCATTTCATTCAGCACTAATCTAAAATGCCCCCATTCTTCAGAAACTATAGGCGACAAAGCTTCTACCAGCTCCATTTTATCTGCATTTGCTTGGATTAAGGTAATACAAGATGTGGCCGCTTTTTGTTCACAATAAGCATGGTCATTTAATATATCATCCAGCGAAATTTCAGCTAGATTAACCCAACGCGGATCGGTTGGAAGCTTTAATCCCAATATTGAATTTTCTTCTGTTGCCATTTTGCGAAATTATACAATTAATTATGGCAACATTCATACTATCTTTATAAAATCCATTGGAGAATCTTTCATATTGTAGTTATTGCATTGGGCTTTCTTATTCATGACGTTTCTGCGCAAGAATTAAAAGAAAACTATTATCGCGCTCATTATGATTTAGAGTCTGGGCTATCTCAAAGTGTAATTAATGATATTAAAGAGGACAAAAAGGGCTTTATCTGGATTGCAACCAACGATGGATTAAATCGATTTGATGGTGTAAGGTTTAAAGTATTTTCATATGAACCATCGGACTCATTAAGTTTACCATCTTCAAGTATTCAAAAAATATTTTATGATCAAGATCATCACCTTTGGATTAACACACCTGACGATCTGGTAATATTTGATATTGAAAGTGGTAAAGTTGCTGGTAAAGAAATAAGCAAAAAAAATAAATTCAGGTCTGTCTGTATAGGTCAAGGGCAAGATATTTGGAGTTTTACCAAGCGAAATACGCTAATACGCCTTGACCGTTCAAGTCTAAAAATAAAGGAAGAAAGCCCGGAATGCAAGGCACTTTCGAACCAAGAAAAAATTATTGGCTCCTATTATATCAATACAAGTGTTTTGCTGTTTAGTAAAAAAGGTGTTTGTCATGAATATAATATTGAAACAAAAAAATGGTCCAGTTCTAAATCAAATTTATTTGAAGAAGAACTAAGTTATAACGAAGCAGTATATGACTATCAACAAACCATTTATCTCTATTCTATGGAGACTGACCTGATAGAATACAATCTTAAAACACGATCATTCTCTGCAAGTCCTATAAATTCGAATGAAAGAAATATTCTTGGTATTAATAATGTAGTCTATGACAGTTCGCGTAGTGAGTTATTGATATCCACTTATGGACAAGGTTGTTTTATATATAATACAAAAAATAAACAGACGATAGAATTAAATCAAAGCAGTAAAAACATAACCCTTTCTTCTAACTATCCACAAGCTATTCTTCGAGGCGACAAGAATATCCTTTGGATTGGTTATGATGGTAAAGGAATAGATGTTTTTGATCCCAATATTAAAAAATTCGTTCCATTAATTAAAGAATCCCCTGACGAAGATTACAACCTAAAATTCGTTCGGAAAATAATAGAAGGTGCTAATGGAAACCTTTGGTTTGGCACTGCTGGAAGCGGACTGATTGAGTATGACCGTAAAACAAGCGAATATACTTTCTACAATAAAAATGAACTAAAGCCGAATGCCGAAACTTTTATCATTGAAATGGAAAAAGTAAATAATGATATTTGGCTGGCTTTGAATAGTGGCGATATCTTATTGTTCGATATGATAAATAAACGAGTTCGAAAAAGAATAAAATATGAAGATGAATGGAACGAAATGGGTCGAAACCAAATATGGTCCATGTATTTTGACGACCTATCTTCTACTTTATGGATAGGCACCGCCCGCAAAGGAATTTTTTCTATTAATACACTTACGAATGAAAAGAAAAACTACTTTGATAAAAGCAATAGAATATACAAGGACAATCGAATTCGATGTTTATTCCAAAAAGCAGACAAATCTATCCTTGCCGGAACCACTAGAGGTGCCCTACTTCTTAAGCCAGGCGCTAAAGAGTTCAGTCGGATATTTCCTAACAAAAAGGTAGAAATTAATAATCAACATTCCGTAAAATCATTTTATGAGGGTCCAAATGGAAATACGTGGGTTGGAACAGATGGTGCGGGTATATTTATTCTCGATGAAAATTATAATACACTGGAACAAATAACTACGGACCAAAACCTAAGTAACAATGTAGTTTATGGCATCCTATCGCAAGATAAAAGCACTGTTTGGGTTAGCTCGAATAAAGGGTTAAGTAATATATCCTGGCAACTTACAAATTCCAACAGTATAAGTTATTCAATATCTAATTATCAAGTCACTAGTGGCTTACAGAGCAATGAGTTTAATACAAACTCTTATCTCAAATTAGCCGACGGCTCATTGGCCTTTGGCGGAATAGATGGGGTCAATATTTTTAATGGGAATGATATTAAGTTTTCTAAAGAAACGCCAAGAGTTGTAATTGTTGAATTTTCTGTTTTTAATAGAAAAATGAATGACAACAAATTAATATCGTACACAGACGAAATTGATTTAAAGTATAATCAAAATTCATTCTCATTCAATTATAATGCCGTTGGATTTAACTTGTTAGACAAAATCAAATATCAATACCGCTTAATCGGTCTCAGCGATGAATGGCAAGATGCCGATGATAGAACCTATGTTTCGTTTACCAATTTAGACCCAGGAGATTACGAATTCCAAGTAAAAGCAGCTAACTATGATGGTTATTGGGGTGAAGATTATACTACGCTTAAAATTCACATTGCAGCTCCATTGCACAAACAATGGTGGTTTATTATTCTCTGCGCTTTTATTATTTTGTTTACTATTTGGAGTATCGCTCGTTACAGAAACCAAGTAAGAACAGAAAGAGAATCTCTAAAACTAGAATATGCAAAAGATATTGCCGAGGTTGAAATGAAAGCATTACGTGCTCAAATTAATCCACATTTTCTTTTTAATTCATTAAACTCTATCAACAACTTCATTTTAAAAAATGAAAATAAAAAGGCTAGAAAATATTTAGTGAAATTTTCGCAACTGGTTAGAAATATATTAAATAACAGCACCAGTCCTTATGTAAGTCTTAAAGAAGAAATTGAAACCATTCAACTTTATGTTGAGATTGAAAGTATGCGTTTTGACAACACCTTTAAGTTTAATATTGAAATGAGTGATGACTTAGATGTAAATCAAATTCAAATCCCATCTTTGCTTCTGCAGCCTTATGTAGAAAATGCTATTTGGCACGGCCTTATGCACAAAGAAGGTGAAAAGAATATCGAAATTAGAATACATCAAAGTCAACGTGATTTAATAAATATAGAAATTGAAGATGATGGAATTGGCAGAATTGAATCACAAAAGCTAACTTCAGACAATAAAAGAAAATCGTTTGGCATGCAACTCGGCGCAGAAAGATTAAAATTAATGAATTCAGAGCTTCAAAGTCAAGGTGGTGTTCAAGTTATTGATCTTTATAATGAAAACAAAAAAGCAAAAGGAACATTAATCAGTATCAAACTACCTATATTAAACCAAACTACAAATAAACACTAATCAAAATCAAACCAACAAACCATGAATTATAAAACAATAATTGTAGACGATGAGAAAAATTGTGTAGAAGTACTCGAATACTTACTAGAGCAAAATCACCCCGAAATTGTAATCGATGAAACATTTACTAGTTCCAAAGCAGCGCTGCAATACCTCAGAACTAATTCGGTAGACTTAGTATTTTTAGATATTCAAATGCCTTTTTTAACAGGCATTGAATTGCTTGGCAAACTGGAAGAACCATCTTTTCAAGTCGTTTTCACAACAGCATTTGACCACTACGCTTTAGAAGCAATAAAACTTTCTGCCTTAGATTATTTATTAAAACCAGTGGATGACGATTTGCTGGCCGAAACAATTGAAAAATTCAAAAAACGACAAGAAGGAAATGTGCAACAACAATTGAAACAGCTCATGTCGCAAATGCAGAATAACGCTAACAATACTGCATCGCCATCAGATGGCAAAATAGCTATTTCTTTTCAAGATAAGATTTCGTTTTACCGAGCTGAAGAAATTTCGTATTGTCAAAGTAGTGATAATTACACCACAGTAATACTAACCAATGGAGAAAAAGTGACCGCTTCAAAAACCATAAAGCATTTTGAAGAAATGCTAGAACCCCTCGGCTTTGTAAGAACCCATCAGTCTTATCTTGTCAACCAATCTATGATTAAAGAATATAGCAAGAAAGATGGTGGTTATATAATATTAAATAATGGCGTAGACATTCCCGTGAGTCGCCAGCGCAAAGAGGATATCCTTCAACTATTTAAGAAAATCTAATAATGATAAACCTTGATTCAATAATAATAATAACTGGTGCCGCAGGTTTTATCGGCAGTTGCTTAGCCAGTCATTTAAAATCTACTGGTTATAATAACTTGCTACTTGTTGATGACTTCTCAATCAACAAAAAGTCTCAGAACACAATTAATTTCTCAGAAGACCACAAAATTAACCGTGATATTTTCATTAAAAATATAAGCGACTACCCTGCTGATATTATTATCCATTTAGGAGCACGCACCGATACAACTGAAATGGATTTCTCCATACATGAAAAGCTTAATTTAGAATACTCAAAAAAAGTGTGGAACCATTGCACTGCAAACAATATTAAACTAATCTATGCATCAAGTGCAGCAACTTATGGTGGTGGCGAAAATGGTTATTCTGACAATCATCAAATAGTTGATAAACTAAAACCCTTAAACCCGTACGGAGAATCTAAGCAGCTTTTTGATCAATTTGCATTAAAACAAAACACCTCACCTCCCGCTTGGCATGGCTTGAAATTTTTTAATGTGTATGGTCCTAATGAATATCACAAAGGAAGAATGGCCTCAGTCATATTGCATACTTATAATCAAATCAAAGAAAAAGGAGAAATGAAACTTTTTCGCTCACACAACCCTGATTTTAAGGACGGCGAACAAAAACGTGATTTTGTTTATGTAAAGGATGTCATTAGTGTTATTCATTGGCTCATGAAACAAAAAGTGGAAAACGGACTCTACAACTTAGGAAGTGGACAAGCTCGTACTTTTTTAGATTTAGTTCGTAGTGTTTTTCAACATCTTGATATTAAAGAGAGCATATCATTCATTGACACTCCAGAAGACATACGAGAAAAATATCAATACTTTACAGAGGCCGACATGAGCAAACTAAAGAATGCAGGTTATCGTTCTAAATTTCATTCATTGGAAGAAGGAATAAGAGAATACGTTCAAGATTATTTATCTCAAAATAATTACTTCTAGGCAAACATATTATCTTCTAAACTTCTGAAGTCCACCGGTACTAATTTACTCACTCCAGCTTCTTGCATTGTAACCCCATAGATTACATCTACCTGACTCATAGTCTGCTTGTTATGTGTCACAATAATAAATTGTGATTTATCAGAAAACTGACGAATCATTTTCATGAATTTCCCAACATTGGCATCATCTAAGGGTGCATCCACCTCGTCAAGCACACAAAATGGTGCAGGCTTAATTAGATAAATCGCAAATAAGAAAGCTGTTGAGGTTAAAGTTTTTTCTCCACCTGAAAGTTGGGTTATCGTTTTGGGATTTTTCCCTTTTGGCTGAGCATAAATTTCGATACCGGTTTCCGCTGGATCATCGGGATCTGTTAATTTCATATCACAATCATCATCCTCAGTAAAGAGCGCTTTAAATACATCAATAAAATTCTTACGAACAGCTTCAAACGTATCTAAGAATTTCTGATTGGCATTCTCCTCTACTTCTAAAATAGTCTGCAACAAATTCTCTTTGGCTTGTAATAAATCAGATCGTTGCTCTTCAATAAAATCATATCTCGATTTCATTTCCTGAAAGGCTTCTACAGCCATCGGATTCACCTCTCCAAGATTAAAAATTCGCTTCTTCAATTTTTCAACACGCTCGGTCAAATCATCCAATGAATCTTCTGTGGTTCTTTCTTCACCAAGCACAGCATCTAAATCCACTTTAAACTCAATATGCAAACGCTCTTTCATTGAAGTTAGTTGCAACTTCATCTCGTTCAGCTTATCCTTAATCGAATTCAACAATCCTTCAGATTGTTCTTTTTGTCTACGTTTTTTATTGAGCGCACTTTCATACTCATTCAATTCATTTCTAAAATTATAATAAGCCTGATCCTGCTCATTCAGTCCTTTTTCTTCAGTTTCTTTTTGTTGTAATAAATTATAAAGATTCTCTTCAGTATTCTTAAGTAACTCTTGCGTATCTTTTAATTGTTGCTGTGTTTCCTCTTCTTGCTTTTCGTAATCTTTTATCTTCAGTTGAGTATCTTCCAATTGTTGCTGTGTCAGCTTACGCTCGTGCTCCAATTCGTTTAGTTTACTTTGTTGCTTAGTAAGAATGATATTTTGCGTATTGTATTCTTCTTGCGTTCTGTTATACTCAGCCTCAGCTACTTCAAATTTTTGCTTGCTACTTTGCAAAGAATCAAATGCAAAATTCAATTGCTGTTTAGCTTCATGAAATGTATTTTTTGAAAGCGCAATTTTATCATTCTTATCAACAATACTTTGTTTCAACTGACCAATTCTTTCAGTTGCTTGTTCGCTTTGTTTAGAAAAATTCTCAATCCCCTGATGCAATCGAGCGATTTCTATCTGCTTTTGATTTATTTCTTGCTCTAAATTTTTAATATTCTCTTCATTCAAATCATTATTAAAACCAAGAATATCTTGTTGTAAAGCGTCCATTGCAGTTTTTAAAGAACCAGCCGTAGATTCTAATAAATTTATTTCATTGGCAACAGATTCTAAGCGTTGTGTTCTACCAATTTTATTATTTTCAAAAACTCCTTTAAAACCTCCGACCAACGCATTTTTAGTCGCAAATACTTCACCATTTTTGTGCAAATAAATGGTATCGCCAGCCGGTTGCTCGACTAAAGCCTCTTTGATAACTACTTTGCCCAGCAAGCTTTCTAAAAGCCCCGAATATTTTTCATCAGCCTTGATTTTATTTAATGCCGCATTGGGATCAGAAGAAACTGATGCATTATTTTGAATTTCAGATAAAATAAAGAAACCAACTTTACCTTTTTTATGTTCCTTTAATAATTCTATAGCTTTCAATGCCGCCCCTCTATTTTCAACTACGTAATAGCTAAGATACTTATCTAAATAACTTTCAATGCAAGAGGCATACTCTCCATCAACAGTAAATACATCGGAAAGTAATGGCGCATCAATCCCCCACTCGTTATTATTTTTCAAGTATTTGATACTTTCGGGAAAGCCCTCTAACTTTTCTACTAAATCCTTGATAAGCTGATGCTCATTCTTTTTGGCGTCTAACTTTCTATTTTCATTCATCCAAGAATTTCGCTGATCTTCAAGTTTCTCTTGAGAAGAAAGCAAATTATTAGAAGCTTCTTCTCGCTTAGCAAGTAACTCGTTCAACTTTTCCTTTTCAATGGCCAATTCCTTTTCAGCAACTTCAAGTTGCTCTTGAGCATTTTTAATTTGCTCTGCCTTATTTTGATTATCTTGATTGAGCTGTTCAATGCTTCGGTTATAATTAGAAATTTCGCTTTCGGATATTGCCATCAACTTCTCAGCGTCAAAACCTTGAACTTGTAATTGCTGATGCTCCGATTGCTTATCATCTACCTCTTTTTTTCGTTCATCATAAACTGCACGTTTTTCTTCCAAACGCTTTCTAACAGCTTCAATTTTCTCTTTAAACTCTTGCAAACCTTCGTTATGCTTCGTCATATCCCGCTGATTATCTTCCAGCGATTTCTTTAGATTCTCAATCTGAACATTTGCCTCAGCCACATTCTTTTTGATACTCTCTTCTAATTGACTCAGGTGATCCAAGCGTTGCATCGAAAGACTTTTGTCACTCTCTTTAGAACGAATCCCATCTTTAAGTTCATTGAATTTTTTTTGCAATTGTTGTAATTGATTTTCTTTTTCAACCAATTGACTTTTGCGTTGCTCTAATTCAGCATTTTCCTTCCCAATATCTCCGTCAAGCGATAATATTTTATCCAGCTCATCTTTTTCCTGTACATTCAAGCTTTGATATGAAGTATTAAAGTCTTCCAACGAAGCTTTAGCAAATTCAATACTCGCTTCCTTGTAATGATCTTTTATTGTCAGATACTTCTCAGCTTTTTTTGCTTGATTCTCTAACGTTCGAAGATTATTCTTTATTTCAAAAAGCAAATCTTCTATTCGATTTAAATCTTGCTCCGTTGCTTTTAATTTATTCTGAGCTTCTTTTTTTCTTGTTTTATAAATGGAAATACCGGCCGCTTGCTCCAACATTCTTCTACGGCTATTGTCCTTATCCTTGATAATTTCATCCACCATTCCTAACTCAATAATGGCATAACTATCAGAACTTACTCCCGTATCCATAAATAAGTTATTGATATCTTTTAATCGACAACTTACATCATTCAATCGATATTCACTATCTCCATTTTTATAGAACTTTCGTCCAATCGTCACCGTATTGAATTCAGTGGGTAACAAATTTCTAGTATTTTCAAAAGTCAATGCCACCTCTGCTAATCCAGAGCTGTTTCTTGCCTTAGAACCATTGAATATTAAATCCTGTAATGACTGAGAACGCAGGTTCCGAATTTTGTGTTCACCAATTACCCAGCGTATGGCATCTACAATATTTGATTTGCCACATCCATTGGGTCCTACTATTCCGGTGATTTGATTATCTAAATTAACTACTGTCTTATCAGCAAAACTCTTGAATCCTTTTATATGAAGTTGTTTCAGTCGCACGTTCTCTCTATATTTTGCGTGAAAATACTTCTTTGCACTGATTAAATAAGACACATATTTTACCCAAATAACAATTCGTGCATAAGATGTGAGTACTATGTTTATTCCTTAGCTAAATGTGGATTTTCAAGCATTTAAAGTGGAAAAAGAAATATAATAACTGATAAAATTGGGTAAAATCTGTGCAATGCTAAAAAAGTGTGAGTTGAGCGTGAGAACCTTCTAATTGCAACAACTTTCTTTTACAAGAAATCCCACCGGCATAACCTACCATTTTGCCATTAGCTCCTATAACTCTATGACAAGGAATCATAATAGAAATTGCATTAGCACCATTAGCATTAGCTATCGCTCGAATAGCAGATTCGCTATCCATACGAATAGACAACTTTTTATAGGTTGTGGTTTTACCGTAAGGAATTTTCAATAGCTCTTGCCATACTTTTTTTTGAAAATCAGTCCCTGCCAACAAAAAAGGAATATCAAACTCAGTACGTTGACTCTCAAAATATTCTTTCAATTGCAAGATTGCCTTTTCTGTAATGTCGCTTTTCTCTTCTTCATACTCTGCTTCTAAAATTTTACAAATTCTTTTATCAATTGAACTTCTACTTTTTCGAAACTTCCAATCACAAAGACAAAGTTTATTATCCAAAGCACCTAAAATCAATTCTCCAAAAGGAGATTTATAATATTGCGTTTTAATGATTTTCAAGCGTTGCTAAATTAGGCTTATTTTCTTCAAATAAAAAAAGCCCGTCCTATTAGGACGGGCTTGAAAGTAATTAAGATTTGAATTATTGTTTAGTAAATTTCACAAAACCATTTTCACCTGTATCCTCGTTTTTATAGCGTAAGATATAAGTGCCATTGGCAATCCCTTTTGTAGACAAGGTCTTGCGATTATTTGAACTGCTTAACAAGGCTGATTCTTTTATAATAATACGACCTGACAAATCAACTATTTCAATATTCAAGAACTGATCCGTCAAAGATGATTCTACATCGTAAACAAATGTCAAATCTCCTGAAGTCGGATTCGGATAAACCATTACAGCACCGTTGACGATGGTTGAACTTGTAATATGTACTATTTCATTATGAATTAGCTTGCTACCATCTTGATTTACTAATCGTAATCTGTAGTATGCCGAAGAAGCTGGAGTTTCATCTAACAGGCTTAATCTACGTTTCGCTCCTACTTCATTTTTAGCACCAATACTACCTATCATGCTCCATCTTTCTTGATCTTCACTTTTAAATAGTTCATAGGAAAGCATGTCTTTTTCTTCACTTACATTCCATACTAACTCATTCATACCATTGGACAATCGCTTACCGCTAAAGTCAATGATGGTTACTGGTAATATAGTATTACAAATAAAGTTTTCAGAAGTTGCCGTATCACATACACATTGCTCTGGATTTGTTCCAGTCGGATTGCGACGAATAACGGTTACAATTCCTTGACGAGCCGCCAAACTGTCTGGCAAGGTTAATTGCACTGCTGGGATAGTAACACAAGCATTATTGCCCGCAATGGCGCTAGTTGTAGTTTCTACGTGAATTAAACTATCACCAGAACTGTAATCCAAACTTTCGTCACGATCTACATAGAACTCAACGGTAGTTTGTGTAGCTGCAGGAACTACAGATCCACTTTCGTTACAAATATCTAAGTCACCTTTCATAGCATATACTCCTTCGCCTGAAACAGCGCAAGTTGCGTTAGTATAAGTGGCCGTTAAACGAGGTAAATCAATTTCTAAGCCTTTCGTTCCTCTACCATTAATTGCCAATACACTACAAGTATCTCCATTACAAGTAACCTGGCTACCACTACCCGTTGTAATTACGAAATCACTAAATGCTTGATTACAACCTTGGAAACTAGAATAATCAAAGTTTACGTCAAAGTAGAACTTGATAGAATCACCGGTTGTTAAATTAGGCGTCATTGGCCAGCTATATCGCAACTGTCCATTACCCAAATCAGTAGGTCCAAAGGGACCTGTTGCTGGTTGATCCATCTGACCCGGTGCTGTTGGGCTATAACTATTAAAAGTTACACCAGGTGGCACTACCACAAAAATACTATCGCCCACTTGCGTCTGTTGCGTTACCTGATTGATAGCTAGGTCTACATAAAAATTAAACGTACTATTCGTAGCACAATCTCCGATTGTGTCCATGCGACCAATTGGCGTAGTTGTATAACCTGGAATAGCTGCTTGAGTAAAGATTATTGGAGGTGACTCCTTAGTCAATGTAGGCAAGAAATCGCCACATGCAGAACGCGAATTGTATATTACCGTAATTTGATCTCCACTAGAAGCTCCACAACTGGTGTTAAATGGGACTCTAATTTTAAGCGCTTTGGTTGTAGTATCATAAGACCCACTTAATCCAGCGGCTAATGAATCATCTAAGAGATTATAATCGATTGTCATTAGCTGACCCAACACACTAATAGAACCTGGATTACTTGGTGCACGATAACCCGTACCAATTGGATATTCTATCTGAATATTAGGCTGGTCTAAATCAAAACCGAAAGGAATCAACCAAAAATTATCTAGCTTAGCGATATCACCGAGCTGAGTACTATTTAAAGTAAGTTCAACATCAAAAGGCGCACAAAAAGCTACTGAATTGTTTCCTCCATTCCAGTTGACTTGAAATTCAGCATCCGTTCCTGTTGGGAAACTATAAGCTATTATAGTATCTGTTTGATAGCACAATGAAGTATCAAAAGCTGAAGGATAAGAAACACAATCATATCCAGTATGAACCAATAACTTCACAGTGTCACACGTCGTCAAATTACCAGAAATTCGATATGGTGTTGAGCTAGATCTTAGGTTGGTACCCAATTGGTAGAATCCATTTAACTGTTGTTGAATATTGGTTGTTCCATTTAATTCTACAGTTAAGTTCGTAAGTGCTCCCCCTGATAATGTTTCGATATACATCCAAGAGTTTAAGGCATCCAAATCGGAGGATGCATTGTTTAAATTTAGATTCCAACTAGCCTCATCACCAAACAATGCAATTGTACCACCTCCTGTTGTAAATGGAATTGCTGCATCGTACGGGAAATTTACAATTGCAGAGCTGTCTGCATTACCTCCAGGATAGGTCGAACCATAATTAAAAGCATGATTATACGTAGTTGGAATATTTACTCCATTACCAGCTACAGCTACACCAAAACGAGTTGGAATTGTTGTTCCCGGAACAGCATCACAAGTTGGGTCAACACTAAACGCAAGCTGCGCAGTACTTTCAACCTCATCTTGTGGAACGATAGTACCACCATAAGGAGTATATAATGTTTTAAGATTAGCGAATACCAGGTGCGCGCCATCTCTATAAATTTGAGCATCTGGTATTATGGTTCCATTAGCATTAACGCCACCTGTTGTTCCATCATTTAATCTAGCAGACCCCGGACGATACTCCAATGAAGGACTAATTCGCACAAAGAATGTATCTACAACATCTACAAAACGATATTCGTATGGGAACCAAACATTTGAAGCTTGCACATTTATGTATCTTCTAAAATTAAATTCTAATAAATTATCACACCCACTGATCGCTTTTACTTGTGGGTTTCTCGTAAACTTACTGCTGTAAATGTTATAAATCTGCATGTAATCATTATAACGATCACATGTATGACGTTCACCATTTATACTATCAACGGTAGCGTATGTTTGCGCAGGTGTAGCGGTATAACTTGAATAAACATCATTATCTGTAACATAGTTTTTAAATCCACCATTATCCAATGAACCGTTTGCAATATATAATGCTTCTACAACAATACTGTCACCTCCTGCCAATGGATTCTTACAGGCACTTAAATCATAGGTCGCAATTTGACCCATAACAGTTGGAGTGACGATACAATTGATAGGTGCTCCATTTCCATTTGGATAAACCGTGACGGAAGCATTGGGTAGAGCCGTTAACGCTGTAGTTGCAGTATTATTACCACCACTTGGGGTTTCTAAATCAAACTCTATAAATGTATATGGAAAATCTAGACCAACATTAGGATTAGCAGGTTCCACATTAGGATTTACATAAATTTCCCAACGACCTAAAAGGGTATCACCATTAATCGCATGATGTACATTTATTTTAGTTGAATCAATAGCACCATCGGGTTTACCGTCATTATTGGTATCTCCTTGACCTAAGTTTATTCGTGTCAAACTAAACCTTCTTGGAGTAGCTCCTCCTGTTGGACAAGGCTCAGGACAATGTATGGTATATGTATTATTGTTACAATGGCTATACCAAAATGCTGGATTGGCACAAGTAGTATCATACCAAGTTCTGTGACCAAAGTTAATAGACTTTGTTCCTCCACCGTCTACACAAGATGCAATCATTGGAATTGTAAGTTGAGTTCCTTGCCAACTCACATTAGGCACTAACTCAATAAACAAGGTATCGTTTTGAACAAAACTATTCAAGTTAGCCACCGGTGTGGTTGTTCCTAATCTTTCTAAAGTAGGCGTACCATTAATTGCTAAACCTTTACCCGCCAATGGTACAAACCAATAACTTTTTCCATCAGCAGCATTCTTCATACCTGTACTATATCTGGAATAGTCAACAGATAAATTGAACGTTTGACCATCAAATAAATCTGTTGGCATCTCAGATGTATTATCTAATAATACAATCGTTTTATTAAATAGGTTTTTAATCGGTCGATTGTAATTTGTACTCATACAGGGACCCTGATAATCTAATGCGGCTGCAAATTTTACCCAAGGATAGTTTCCACCGCAAGAGTTATAGCAACTTACGTTTTCCGAATAGGTATCAAATTCTATATAAACTGTATCTCCTGCTGGCACTGAAATACCACTAAAATCTGCTTCAATGTTTCTTGCTCTTAAATAATTTGAACAACTAGTTGTTTTTATAGTAGTCACTGTACTAATAGGATTATAATTCGTAAAAAGACCAATAGAATCACCAGCCGCATTTCTCAATACCCATCCCGATGTGTCTATTACATTGTGACCTTCTCCACTACCCGGTATATATGAAGAAAGTGTAAGTTTTAAATTCATAGCGTTTCCGCCTCCTGAATTGATAATTCTTATTTGTTGTTTTAATGAGTTGTTCGTTCCCCAACCATCATCACCATTAAAGCAATAATCTAAATCTACAACGGGCATAGTCACATTTAGGTTAGGAATATTATTAGGGATGACTACACTACTTGGGAATGAACTCGTTGTTTCACATATATTACCATCACACCCCCAATAAGCTTGAATATTTCTACTAAGATTATCACAACAACTAACTGATACCGTGTACGTTACTTGTATATCCTCGTTATTTTCCCATTTTCCATCATTATCTCCAATTGTGGCGAAAATGGACTTGGGCAATATTAACGTATCACCGCTGAGTGTTCCCTTATCTGGTGCTGTAATGGATAAACAAGATGTCGCATCCAGTAGTACTTTTACTTCTAAATCGTCGGTCAAGCTGTCTAAATAACCGAGTCCTGCATTACGCAATGTTATCGTTTGCTGGTAATTCGTACCAATGTCACTTGTAATATTCTGATTGGTAGCACCTACTATATTTATGGTTGCCGAATTAATATTAACTGCATTCAAGCCAAATGGACTATCACTTCCCCCGTTAAAACTTAATGTAATAGGTATCGGAATTGAGTTACCACTAACACCACACTGAGTATGCACCCGATAAGTAAATGAAACCCAGTCATTAGACGGAATTGAATCAAAACTAAAATAAGGTCTACCCAAATCGCTTATATTGCTTTCTACAACATTTTTTAAGCCTGTGGCAGTGGTTGTTTCCAAGACACTTCCTCCAATGTACTCTACACCGGTAGGAAGATCAATATCAATAAGATTATTGAGCAAAGTTGTCGTTGTTGGATTATAGATATAAACAGAAAAAGTAGTGTCTCCACATACATTCATGTCCGTTACTTGTGTGGTAGGTCCGCTAGAGGCATACCACTGCACTTGTGCTTTAGAAAGCAAGGGCGCTAATGCTAAAACGAAAAGAATGATAATCTTTTTAAAATTGTAATTTTTCATGATAAAGAAATATTTGAAATGCGAATATATAGATTTATTTATATATTAATGATTAATAATATTATTAACAACTGTTAATCAGTAATTTAAATAGGCATTATAATATATATAGTAGATTATGTATGAATAAAATTAGACACTTTAGCGCCTCAATAATAGTAAAGTAAAATTGATTTAATCCGTTGATTTATTCTCGGAAGGCTGAGGCAAAGGCGCTTCGCCTGAACCTGCAGGAGCCGCTTGACCAGCAGGTGCTCCTTGAGCGCCACTTGGATTTTGACCTTGCGTTCCAGCAGGTGCTGAACCTGTAGCACCGGGAGCTGCTGTATTAGCAGGAGGTGGTGTAGGTGCCTGAATGGGCGCAGTAGTAGCTTTTAAAGGCTTGCCAGCTTCATTACCGCTTGCTTTTGTATTCGTAGGTTTATCCATCATTACAAATGAAAGAAGAACAACAAGGGCTAACGCACCCATGCTCCACCAAGTTACCTTTTCAACGCCCTCTGCGCTTTGCTTAGCACCCATCACTTGATTCCCAAAACCACCAAAGGTTCCAGCCATTCCTCCACCCTTTGGGTTTTGAATTAATACAAAAAAGGATAATACTACACAGATAAGTATAATTAATATCAAAAACAATACGTTCATAATCTCTTTATTTTAAAAGATGTAAATCTTTTATTCGGCTTGCAAAATAAACTTTTTTTTCAGGATTGAGCAAACTTAATTTCTTATATAATTCTATGGCTTTTTCAGTCTTTCCTTGCTTTACATACAGCTCAGCCAGTGGCTCGGTTACTAAACCATCACCAAAAGAAACAGATTTCATAGCTTTTTCAAAGATTTCATCTGGCACCACGTCTTCTTCATCATCCATTGCCTCGGCCAATTTTTCTTTCTGCCAGGCACTTCTGATTGCATCTTTACCTTTTTTATCCTCCTCTTCGTTCTCCTTTTTTGCCTTAAAATATTGTAGCCAATCCGTAAAACTCATCATTACCATTAAATCACCAGGATCTTCTGCAGTTTCTGGCTCTACTTCAATAGTTTCATTTTCTTGAGACACACTTTTTATAGGATTCTCTTCCGGCAATTCATTAATCAGCTCTAAAACATCATCCGTTGGATTATCGATAGCCGCTGGAATCTGTTCATCAGTTTCTTCTGCCACGGCTTCTTGCTGTTCCGTTTCAATAATCGGCTCAACAATTGATTCTTGCTGATGTATTTGATTGGTTTCAGCTACAGGTGTTTGTTTTACGGCTTTTGCCTTTTCGGCAATGCGCATTTTTTTCTTACTATCACTTTCTGCTACTTTAATCTTACTTTGTTTAGAAACGGCAGCGCTCCCACTTTCTTTTAATTCAAAATGAATAAGTGCTTGTGACAAATGCAACGGGTTTTCAAAATGCAAACCCAGCTTTTTTAGATTCGTTTTTGTTGCTAGTCCATCTTGCTTATGATGCAATAATTGCAACAAGATGGCGTAAGGATACTCTTGCACCAATTGCTTACACATACCATCAGGCAATTCCATTACATTATTTGGTTGTTCCAGTGCAGCTATAAATTGAGTGCGCTCCATTCAAGTTGCAAGATAATTCTTTTGTCATAAAAATTAAATTAGTTTTCTTTTAATGTAAAAATTATAACAAGACTATTGTATTCTTTTCACCTTGCGATAAACTCAGACTGACAGTATTATTAATGTCATCTAATTCTTATCTTAGCAACCCTCAATAAAACAGATAAATGGCATTACAATTATTAGAAAATTACGCAGAAGGAAAATGGGTAAAAGGCACCGGAGAAGGTAAAACACTATTCAACGCTTCCACAGGCGAAGCACTTTATAGCGCAAGCAGTGCCGGTTTAGATTTTGGTGCTATGATGCACTACGGCCGAACCAAAGGCAGCGTAAAATTAGCCAAAATGGGCTTTCATGATAGAGGCCTTATGCTCAAGAAATTAGCCTTGCATTTACAATCTAAAAAAAGAGATTTCTATACAATCAGTTTTCAAACTGGGGCTACCAAAGTAGATAGCTGGATAGATATTGAAGGCGGTATCGGAAACTTATTTACCTATGCTAGCTTACGTCGTCAGTTTCCTAATGAACCGTTTTATCTCGAAGGACAAGTAGCTAACTTATCCAAAGAAGGAACTTTTATTGGTCATCATATTATGACGCCTAAGGATGGTGTAGCGATACATATTAATGCATTCAATTTCCCGGTATGGGGAATGCTCGAAAAAATTGCGGTGAATTTATTAGCGGGCGTTCCCTCTATTGTAAAACCAGCTACAATTACTTCGTACTTAACCGAAGCCGTTGTAAAAGAAATTATTGCCTCAGGGATTTTACCCGAAGGGTGTTTGCAATTAGTTTGCGGTAGCGCTAGAGGAATTTTAGACCATGTAGAGCTTGGCGATGTTGTCACCTTTACAGGTAGTAGAGCTACAGGAAATATGCTCAAGGCTACACCAAAATTAGCAGAAGCAGGTGTGCCTTTTACTATGGAAGCCGATAGTTTAAACTGTTGCGTATTAGGAAAAGACGTAACACCCGATATGCCGGAGTTTGATATTTTTATAAAAGAAGTAGCAAGAGAAATTACGGTAAAGGCTGGACAAAAATGTACAGCCATTCGAAGAGTGATAGTACCCGAAGAGCAAGTAGAAAATGTAAAAAATGCTTTAGGTGCACGACTAGAAAAAAATATTATTGGAAACCCAACAAATGAAAATACACGCATGGGACCTTTGGCAGGAACTGACCAACGAGCCGATGTTTTTGAAGCTATGGAAAAACTCCAAGCAGAAAATGAATTAATCATTGGCAACCCAACAGAGAACTTTGAGGTACTTGATGGCGATGCAGAAAAAGGTGCGTTTATGAAACCCATGATTTTCTTTAACGATGCCCCATACAAAAAACTAGCCTGCCATAATGTTGAAGCCTTTGGGCC